>CAYFUR010000003.1:18626-44172 GCA_964346275.1 uncultured Candidatus Sumerlaeota bacterium
AAGGTCGAACTGGAAGAAGGCGCCCGGGTTTCCCTTCGCGATCTGGGCCCGCAGCATGCCGGGAATCTCGTCACCGTGTCCGGCCAGATCACCGCCATGCAGTTGCTCGAGAACGGCCATGTTGCGGCAACGCTGAAGGAGCCGACCGGATTCGCCCGTTTGCTCATTCCACAGGATTGGAGCAAAGAGCGGCCGCAAATTGGCCAGGACGTGACGATGAAGGCCAAGGTTTCCTATAATGAAACCCGGAGCGCGGTGGATCTCGTGTTGAAAGAGATCGTCTCCAGGTAAAGCCCGATTGCTGTGGCGCCCTGTTTTGGCTTGCGGTGGAGCGCCGGAAGCTGAGAGGTAGGCGCGCGTTGATTACGAGAATGGATCAGGCATCAAACGCTCAAACAAGATTGCGACAAAGGTCTCTCCAGACGAATGGCCAAACGTAGTGAAAAGATCAATAAAAAGGACCTCGAGCATGATGAGGTCTTGGAGTTCACCGATCACGCCCTGTTCTGGCTGAAGGAACATGCCAACCAGATTCTGACGGTGATTACGCTGGTTTTCGTGGGATATGCGATATTTGTCTTCTTCCACTCACGGAAAGAAGCTGAGCTTCGTGCCGCCAGCAATGATTTCTATTCCGCGGTGCAGGATTTCGATCGCAATCTCGGTCAGAATCAATGGGCGACAGCCGAGCGCACCTCGGGTATGCGCCAGGTGGTGGAAAAAGCGGACGCGATCCTGCAGGAGTATGGCGATACGGAAATCGCGCGAAACGCGCTTTTCCTCAAAGGCAATGCCTACTACTTCGCCGGGGACCCGCTCGGCCAGACGGAGAATACGGAAGAGGCCATCAGCGTCTTTGAGGAATATCTGCAGCAGGCCCGGCAGATGGGCGACGGTTTCGAACAAGGCGCGGCCCTGCTGGCTCTTGGCTACGCCCATGAGAATCTCTTCATCCTGACAATGTCACAGAACGAGGAGGCGGCCCGCCAATCGCTCACTGCCGCGGCGGATTACTACGATCAAATCCAGGAGCTGCCCGATGCCGGGTTCCTCCAATACGAAGCCCTTAATGCGAAGGCCCGCCTGCTGAAGTATCTCGGCCGCCGGGAAGAAGCTCGCGAGCTTTACGAGCAGGTCGTCCGAGAGTCCTACGATCAGATTGAACAGCCCGGCCCCGATGCGCCTCGCCGTGAACAAATCATGGCCCTGGTGCGCACCTATGCAAACCAGTTTACCACGGGCCGGACAGCCCTGCTGGAACTGCAGCGAATGGGTGTGGATACGGAAGAATTGCTCGCGGACGCGGGCCTGGAGTAAAGAGGTTCCCGTTCTGAAGATCAAAAACGGCGGCCCGGACGGCCGCCGCTTTTTTTGTCTATAAGAGTTTTCGGAAAGAGATGCCGGAAAGGGGCGGCCCATCCTCATCATCTTCCTCTTCCTCGTCCTCGTCATCTTTATCGCCGGGCGCGCCGTAGCCTGCTGGGCGAAGGCGGGTCCTCGAAAATGCCTGCCGCAGTTGCAGAAGACGGCAAAATGGAGTCCAAATAGACACGGAAGAGTGAGTGCAAGAGACCTGCGTTCCCGCCGCATACGGCAAGGAATTATGAAAAGCCCTCTATACGCGGGCCATGAATCAAATTATTGGTAAAGGTGCAGCTTCTCCCGCACCGTCTCCATGGTCTGGCGGGCGCGCTTGCGGGCTTTCTCGTTCCCCGCTTCCAAAATCTCCTTCCACTTGCCCGGCTGGGCCTCCAAAGCGGCGCGCTTCTCTTCCGCGGGTTGAAATTTTGCCTCGACCGCTTCCGCCAGCACTTTCTTGCACTGGATACAGCCCCAGCCCGCCTGGGTGCAGTTCTCCCAGATTTCGGCGTGGCGCTCCTTTGGCGTAAAGACCTTGTGATAGTCCCACACCGTGCATTTTTCCGGGTTGCCGGGATCGGTCTTCCGCACGCGGGCGGGATCCGTTTTCATCACCCGCATCTTCTCCCACTTCTCCTTGGGCGTTTCCGAGATATAGATGCAATTGCCATAGGACTTCGACATTTTGCGCCCGTCATTGCCGAGCAACACCGGCGCCTGGCTCAGTCGCCAGTTGGGAACACGGAAAACCTCGCCATAGCGCACATTGATCTTCTGGGCGATGTCCTGTGCTTTCTCGATATGCTCAACCTGGTCCTTGCCGACAGGGACCACGTGGGCCTGATACATGAGAATGTCCGCCGCCTGGAGCACCGGATAGCCGAGGAAACCGTAGGTGCGCAGCTCCTCGTTTCCCTGTTCCACGACGAGATCCTTCCAGGAGGTGCAGCGTTCGGCCAGGCCCAGCGGCGTGAACATCCCCAGGAGCAGAGCCAGTTCGGCGTGTTCCTTCACGGCGGACTGGATAAAGATCGTTGATTTTTCCGGGTCGAGGCCGATCGCAATCCAGTCGAGCATCTGGTTGCGGATGTTTTCAGGAAGCACGCTCAGGTCATTGTAATTATTCGTCATCGCGTGCCAGTCGGCGATCATGAAATAGGCGTCGACCTCTTCCTGGAGTTCAAGCCACTGGGAAAGCGCGCCGACATAGTTGCCGAGATGCTGGAGGCCGGTGGGGCGGCTGCCCGAGAGAAGTCTCTTTTTTTCCGCGATTTCGCTGCTTGCCACTGAAGAACCTTTCCTTAGCCCAGAAATTGAAACGGAAGGGCGATCAAAGAACTAGCCATCCGGACCATGGGGGCGACAACCCCATTATAGAGCACGGCAATGGCCGGGCTGGAGATGAGGAGAATCAAGATAATATAGCTGAACTGGCGCACCTGGAAGAAGACCTGGTGAAATTGCGGGCGGTCCTTGATGAACCAGTGCCAGAGCACATGCGAACCATCCAGCGGCGGAATGGGAATCAAGTTGAAGCACATGAGAACCAGGTTGATGCGGATCGAGTAGTCCACCAGTTGAAAAACCGTCTGAACGGTGGAGTCTGGAAGGGGGCTGTCGAAGACGATAAGCGTGATGAGGATCACCTGCGCGACGACAACGGTCACCAGCATGAGAAAGAAATTGGAGAAAGGACCGGCGAGCGCGACGACCACGCCGTAGGCGCCTCCCCGGCGGAAATTCTCCTCTACCACAGGGACAGGCTTGGCCCAGCCGATCAGGGGAACCCCGCCAAAAAGAACGGCGGCAAAGGGGATGAGAATTGTTCCGAAGATGTCAATATGCGGAATTGGGTTGAGGGTGACCCGGCCCTGATAGGCGGACGTCTGATCCCCGCCCCACCTGGCCGTAATGGCGTGGGCCATCTCGTGAAAGGAGAGCGCGAAGAGAAAGATCGGGAATGTGATGAGGAACCGGGGAAGGGCCTCTTGAAAGTCCATGCGAAAATCACGCTTTACGGCCTGTTAGCCAATCTGGTCGCTTGTTGTCAGAATCACCCGGCCACCGGTCAATCTCATTCCACGGCGCCTCGGAAGCAAGGCCTGCGCAAGGGCGTCGGGATTCAACGATGCGGACAACCAAGGACATCATGCTGGAAAAGCGCTCGGGCGCCCGCCGGACGAGTGAAGCCCGGCCGAGACTGGTGGTGCTTCTGCTCCTTGGCTTGTTCCCCCTGCTCCTGATCGAACTCGTGCCGATCCCCACGCTCACCGCTTTTGAATGGACCGTATACGACGCGCAAATGCGCGTGCGCAACGAACTGCTCCCCCGCAGCATCAGCGACTCGATCATGGTGATCGGTGTCAGCGATACCGACGAGGAGCGCCTGGATAGCGACCTGGCCAGACGCCAGTCGTATATCGAGCTGCTCAATCGCCTGAACGAATGGGGCGCGCGGACGATCACCTTCGACCTGTTTTTCATGCGTGAGGAACCCACCGATTCGCTCTTCGCAAACGCCATCAAGGCGGAAACCCTGCCCGCGATCCTGGCCTATCACTTCAAAAGCCGGGCGCCCGTTTTCGAGCCGGAGGGATCTCCCCCGCCCGAGCTGGCCGAGTTTCAGGAAATGGCTCGATACGGCCAGGATGCGGAAGCGCTCGAACAGGGCGTGAAACGCTTTGATGACTACTTGCTGCAGCTTCGGGCCTTTCAAAAGCAAAATGCCGGCGAGGGGCAAAGCGTCGAGTTTTTCCAGCGGATCGCCTGGGCGAGGCACCTGCGCAATGGGCTGCTTCGCCGGTGGTTCTGGCTCACCCAGGGCCACGAGTTCGATCCAGCCAGGGGGGGCAATCCCTACGAGGCGCTGGATCTCTCGCTGTTGTCCCCGCTTGTCATGGTCGCGCCGCAGTCGCTGGGCTTCGCGAACGTGGAGAAAGGGGAACAGGATGTCGTTCGCAAAGTCCCTCTTGTCTATTCCTACCGCGAGCGGCTTTTCCCCCACCTGTCCCTGGCAACCGCCCTCGAGCATTTTGGTGTTTCCTTCTCCCAGGTCGAGATCAACTGGGGGCGAAACCTCAGCTTTGAAACGCCGGCGGGCCAGACCGTTGCCATTCCCATCGATCAACGGGGGCGCTATCTCGTGAATTTTCGCGAGGGAGAAGAATACCTGAACCGCAATCCAACCCTCAGCGCGGTGGTTCTGCCGGAATTTCGGGAAGAGGTGTTCGGCGAAAAACCCGCGGGCCACTTTCGGGATCACTTTGTGATCGTAGGCGAGGTCATTTCCGGCGGCATGGCAACGGATATCGAGCCCGTGCCGATCCAGAACAAGTTTCCCATGGTGGGGCTTCACGCCAATATTCTGGATAACCTTCTCAGGCAGGATTTTCTTTATCGCGCCTCCCCTTCTCTGCGGTTTGCGATCAGTTGTTTGTCCGGCCTTGTGCTGGCTTTGCTTTACTATTTCCAGTCTTTCTACAGCGCCTCGCGGCTGGCCGTTCTGTATGTGCTGGCCTACGTGGCGATCCAGTTTTTCCTGTATATGTGGGCTGATTTCGGGATGGATCTGGTCAAGCCGCTGGTTGGAATGATCGGAGCCGTTTTCCTCTTTTTCGGCTATGTGATCGTTGTGAAAGATCGCGACCGGCGGCTTGTGCGGGATGTCTTCCTCCGCAGTGTCTCGCCACGCATCGGCGAAGAAATCCTGAAAAACTACCACGACGAAGCCATCTGGGGGGCCACGCGGCGAATCTCCATCCTGTTTATCGACATCCGGGGTTATACCACCTTAAGCGAGAGCAACCGCCCGGACAAGGTTCTGGCGGTCCTGGACACCTTTTACGACACCGCATCGGAGATCATCTTTCGCCATGAAGGCCAAGTGAACAAGTTCCTCGGCGATGCCGTGCTCGCGCTTTTCGGCGCGCTGCCGGAGGAGCCCCCCAACCACGCCGAACGGGCTGTGCGGGCGGCAGCGGAAATCCAGGCCGCCATGCGCCAAGCGAACGCCCGCGATCTGGAACCGATGCTCGGCACCCCCATCGAAACTGGAGCCGGAGTGAACACGGGAGTGGTGACGGTTGGGCTTGTGGGGAGGAGGCGCATTCGCATTGAATACACCGCGCTGGGCGATGCGGTGAATATTGCCTCGCGCCTGCAAACCCTTGCCTCGGAAGGAGAAGTCGTTTTGGGCAAGGAAACGGTGGACGATTTGGGAGGTTCTGGCGCCGCGGTCTTTGAGGAGATGGGACTTCAGACGGGGGCGAAAGAACATCTCACGGTGAAAGGGAAGAAAGAGCCCTTGCCAGTCTACCGGGTTGCGTTGCGAAACGGGTTCCAGCTTGATGGCATCTCCAGCATGACAACCGATAACGACCAACAAAAAGGTGATTAAAGGCATGAACAACGGCAGTTCGATTTCGATTCCGGCTCTCCTTCGCGGAGCGATTCTTCTCACGGGGATCTTCCTGCTTTCCACTCTGGCGACGGGATGCAAAACCACGGTTCAGCCTGCCGGGCATACGGTTTATCCGTCGCCCTACCGGATCGACGATTCCGTTTTGATCTCTTTTCCTGACGATATCATGGAGCGGGAATATCGTGTGAAGGTGGGGAGCCTCTGGGAGAAGCAGATCTTTATCGTTCCTCTGCTGGATCACTATGCCTCGGAAACAACGGGGCGGATGCGGGGACTCTTTACTCAGAATATCTGGGTCACGACGAACAGTAAAGTGGATGAAGCGCTGGAACGCCGGATGATGGATCACCAGGCGGGAGAGGAAGAAGAGGTGAAGGAGGAGCGCGACCTGTCCAAGGTTCTGGACGAGATGGCTGCCGTGGAACGGGGCGAAGACGTCCTGGGGGAGGACGAGAAAAAACGCACCAAGGAAGAACTCACCCAGGAGGCCCTGCGCGAATCGAGCGAGGAAGCCTTCCAGGAAGCGGAGATCGGCTATTTGATCCGGTTCCAGGACGCCCAGCTTGGCTTTATAGACAATCGTTGTGTCATCAGTTTCCGGGTCCAGTTTATCGACTGGCGGACTCAAAACGTCTTTTTCGAAAAACGCTACAACCGCGGCCAAAGCCGCCGGTTCGATCCTTATCGAAACAATAAGACCAATGAAAACACGATCCAGGCGCTGGTCACCGAGGCTTTCGCCGGGAAGATGCGCACGCTCGTCGAGGACATCTCCGCCGTCACAGGCGCACAGGGTTACGATAACCCGTGAATGACGAGGTTCTTCCGGAAAAACCGCTCCCTTCCCGAATCGAGGTTCCCGGAGAAGCTGCGGGCATGCGTCTTGACACGTGGCTCTCACGTCTCCCCAACGCCCCTTCGCGAAACCGCGTCCAGCAGTTGGTGAAGGACGGCAATGTCCTCGTCGACGGAGAGAACACCAAGCGCAGCTACGAAATCCAGGGAGGCGAAGTCGTGACAGTGGCCTGGCCGCCTCTCAACGATGATTGGCCATGGCCCGAGGATATCCCCCTCGATATTGTCTATACAGACGAAGATCTGATTATCGTCAACAAGCAGCCGGGCCTGGTGGTCCACCCATCGGCGGGCCACCCGGACCATACAATGGTCAATGCGCTGCTTCACAACTTTCCAGACCTGCCGGGAATCAATGGGGTCAAGCGGCCGGGAATTGTGCACCGGCTCGACCGCGACACCACCGGTGTCATGGTCATCGCAAAGACGGAACGGGCCATGAATCTCCTGGCGCGCCAGCTTCAGAAACGCGCTGTCAGCCGGAGATACCTGGCCCTTGTGATAGGCGATCCCGATTGGGACGAGAAACGCGTAGAGGCCGCCGTTGGCCGCGATCCGGCGAATCGGCTCAGGCGGGCTATCGACGGACCCGACTCGCGGCACGCCGCCAGCAATTTCACGGTCTTGCGCCGCTCGGGCCAGTTCACCCTCCTTCGCTGCAAGCTGGAAACCGGCCGCACCCACCAAATCCGCATCCACCTGAAACACATCGGCTACCCCATCGTCTGCGACGAAACCTACGGCGGGGCGCCGGTTCGTTGCGTGGAAAGGCTCCGCCCGGAACAGCACGAGTTGAAGCGATTCTTCCACCAGTTCAACCGGCCATGGCTTCACGCGCAGACGCTGGAGTTTTATCACCCCGGGACGAACGAAAAGTCATTTTTCCAGGTTCCCCCGCCGGATGATGCACAATGGATTCTGGAGTTTCTTTTCGGAGCGGAAGAAACCAATTCCCTTTGCGGCGAGCGCATCGTGAATGTCTAGATGGGGGCCTCAGTGTGAATCGGCTGGGACCAGTTCGATCAGCGTCATCTCCGACGGACAACCAAACCGGATTGGCGGGAGGCCCGGCCGGCCCTCGGAGCCGATGCCCCCGGATACATTGAGATGGGTTTCGCCGACCGCGTGAAATCCGAGCGCCAGCTCGTCGGGCACAGCCGACAACGTCAACAGGGGCCCGATTCCCGGCAGGCGCACCTGGCCCCCATGAGTATGGCCCGCAAGGCAAAGATCGATCGGGTTCTCTTGAACCGCGAGAATGTAATCGGGGGCGTGGCCGAGAAGGATCGCCACCTCGCCCGGGCCGGAATCGCCGAGCCACGCCCCTGCCCGTGCCGCGGCGGCCTGCTGGTTCCGCGAAGAATGCAAGGACAATCCGTATAGACGAATCGGCGTTCCTTGCCACTGAAGGATGTGTTCTTCATCGGACAAGGTCCGAAATCCACCGAATCCTTGCTCCAATTTTTCGGAAAGCGGCCCATCGGTATCGCCGGGCACGTTGAGTTTCCCAAGGGGAGCCTCAAGGGAGGCCAGCAACTCCGCCAGTTTTGGAGCCTCTGATTCGTAGGTTGCAGGCTCGACAGGCTGAAGGAAATCACCGGTGTGAACAATCAGGTCTGGCTTCAGACTTTGCATGACCCTGACCGCGCGTTTCTCGTAAGTACCAATCCGCGCCGATTGGATATCGCTGATATGCAAAAGCCGAAGAGGCTCCCTGAGGCCCTCGACGGGAAGGGTTTGCTGGCGAACAGCCAGGCGGCCCGGCTCCCAATGGGTCGCATAGAAGCGCATTCCGAAGCCCGAAGCGGCCGCGAAGAAGGCGAGCGCGGCCACGGCATGCCAGGCACGGTCGTCCCGGCGCCATCCCGCAAAGAGTGCCGTCGCTCCTGATGGCAGAAGAATGAGCGGTATCCAAAGAGTCGCCGTATTATAGAACAGGCCGGTGAACTGAAAGAAGGAAAAGAAGCCGGCAAGGAGCCCGCCGAGGATCAGGAAAAGCGCTGCCAGGCAAAGCAGCGCGCCGGCGCAGGCGGTGGCTACTGCGGGGTGGCGGGTTGGAAGGCGCATGAAATGTTTCAGCGCCGGGTGGATTCCCTGGACTTTGCCCGTTTGGCTTTTTCCAGTTGGTTGAGGATCGGCGAGCAGGCTGACTTGCCGCTGCCGCAGCCGCAGCCCTTCTTCCCTCCGAAAATGGTGCGCCACGTGTTCCAGACGAGCCAGGCTGCCGCACCACCGGCGATGGTCCACACAATCAGGTTTTGAAACAGCGGATCCATGAATTCGCCTCCCTTACAAGATCAGCGAGAAAAGCTGGTAGGTAACCAGAGCGCCGATATACGCAAGCGCCGTCATGTAGGCGAAGCTAAAGAGAGGCCAGCGCCAGCTATTGGTCTCCCGCTTCATGGTGGCCAGTGTCGCGGCGCATTGCATGCAAAGCGCAAAGAAAACCATAATGCTGAGCGCCACGGGAATGGTGAACAAGGGGGAACCATCGGGCCAGGTTGCCGAGCGGATTTTTTCGATCAGTGTTTTGTCTTGTTCGTCCGTATCCGGCCCCACGTCAAAGATCACCCCAAGGGTGGCAATAATCACCTCGCGCGCGGGGAAACTGGCAATGGTCGCCATGCCAATGCGCCAGTCCCATCCGAGCGGCTTAACAAGCGGTTCGACAAAGTGGCCCATTTTGCCAAGATACGAGGTGCGGAGATAATTGCCGGCCAGTTCTTTCTCCGCCTGGATGATATCGTCTTCCCAGGAATCCAAGGTTTCCGCCGCCTGGGAATCGGCGGGCACATTCGATTCACTCTCAAGCGCGGCCACCTCTTCCGCGGATTCGGGCATCTGCGTTTCATCGAAGGGGATTCCCGCGGCTTGGAGCTGGGCCGCATATTCCGCATTGATCGTTTCGATGTTCTGCTGGTGGGCCTGTTCAATCGCATCGGGACGCGGATAGTAACTCAACGCCCAAATAACGATACTGACCGCAAGAATCACCGTGCCCGCGCGAATGACGAATTCGCGGGCCCGCTCGTACATCCGGTAGAACACATTCCGCAGCAGAGGCCGCCGGTATGGGGGCAGCTCGATCAGGAAGGAAGGAGTGCGTGCCTTCAGGAGCGTCTTCTTTAAAATAAAGGTCACGGGAATGGCAACGGCAAGACCGACGAGATACATCGCCAGCAACACAAGCCCCTGGAGGTTCATGAAGCCAAAGAACTTCTGCGCCGGGATAAACGCCGCGATGAAAATCGTATAGACGGGAAGGCGGGCGGAGCAGCTCATGAGCGGAGCGACCAGAATCGTCGCCAGGCGGTCTCGCCGGTCTTCAATACTCCGGGTCGACATGATGCCGGGGATGGCACAGGCGAAGCTGCTGAGCATGGGGATAAAGCTGCGGCCGCTGAGGCCCACGCGCGAAAGAAGGCGATCCATCAGGAACGCCGCGCGGGCCATATAGCCGACGTCCTCCAGCAAAGCGATAAAGAAAAAGAGGACGCAGATCTGGGGAATAAACACAAGCACGCCGCCAACCCCCGCAATCACTCCGTCCACAAGAAAGGATCGCAGCGGCCCCTCGGCCAGGAAAGCGCCAACAAGGCTGCCCAACCCTCCGAAAATGCCTTCGATCAGATCCATGAGTGGCGACGACCAGGAATAGATCGCCTGGAAAACCACAGCCATCAAAACAAAGAAAATCACGGTCCCGTAGATACGATGCGTCAGGATCGTATCGACGCGGTCGGTGAACTCCTGTGATGAACGCCCTTCCTTTGGGACATCGTGAATGGCCGGACGGCAAGCCTCGCGGATCCATCGGTAGCGCGACGTGGCCTCGAGAGAACGAAGCCGCAACCCTTGATCGGCCAGTTTCCGCCGGCTCTCCTCGATGGCCCGGCGAACGGCCTCGCCCCCCTCTTTGACCATTTCGCGTTCGACTTCCCCATCGACTTCGACAAGGGGGCGCTTGACGAGAAACGGCTGGAGGAAACGTTCCGGGCAGCCTGCCCCGCGCAGCTTCTCCATAAGATGGTTGCGCTCGGCGAGGAATTCTTCGGGATAAACGGCGAGAGGCTTGGGATCGGGAAGGCCTTCCGGGTTCTGGATTTTCTCTGCAAGCCGGTCCAGCCCTTGACCATCGCGGGCGACGATGGGCACAACCTCCACGCCCAGGGCTTCCCCGAGCTTCTGGCTATCGATCTCGAGTCCGTTCTCCTTCGCCACATCGATCATATTCAGGGCGATGACGGTGGGAACGCCAAGCTCCACCACCTGGGTCGCGAGGAAAAGGTTTCGTTCGATATTGCTGGCATCGGCGACCACCAAGACGGCGTCGGGCCGTGGCTCGCCTGGCATTTGCCCGAGGAGGACACGAACCGCCACCAACTCGTCCTCGGAATGCGCGGAGAGGCTATAGGTACCCGGCAGATCGATCAGGTCGACTCGCCGCTCGCTTTTTCGAAGCCGTCCTTCCCGCTTTTCCACAGTGACGCCGCTATAATTGCCAACGCGGGCGCGATGGCCCGTGAGGGCGTTGAAGAGCGTGGTCTTGCCCGTGTTTGGATTACCAAGAAGCGCAACGCGGATGTCGCGCTTGGAAGTGGACTTCTCAGGCGGCTGCTGGGGAGTGCTGACTGCGGGCATCCGTTATCCTTCGATTGTGAGGGGGTTCAGGAGAGTGCGACGCGGACCCGTGCGGCATCGCTTTTTCGTAACGATAAATTGAATCTTTGATCGATGCGGGCTTCGATGGGGTCGCCAAGAGGAGCCCGGCGCAGAAATTCCACCTCGCTCCCTTCCAGAACCCCCATTTCGAGCAACCGCTGCACAAGCAGATCATCGCCCTCGAGATCGAGAATCCTGGCGTTCTGGCCCGGCTTCAAATCGGCAAGCGAGCAGATCGTTTCTTTCATCAGGCAAGTCTTTCGACAAGGACACCGGAGAGTTCGTCGGCCCGGAGGGAAAGCCGGCAGCGGCCAGCGGAAACCAGGCAGGTGCGGCCGCTGCAGAGCATGCGGACCGGGATTCCCGGCGCGATACCGAGTTCGGCGAGGCGCGAACTCACTTGCTGACGCGAACTCACGTCGACCACGATCGCTTCCTCGCAGGGACGAAGCTTCGTCAGGGGGATGAGAGTTTCATCGATGGGTCGTGAAGTTGTGCTCATGAAAGACCGCTTCAATTTGTGAATGGCAACTTAACAGGCGGCAATCTCTGTTTGATATGCCTAACACCATTCTCATTGGACCAATTCCCCCGATCCCTGTCAAGCCTCTTCCGCCGCTTTTCGCCCACTGAGGGAAGAAAATAAGCGTTCCCAATAAAGCCCGTTGGAGGCCAGTCTCTCCCCTCAGTAGATCATCCAGTTTTCCTCGCTTGCCGTTTCCTGCTCGAGGTAGAGAGCAGTCGCCGGGTCACCGAACAGGTTGTATTCCCGGATGGTGGTGTCCAGTTCCGGATGATCAGTGGCGAAGTCCACCTGCGCGAGAAACAGGACGTCTCCGATCGTTTCCGGCGCTTCCCCTGGAGAATAGATGAACTGGTTCATGAACGCCTCGTTAAAGAGGCTTTGCTCGAAATACTGATCCACTCCCGCGGGGGCAATATTCGCGATAGCACCCCGGTTTTCATCAGCAAAGAGCCACTCCTCCGCCAGGCAGGGCTCATCCCCCGGGGCAGCATAATATCCGTTGAGACAGGTAAAGGTCGCGATGATCGGCCATTTCCCGTTTGTGTCGATCGTGGGCACATCCTCCGAGGCCAGAAATTTGAGGCCACTCCAGCGATCGGTGTTGCCGTGACCGGTATAGAGAACGAAGGCGGCTCCCGTTCCCGCTTCCAGCTGATTCTGAAGATCGGCAAAATCGGCGCTTTGGGTGGCGGGATCAAGGTCGATACGGAAAGCCGGGCGGCCGGTTTGCTCCCAGCGATTGATCCACCGGTTTTGGTCGGGAGCGAATTGCGCCCCCTCGTCGGCGACGAAGATTCCCTGGCGAGAAGGGTTGATCAGCGTGGAACCCGCCTGGTCATAGGCAAGCTGGCGGTTGATTGCAGTGGTGAGTTGGTCCGAATTTTCGGCGGGAATCCGGCCCAAGGCGGCGTCGGGAATGTCGTCGTTGCCGAAGAGGAGTGCGTATTCGTAATCCACCGTGTTTTCCAGATTCTTTCCGTTGATCACGATTCCCGCCTGGATGAAGGGCGGGACTTCCGGAGCCTGGGGCAGTTCCAGGTAATTGCGTGGATCCAGGCTGCCTGCTCCAATGAGCACAACACGGGGGATGGGCGCTGTTTGCGCCGAGTTTTCCAGGAGCCAGCGAATGGCATCCCTGATAGCTTCCGGTGATTTTTGTCCGCCGTTGAATGCATTGTATGCGGCCTGCGGAGAGAATCCATAGGCGGCTTCATTTCGCGACGCCAGCAGGGGGGCGATCTCATCCGCGTAGGGTTCGGGACGTATATACAATGCCTCGATCACATTGGAGGTTTTGGCGGGGGATGGCAGCGTTTCAGTGGGAACGGCCTGGTCCGGCTGGGCAAAATCGGATTTCAATTGGATCCAGAAGTTACTGGCTTCCTGCGCGGCTTCAAACTCCACCGCGACGGTGCCGCTGCTATCGCTGAACGTCGGCGGGTTCGTGATCCGCACCGGCGTGTTTGGCACCGTCACGTCGAGAACGATCAAATCACTGCTGGTTGTTCCTGCCGGGAATCCGCCCATGGTCACTCGCCGGGGATTCTCGCTGTAGGGAACGGAAAGGCTCCCCCGCAGGCCTTCCTCTGCCCTTGGAAAGCCGTTCCACCTGAGAACCACGCGATCCAGCAGTTGCATATCCAGTCCACTCTGAGCCGTGGGAGAGTCGTCCGCCACGCTATGCACCAGGGAGACTCCCGGGGCGGGAGTTGTTGAAGGGAGCGCAACGGTTTCGTTCACGATATGCAGGCGCGAGCCTTCCCACTCGGCACGGGGGAGCGCGATTCCTTCGATTTGCAGGTCTGCATGATGGTCGGGACTGATCCCATCCGTTTGGTTATCACCGAAAATCTCAACGCGGGCGGAAATCTCCGGCGAGGTGAGGACATCAAAGAACGGGAGTTGCTGGGTTTCCGTGCGGTCGAGCCCGGCGGCCTGGGGATACGCCAGCCAGTGGTAGGCGAAGCGCCTCCCGATGCCCGTGCTCATAGCCCGGCGATAGACATTGTTTTCCTCATAGCTGCGCGATCGATCGATGGCCACTTCACTTTGCTCTGGAGAAAGCGTTTGAAAAGCGGGCCGCGCCGCCATTTCCACGGATGGGTCGGATGAATCAAGTGTCAGAAAGACGGAATCGGAATCGTCGGTCAGCGTATCGTTGTAGGGGGCATAGAACCAGAGGTTCCCTCCGATTGAGCCGCCGATGGAGAGAGAACTTCCACGATGGACGAGCCGGGTGCTTGCTGGATCAAGGGACGCCGCACCCAGGAGGCTGGGGCTGATGCTCAGGATTTGATCGCCAGCACCATATTGGATCCGGAAGTCGCCGGAATACTGGGGGGACTGCTGGCTCGTCTTCTCTCGCTGCCTGGAAACCAGGATCGGGGATTCAGAATTCAGAAAAACGGAGCGATAGGCTTGCTTGAGGGCAACCTCTCGCGACTGGAACAATTCAGGGACGGGCCCTTCCAGTATGATCGTCCCAGAGGTGTCTTCAGCCTGGCTCTCGAGGTGCACCTGCAGGCCCTCGATGGCACCCATCCGGAAAGGAAGGATCTGTATCTTGAGCCCTTCCGACTCAGCTGCCCACAGACTCGGATCCGCACAGCCGGGAGGAAGGTGGATGAGCCCGGCGAGCTTCTCCCCCGCTGCAAGGTTCCCGTGACCCAAAACGAAACGGGCCGGGTGTCCTTCGACGATCTGAGCTTCCTCGAGAATGAGCGGATTTCCGGAAAAGGCTGGTTTGACACTCACGAGAACAAGGCAGCTCGCGAAGAAAAAAATAAAACGGGGAACAATCGTCATATGGACCATCTCGAAGAACCGAAAGAGCGAATGGAGAGCGGAAATGTCCCGATAACCGGCTGTCGTTGGGGCCGTGGATGTTTGACTCTGGTTGAATTTGTCCATGTTTTTCAATTTGGGAGAAGATTTCAAAGAATCGCAAAAAAGGGCAAGTTTCACCTTGCAACCCCAGGGGAAGTATCAGGATAACCATGACGAAGCAAGGTTCAAAATCCTGACTCTCCGTGGTTTTTTTATATGAGACGACGCTGCCTCTTATTCAGAAGCCTTTTATTTTTTACTTTTTCCCTGGGCTTCTTTTTTCATTCGGCAAAAGAAGCCTCAGCGACAACGATCCAGTTGGATTTCGACAGCCTGCCCGAAGGCCTGATCGTGGACGACGAGTTTCAGCTCAGCGCTGGCGTGACCATCGATGCCCTGAAAGGTCCGGCAAGTGGCTCTCAATCGCAAGGGTATGGGGTATTTTACGACACGACGCAGACGGGAGGCGCCGACCCCGATCTGGAAGGGCCACCCTGGTCGGCGGGAAATGCCCAGTTCTTCATCGCGGGAAACGCCCTGATCGTTCAGGAAAATGGCCCTAACAGCACGGAGATCAGCAATGGAATCCTGTCCACCAACGATCCGGACGACAACGGAGGTGGCGGGACACTCATTTTCGAGTCGGACGTTCCCCTGGAGGCGATCCAGTTCTGGTGGGTGGACCTCGACACTCCCAGCGATGCTTTCCTGCGATTCATCGACACCGATAGCGGGAATGACGTCTCGGTGAATTTCACGGAATTTTCGAACCCGGCCAGCGTCTTCTATGACCCCTCCGTTGTGTTTGGGGATAACTCTTTTGATCAAATTAACCCGATCACCGTCGCGGACCTGACCACGTTCCAGGGGGTGACCTGGACCCAGTTTGATATCCTGCGATTCGAGCTTGATATCTCCGGCGGCACGGCGTTCCTGGAAGTTGATACACTGCCTGATGGATCGATCGGAGACTTTGTCTGGAACGACCTCGATTCCGATGGAAACCAGGATCCAGGCGAGCCGGGTATCCAGCGCGTCACGCTCGATCTTTACCAGGACGATGGCGATGGTGTGTTCGAGCCCGGCGGAGACGATACGCTCTTTCGCAGCCAGACGACAGATGACCAGGGTGCCTACGATTTCATCGGTCTGCCGTCCGATGATTACTGGGTGACGGTGAGCGATAACTTCGGCGTCCTCACGGGCGCTCAGACGAACGGTGGTGCGGTTCCCGATCCACTTCTCGTCAACCTGGGCACGGATGAGGACTTCAATACCGCCGATTTTGGCTACAACCAGCCCACGGGAAGCATCGGCGATCTTGTTTGGAATGATGACAACGGAAACGGCATCTTTGAAGCGGGCGAAGCAGGCATCGGCCAGGCGACCGTCCGGCTTTGGCGCGATGACGATAACAGCGGAACGATCAACTCCGGGGATACCATCGTACGGACTGAAACGACCGATGCGTCCGGGGCTTACGACTTTATCAACCTTCCCCCCGACCAATACATCGTCGAAGTTACCGACGACAAGAACGTGATCGACGGGGCGCTGACAACGCCTCCGGAGCCGCGCGTTGTGAACCTCGCACTCGGTGAAGATTTCAATGATGCCGATTTTGGCTATAATGAGCCCGATGGTTCCATCGGCGACCTGGTCTGGCGCGACGAAAATCAGGATGGAATCGTCGATCCGGGCGAACCGGGAATCGGCAATGTCACCCTGGAACTTTTTCGCGACGAAAACGGGAATAACACCCTCGACGTCAGCGACACATTAATCGACACGGCGGTCACCGATGGAAACGGCGCCTACGATTTCCGCGGCCTGCCGGCTGGCACTTACCATGTCGACGTGACCGATGAGAACGGCGTTGTGACTTCCCTTGTCTTTACCACAGCGAACGATCCGGAAACGGTGGCGCTCGCTGCGGGCGAGGATTTCAACGATGCCGACTTTGGTTACTTTGGCGGGGGCTCGATCGGCGATTTTGTCTGGAATGATCTCAACGGCGACACGGTGCAGGATCCCGGCGAATCGGGAATTCCCAATGTGACCGTCGACCTCTATCGCGATGTTAACGGAGACGGCCTTTTTGATTCCGGAGATCAATACCTCCAGACGCAAACAACCGATGGAAGTGGCGCCTACGATTTTACCGGTCTTGGAGCGGATGACTACCTCGTGGTGGTGAGCGACTATAACGGCGTGATCGACGGCGATGGATCGAACCGCATTCTGACCACGGCGAATGACCCTCTCGCGGTCGCTCTTGCCTCGGGACAGGATTTTAATGACGCGGACTTCGGGTATAGACGGCGCGGAACCATTGGAGATTTCGTATGGAATGATCTGAATGGCGACGGAGTCCAGGATCCGGGCGAGCCGGGGATTCCCAACGCCACCCTGGAACTGGTGGTCGATGTGAACGGCAATGGCGTGATCGATGCCGGCGAGAATGTCGCCCTGCGCGATACGACCGATGCAAACGGGGCTTACCTGTTCGAAAATGTCTTTCCAGGCGATTTCATTGTCCGTGTGACCGATGAGAATAACGTGATTACCGGCGCCCTGACGACCGGGAACGAGCCATTCGCGCTCACCCTTGGCGGTGCGGAAGACCGCCTTGATGTGGATTTTGGCTACAACCAGGGCAACGGCACGATCGGCGACTTCATCTGGTCGGACCTCGATGGTGATGGGGTTCAGGACGGAGGCGAACCGGGCATCGGCGGCGTGACCGTTGATCTCTATCGCGACGCGAATGGCTCAGGGACCATAGACAGCGGGGACCCGCTCATCGGGACGCAGGTCACGGATGCCGGTGGCAACTACGACTTTGCCGGCCTTCCCGCTGGCGATTATCTCGTCGATGTGACCGACGCAAACAGCGTAATCGATGGGGGATTAACCACTCCGCCGGATCCGCTGCTTGTCAACCTCGCGTCCGGCCAGGACTTCAATGATGCCGATTTCGGCTACCAGCCTTTCGGCTCTATCGGTGATTTTGTCTGGGACGATCAGGACGGCGATGGAAATCAGGATGCCGGCGAGCCGGGTATCCAGAATGTCACCCTTGTCCTCTACGACGATGCAAACGGCAATGGCGTCATCGATGGCGGTGATACACAGATTGCAAGCACGACAACCGATGCCGACGGCCGCTATCTGTTCGATGATTTGCCGCCGGGCGATTACATTGTGGACGTGACCGACGACAACAACGTGGCAACGGGCCTCCTCACGACGCCCCCCGAGCCGCGTGCCGTCACGCTTGCCGTTGGCCAGGACTTCCTCGATGCGGACTTTGGATATAATGAGCCGGACGGTGAGATCGGGGACTTTGTCTGGAACGACCTGGATGGCGATGGAATCCAGGATGGCGGAGAACCAGGCATTGAAAACGTCACGCTTGAGCTTTACCGCGACACAAACGGCAACGGCTCCGTCGATTCCGGCGAGACTCTCCTCGCCACGACGTCCACCGATGATGCGGGAGCATATCTCTTCGAGGGCCTTGAGCCCGGCGATTACGTTGTTGTGGTGACCGATGACAACACCGTCATTAACGGCGGGTTGACAACGCCTCCCGAGCCGCGGGCATCCACGTTGACGCCTGGCAGCCTTCAGGATCTTACTGTCGATTTCGGCTATGATCAGGAAGACGGGAGCATCAGCGCCCAGGTCTTCCAGGATGATAACTGCGACGGGTTGTTCAACGGCTCGGATGCGGGTCTTGGCAATGTGACAGTGGACCTTTACCGTGATGTGAATGGCGACGGAGTGGTCGACGCGGGCGACGTGTTGCTCGACACTGAAACAACCGGCGGCGGCGGCAACTATACATTCGATGGGCTGGCCGCTGATGACTACCTGGTCGAGGTGACAGATGCGAATAACGTGCTGAGCGGCCTCTCGCTTTCCACGGTACAGAATCCCATCTCGCTTGAATTGAACACGGGCCAGAGCTTCACAGCGGCGGACTTCGGCTACGTGACCACCGGGGCGCCAGATGTGGTTCTGACCTTCCGCGCCCGCCTCGTCATCGATGGCTCGACTGAAGACGGAGAGGATGGTGAGGGGCGCTATGCGTTTACCACCGGTTCGCCGGGAAGCGGGACCACTTTCGTCACGGTTCAGGGAGATAGTGGAAGTTCCGCCGACGACGATTCCGGATGGCAGCTCTATACGGTCAATCTGGGTCCATTGTCCGCGGACAATTACGAGCTGACCCTTGGCGCGTTCATGACGGAACACACGACGGTCAGCGAGGACGTACAGGCCTACTTCGATGACGTCACCGTCAGCCGTGGCTACGTGACCTTGTTGGAAGCGAGCTTCGATAGCGGCCAGGAAGGCTTTGTCTATTCCGACGACGTATTTGGAACCAGCAATCCCGCCGATGCCAACGGCAGTTACACCGCCACAGAGGGATTCAGCGGTGGCGGTTTGAATGTTTCCCTCGGCGGAGTGACCAATACCGCCCTGACGGACATCTCGGGAGCTTTCCAAATCAATGTTCCGGTGCCCGAGTCCCAGGGAACGATCGGCAACTTTGTCTGGGAAGACCAGAACCGCAACCAGTTGCAGGATGATTTCGAGCCCGGACTCGGCAATGTCACGGTCGATCTTTATCGCGATGTGGATGGAGACGGCGTCGTGAGCAGCGGGGACTTCTTGCTCGGAACCCGCACCACAAACAGCCGGGGCTTCTACCTCTTCAGCTGTCTGGATCCCGATGATTATGTTGTCCGCGTGTCGGATACAAACAGTGTCACTTCCGGGCTTTTCCTGACAAACACATCCAACCCGCGCAGCCTGACCCTGGGTCCAGCGGAGCAGAACATCGATCAGGACTTTGGCTATGCCGATAATCCGATCACCCTCGTCACGCTCTCGGCCTTCGAGGCCACGCTGGCCGAGCTCGGCGGCAATCCGCGGATTACATGGAAGACGGCCCGTGAAATCGACGCGATTGGATACCACTTGTATCGCGCGGACCTCGCCGGAAACAAGGGCGTCGCCGAGCGTTTAACCTTTTCCATGATCCCCGCCCAGGGTCTCTTGAGCGATGGCGCGGAATACCAGTTCACCGACCCGGAGCCCTTCAGCCAGGGCGATTCACAGCGTGGCTATATTCTGCGCGCCTTTGAAACAAGTGGCAGCTACACGGACTACGGTCCGGCGATGCTTTCAACTCCCTCGTCGGTCGATACCGGTGTCGAGGAATGGCTGGACTACTAAGAAAGAAGAGCGGGGGATGGATGACTTTGAACCTCCTCCGCTCTTCACATTCTGTCAAAGAGTAGGCGTTGACAGAACTCAGGAAAAAACCCAGGTTACCGAACGATTGCGAAAGGAAAGTGTGTTTTCGATGAAGCAGGAACCAAAAACGACCCGAACAAAGACGGATCTTCCAAAAGACCGGCCGGCCTCGGAAAAGTCTACGGTAAAGGCCTATGTCCGCCCGCGTATCGTGACACATTCCTCTAAAGACCTGGAAAACCAGAGTCTTCAGGTGAATGCTTGCACTTCGTTCATCCCCTGACGCTCGCGTGCCTCCGAAGACCTCTTTTTCCCACGCAAGGCCTTACTTTACCAGGGACAGTCTCTCCAGGGACTCCCGAAAACTTCGCCTCGAGGTGTTGGGACTGCTCTCCCGCCCAGCCCTTCCCTCTCATCGAGAAACCCTCCGGAAAGCCCTCAAAGCCCCTCAATGGAAGCCTGTGGATCATATCGGGGCGGCGGAACTCCTCGATCCCCTCTTTCTCCACCACATGCTGAGCAGTGGGATTCCGCCGACGGCCTTCTCTCCAGGATGGCCTTCGCCTGAAAAAGCGCAGAGCCTCCTTTCAAGCCAGGGACTTTCCTATTTCCATCGCCGGGAAATCATGAAAGAGCTTCTCTCCGCATTAAGCAGCCATGGCGTTGGGCCTTTGTTGCTGCTGAAAGGCGCGGCCCTCGAAGCCGCGTATCCCACTCCGGCGCTCCGCCAGATGTGCGACCTCGATATCGCCTTCGACGGGGAGCATCTTTCTGAAGCCAGTGCGATTCTGAGGAATTTGGGATGGACCCCTGCCGCGGGGAAGGAGCCCTTGCTCTGGCGCCATCGCTCTGGACTCCTCCTGGATATTCATATCCCGGCTTCGGAATTCGACAAGGAAATCTTCCAGGCAGGAGAGCAATCTGAAAGCTTTGCTGCCAGCGCCAGCGAAGTGCGCATTCCGCGAAAGGCTCACCATTTAGTGATTCTCGCCCTTCACGCCGAACGGAATTGCGGAAACCGCCTTTGGCGCGATGTCTGTGATATCCAGGCGCTTCTGGCAGAAGGTGAAGCTGAAATGGCGTGCGAGGAAGCACTCGCCTTCGCGAAAGGCCATGGGTGCCTGGCGGAAATGCAGGGAATGTTTTGCTTCATCAACCGCCACGCCAGGCCTCCCTTCGAGCTCCCCCAGGCCACTGCTCTCTCCGAGCCGGAAGGCAAGAAAACCAAAGCCATTTGCGCGCTCTACCAGATGATCGGCGTGGAAGAAGCACCGCCGCTGGCACTCAACCTCCTGCGCTTTACGTTTTTTCGGGGTGGAACAAAAGAGAACCGCAAGAGAGGGATGCAGCCGGTGGAGGCGCGCGAGCGGGACGTTCTTCTTGGGGATTTGCCAGCGCGGGGAACTTTTCAGCGCCATTGGCTGCGGGCGCGGCTTCTCTGGGATTTTCTCTCGTCGGGCAGAACGCGGCACTATTGGAAGCTTATTCGGCTTCAGCACCGCCTTTATTCCTCCAGCAAAAAGCCGTTCTCTTAATTTGGATGGTTTGCCGCGATACCCTGGAAAGATTGGCGGCGGAAGAATCGCTGCATGCGCTTGCCTCCACGACGACGGCGAGACTTGACCGCTCCGGTTGCTTCATCAAGCGGCGAGACATCGCAGGTTGCGACCTGGATTTCGTAGGCGCCGGACATGATCGGCAAGGTGAAGGCGAGCGACGTCAGGCGCGGCCCGGACTTTAAAACGGTGCCGACATAGCCTTTGAACACACCCGAGTGAATCCTTGCCTTTTGTTCCCGTGCGGGAAGGGGCACGAATCTCGGGTCGACACGCCTGCTGCACAGAGTCTTCAGGACGGAGATTTCTCTATCCGATATTGAACGATATCCCGAGTCTCGCGAACCGAGAATACTCTGCATCGCGGGGACCGTGCTGACTTCCCGAAGAACCGAGGATGAACTCACAAAAGGTCTGAGAAAAACATACCGGCTAAAGAGCAGCCTGCCACCATCCTTCGTCTGAACAACAGGGAGATAGACATCCCCAAGTTGCTTCTCGTCGAGGGCTCGGAAAGCCTCTCGCTCCCCGCGGCACCTCGTCTCGATCGCGATCCATTCTGCTTGTTCCCGGCTTTGGATCATGGCGCGACCGCCGGACTGTAGGTGGCATTCACGCCCGTCGTCGCAGTTGTGCTGAAGATCGAACCGATAATCTCCAACGGATAGCGGACCGGATGCTTATAGACAAATATCTGATCGCCATCCTTGAGCAAAAAATCCGGTTCCTTGCGGCCAAGGATTTTCCGAGCGTCGATGAAGTAGCTCTCCTGGCTCCCGTCTTCAAAACTGCGGACAATCTCGAGATCGGAATCAGCGCCATACTTCAACCCGCCGCGCTCCGTGATGACGTGGGCAAGGGTATGAAGGCTCGGACCCAGATAAGTCACGCCGGGGTTGTTGATATGGCCCATGACAATAACCGAGCCGGCGGTTGGGACATAGAGAATATCTCCCGGGCGAACGGGCAGGTTATAGACAAGGTTCCCATTCAGAATAAATTCTTCGATTGGGATTGTATATTCTTCCCATGGTTCGAGGCGCTCATTTTCGGAAAGACGCTCGAAGAGTTCCGCGATCGGCAGCTCGCTTGCCTCTTTTTGGGTGATTTTCTGGCGGTAGAGTCGCAGGAACCGCCCCGGCGGAAGGCCGCCGCGATTGGTAAAGGCCAGCCCGCCCGCCTGGAAAAGCGCGTCCAGGACCGTATCACCGAAAGTCCAGGGGTATCGCCCGGGCTCGTTGACCACGCCGAGGACGGTCACCTGGTTCTGAGCATATTCTTCAATACTGACGATCACCACCGGATCTTTCACGTAGCGTGAAAACGCGGCGGTAAGTTCTTCCTGCAGTTGATCGACTGTTTTTCCATGCACGTTGATCGCGCCGATCAGCGGAAGGGTGATCGTCGGAGTTTCTGTAACTCGTATAGTCAGCCCCTGCTGGCCACTATCTTCTGCGCCCACTTTCTCACCAAGGATGTCCGGACGCCCCAGCAAGGCGAGGTTCAAGACGTCGCCAGGGCCAATATAATACTCGGAAGGCTGTTGAAGCACCATTTCCGGGTCGTTCAGCATACTGTCGAGGGTGGCGCGATGGAGTTCCGTTGCGGGATCACGCGGCGGGGAAATGTCGGGGCTACCGGCATTGCGGGCGCAGCCTGAGACGAACGCGAGAACCAGGAACAGGCAGCCGGCCAGGGCCATTGGCCGCGTTTGGAAAGCGAATCCATCGTTTTTTTCGGACAAAAGCTCTTCTTTAATCCTGCGTGATGGGGCTGGAGAGGTCGCGGTCGTCGTCATCATCATCATCGTCGTCATCGTCGTCATCGATGGAATCCCAAAGGGCAACACTTCCAACGGCGATTCCTGTGCCGGCCGCCGCACCAGCGACAGTGGCACCGGCGGTGCTGACTGCGCAAGGCCAAGGAATGAGCGCGGCGGCTCCCCGGGCACAGCGGAACTTGACGCGAACGAGCTCAACACGGCCATCGACCGGCTCGCCATCTTCACCAGGTTCGCCGGTTATGGTGATCCGGCCGCTTTCCTCTTCATCGGAATCGATATCCCAATCGAGAGTGCCGCCACCATCCTCCGTGCCGGCAAAATCAAGGCACTTGGGATTATAGAGAAAGGTCATCTGAAATTGATCAAGCGTGGGCGCCTGGTGGGCGACCACCGGAATGACTACGCTGTCGCCGCAGTTGGCTTCGCCCGATCCCACTTCCAGAACAAATCCTTCCGGCAGGCTCTCTGGGGTTTCCTCGGAAGGAACCGCTGTCTTGCGGCAACGGGCATCGCCAGGAACGACCTGAGCGGGTTGAAGATTTTCGCCAAGTCCGGCAAGGTCCAGCTCGGTAGCGCATGGACAGCGCTTCACGCATCGCATCTTAAGTGTGAAGATTTCGCCATTTCCTTCGATGGCAGAGCCTTTTTCCCGAGTCCCCGTGAGGATGACGATTCCGTCGCGAAGCAGTTCGCTTTCGATGGACCAGCCATCGGTCAGATCCGTGGACTCCACTTCCCGGAAATCCACACAGGTCGAATCATAAACCAGCGTGGCGCGGAACGAACTGACCGAGGTTGCCCCATTGATCGTCACGGGAAGGTCGAAATTTTCCCCGCATTCAGAGATGGCGGAGCCAACAGAAATGGTATAGCCAGACGGCGTGCTGGAGGCAGGAAGTTCTCCATCATCCTCATCTTCTCGGCACAAAACCTGGCCAGCCTGAGCATCGGCGTTTTGCAAGCCCCCCTCGAGATCAGTCAGGCGGATTTCCGAATCACATTCGCAGCCTTCGTCCTGTGCGTTCATAATCTGGGAGGGATCGTCGGGGTTGACGTTTCCGACATTCGCATTGGCGACGCGGATAAAACGCCAGCGCCCGTCGCCGGCTTTGAGGAAACGAGCAACATCCTGGTTGCCGAGCACAGCAACCTGCACCGGCTCGTCCCTGTAATGAACCGCGGCGAATGTATCGTTATAGCTGATCGCCTGGATCTCGTCCGGGCCATTAATGCGGAGAGCAAGCTGGGCGGGGCTACTGACCTCTGCGCCAGCTCCGAGGGGAACAAAGCTCAGGTCCTTGTAGAGCACCTCCACCGGTTTTTCCATGGGGCTGACAACGGCCACCTGGCCCTTTTCGAGAACGACATAGCCCATGGAGGGGAATAGCGCCCTCGAGAAGGCGTCCAGAAGAATTGTCTGTCCGTTGTCATTTCGGACCATGACCGGGCTTTCCCCGGCGATCAGGCGGTCGCCGTCCTTTAAGAGCCGGCTGCCGCCCGCTTCCACTTCGATTTTTTCCGACACACGTTCGAAGTGGAAACTGTCCTCGGACTCGGCAAGCCCGATCGCCTGCGCCAGCGCGGAATTCGCGGGTACCACCAGGGAGGCGAGTCCAGCGAGTAGGCAAAAAAGAAGGTTTCTCATGGGTGAAATCAGGTCATTCCTCACGGTTTGATTGCTCCCCCGGCAAACAGGCAGCAGAACGGCACGGCAATCCCCGCGGGCCGGGAGCATTTGAATTTCAGCCTCGCAAGCTCTGCATTGCCGCTGATCGGGCTGCCATCTTCTCCTCTTTCACCAGTCACCATGACCAGTCCATCATCGATTTCTTCGACTTCGATATCCCAGTCAGCGGTATCCAGGCCGGATATCACATCGCGAAAGCGGCCACACTCCTCATCGTAGGAAACGACGAATTCAAAACTTTCCAGTCCGCTCGCGTTTCGTGTTTCCACGGGGACCAGCGTTTTCTGGCCGCAGCCGGCATACACGGGCAGGGCAACGACCTCGAAGGCATCACCGGAAGTCTCTGCCGCGTCGCGCGAGACGGCCTGGCCCGCACAGGTCAGAGTGGTTCCTTGAGGGGTCGCGTCCGCAATCCCTCGACCCAAGGAGACAAACTCGATATTGGATTCGCAGGGGCAGCCATCGGCGCATCGCATTTCGAGGATGACCAAGTCGCGAGTTCCGATGACCGGAGAGCCATCCTCGCCGCGGGTGCCGGTAATATCCACGATTCCATATTCGCGCGGGGTCGCCGTGATTTCCCAACCATTGGTCGCTTCGGATT
>CAYFUR010000003.1:44272-133818 GCA_964346275.1 uncultured Candidatus Sumerlaeota bacterium
GGCGCCAATCGGCCATCAGAAGATTGGGCGGCCAGATCCGAAACGGCCAGGATAGAAATAATGAGGAGAAAATGCAGAGAAAAGCGAAATGGCAAATTACTCATGTGGCGGGAGTTCGCCATGAAACTCTCCTTGCCTGGGATGCCAGGCGCTTGAATCTTGACCGAGTCACGAGAGTCTTTCACCCGCACGAATTCGGTCAGGTTTTCCCTTAAATCAAGGGGAGGAATCCTGAGTCCGGGATAAAGTCGAGGATCAATAGCTTGCTGTCAACCCAGAAAAGAAATGATATTTCAAAACAAAATCCGGGAAAGTTGATGAGGCGCTTTTCTACCTTTCTTGCTGCATTCTCAGCACTTTTTGTTCTCATCTGGCTCGTGGGAATTTGGCGGGAATTTTTAAATCGCGGCGAATGGAGAGAATTCGTCCAATCGGGCTCGGCAAGGGGACTGGCCGACGCAGAAAAGGCAGCCTCCCGGCCAGAAAACCTCCTGCGGCTGGCTTCCATCTACGAGCGCAATGCTTTTCCACCCGACTACCAGTCGGCGGCCCAGCTTGCGAACAGGGCGATTCTTGAAGAGCCGCTGAACTCCAGCGCATGGATTCGCCTTGCACGCTATCGGCTCTTCCAGGGCGAGCAAGAATCCGGGCTCGCTGCTCTCGAGCGGTCCGGCGAACTGGATCCCGGTTATCCCGTGGAACGCCTCCATGCGATTCGGCTCTGGCAACTGGCCGGCAAACCTCGAGTGGCGGCGGTGGAGGCTCGGCGATTGGCTTCCCTTGGGCCGTTGCTGACCATCGAGGCGATCGAGGAACTCCAGCGCATCGGGCTGCCTCCCCTCGAGATCTCGACGACCCTGGAGTTGGAGAAAAGTCCTCCGGAAGAGTATGCTCTCTATCTCGACACTCTCCTCCAGGGAACGCCGGCGGCAAAAGCAGAACTGATGGACCAGCTCCCCGACCGATTTTACAAGAGCAAGGAGTTCCGGCGCGAAGCCGCTCCCCTGGCGGCGCGGCCCATTTTGCCCGGTGCAGCGGCTCGCATCTGGAAATTCCAGGGAGCGGAGCCAGTCGATGGATGCGGGAGCAGCTCGGATACGCCTTTGCTGGCAAAGAATCTCAATTTAGGCGATCCAGCGTTCAGCGCCCCCTTCTTTTTCGGCTGGCAGAAACCGAGAGAGGTAGGATGGGTGCAAGCGGGATGGATCAATCAGGAGGATGAAGAGTCAGGCCGGATACGGCTCACTTTTTATCCCGCGTCGAAGGAAGTGTCTTCCTCCTACCGGTGGCTCTGCTATCGGCTCTTCATTCCAGCGGAAACTCCCCTCTCCGTTGGGATGAAGATCGAGAGGGATCCCTCTCGCAACTCCTCCTATCGCCTTTTTGCCATCGCGGGCCGCGATCTGGAACTCAGGGGCTCGTTCCTGGAAGATGAAGTGGCCGGAGTTGGAGAGCTGGCGCTGGACATTCCCGAGTTGCAAAAGGCGGCCCTTGTGGAAATCACCCTCGAACGCCGCATCGACACGGGTTCCGCCAGCAATCAGCAGGAGGACATTTATATTGGACCAATGAGTTTTCACTGCGGGAAAGAGGTCGATTGATGGTGGAGCCCCTCTCCTTTTCCCGGCGCGGCCGCATGGGCGGCATCCTGGTTCTTGTCTGCCTTATGGCTGTCTATATACTGGGATTTCTGAATCGCGGATTCGCGGAGCACGATGCCGCCCGGACCCTCGCCTGGACTCTTTGCGGAATCCTTGGCATTTACGGCGCGGTGAACTGGAGCCGCTCAGGATTTCGCCGACCGCGCATTGGGCCTCACGGCCGAATCCTGCTCCTGATGGTTGTCGCGGCCCTGGTACTCGGGCTTCAGATCGTCCCCCTCAATCGACCGCTCGTGACAGGCCTTTCGCCCCAATGGCGGGAAACGATGACTACGCTGGAGAGTGCCGGCGCTTCTCTGCCAGACAAGATTCCGTTCGCTCTGGCGCCGGACAAGGCAGAGCGCTCCCTTTCCCAACTCTTCGCCGCGCTGCTTTTCTTCGCGGGTGTGTCTGTCTTTACGCTGAGGAGAAGCGGGGCCATCTGGCTGCTCGGCATTGTGGCCGCCGCTTCAGTCTTCGAAGGCTTGCTCGGCATTATCAATTATGGCCTTGGCGGAGGGGGACGGGTATCCGCAGCGATCTATAATCCAAACCACCACGCCACGATGGTGCTCATGGGGATACCAGCTGCGATCACGCTGGCATTAAAGTATCGCGCGTTTCGTATTCAGCGCCGGCGCGATAGCGGGCCAGCCCTTTTCCTCGGCGGCCTCGTGTTGCTGGCACTCGTCGGTTCACTGGCCGCACTTTCCCGCGGCGCGCTCATTTCGGGCCTGATGGTCCTCGGGGGCTGGGGCGCCCTGGAAGCATGGGGATTGGGAAGATTACAAAGATTGGGAAAGGCGCCACCGCGCCTGACCCCGGAACAGAAATGGGCCACCGGGCTTTTGACTGGTGCGTTTCTGTTGCTCATAGTTTCCGCTTCGCTGATCGAAGGATACACGGGGCGATTTGTTGCTCCCGAGGGCCAGGTCACCCGGGGAGACCTGGCGCGGGCGGCCTGGGCCGGCTTCCAGGAAAGCCACTATCTGGGCGTCGGGTTAGGAGCGACAGAGTTTCTTATCAATCAGAATGCCGATTGGGCTACGACGACCAACGCGGTTTGGGCTCACAATGATTATCTGCAAATTCTCGTGGAAGTGGGGCTGCCCGGCCTGCTGATCTGCCTGCCATTCCTTCTCTTGGCTCTCGCGGGCTTGCGAGGCCCCATACGCGGGCTCCTCTCTCACAGTCACTGGAACCAGAACATGGCGGCGCGGTCCGCGGCGGCGGGTGTCTTGATCGCCCTGATCCACGCGGCGGTGGATTTCCATCTTCGGATTCCGCTGATCGGCTTTCAATTCCTCATTCTCCTTTCATTGGCTTGCTGCGCGGCGAAGCGCAGAAGGACAGAGGACGAAACGTCAGGAAAAACAGTGAAATCGGTTGACGGAAGCACCTCGCCCTATTAACTGGCACGCGGATACAGACAAGGTGGAAGTGGCTCCCCGTTTCTGAACGCGCGTCGCAGCCGTCCGTCTCTGATCTGGCAGGACTTACCATCGTTCCTCCCTCGGTTGCTCAAGAGAGGATTGGTAAAGTTATGCCCAGACTGACGGCCGTGTGACACATTCCCGCTTTTCCGTAATTCCCCTGATATTATGGCTTCCACTCTCTCAAAAGACCTCAAACCTTCCGCGGCCCGAAAACACCGCGTGCTTCGTCCGCGCCGTGGATTAATCCCGATCGATTTCGAGGAGCTCTGGCGCTATCGCGAGCTTCTCTTTTTTCTGACATGGCGGGATATCCTGGTGCGCTACAAGCAGACGCTCCTCGGCATCTGCTGGGCCGTGCTCCAGCCTGTGCTGATGATGGTCGTCCTGACCTTTGTTTTCGGGAAGATGGGCAAATTCCCCAGCGAGGGAAAGCCCTATGCCGTGATGACCCTCGCCGCGCTCCTCCCCTGGCAGTTCTTTTCCAATGCCCTGACGCAAAGCAGCAACTCCGTGGTGAGCGCCGGCAACATGATCCGGAAAGTTTACTTTCCCCGGCTCTACATCCCCATGAGCGCGATCCTCAGCGGAGTCGTTGATTTTCTCATCGCGATTGGGATTCTGTTCGCCCTCATGATTTACTTCGATGTCCCCTTCCGGCCGCACCTCCTGATGCTTCCGGCCTTCTTCCTGGTGGCCCTCCTGGCATCCTTTGGGGTGGGCTTGTGGTTCGGGGCATTGAATGTGAAATATCGCGATGTCAGACATATCGTGCCCTTTCTCGTCAGAGTAGGAACCTATCTCAGTCCGGTGGGCTTTCAATCCAGAATTGTGCTCGATAATTTCGGCCCGACCGCACACTTTATATACAGCTTGAATCCCATGGTGGGCGTGATCGATGGATTTCGCTGGGCAGTGCTCGGGCCGGAATTTGAACCTTACTGGCCCGCGTTCCTGGCAAGCATGGCCATGGTGCTCGTGCTGACCATTTCTGGAATCTATTATTTCCGCGCCTTTGAAAGGACCTTTGCCGACGTCATCTGACGACTCAGGCGCCCGCTTTTCTATGAACGAATCCGTCATTTCCGCGCGCGGCCTCTCGAAGAAATTTCGCCTCGGGGCAACTCTGCGCCACAATACCTTGAGAGACAAGATAAGCCACACGGTCCGATCCATGGCAAACCGCGCTTCCCGGGAGAAAACCCCGGGGGATTATAGCCGCGGGGGAAACAAAAAAGAGTTCTGGGCCCTGCGGGATCTTTCTTTCGATATATACGAGGGGGAAGTTGTCGGCATTATCGGCCGGAACGGCGCGGGCAAGTCGACCCTGCTGAAAATCCTCAGTGAGATCACCGACCCCACGGAGGGCGAAGTCCACCTGTCCGGGCGCGTCTCGAGTCTGCTTGAGGTGGGAACGGGTTTTCACCCAGAGCTTTCTGGCCGGGAAAATGTCTATCTTAATGGCGCGATTCTCGGTATGTCGCGCGCGGAGATTCGGCAAAAATTCGATGAGATCGTTGCCTTTGCCGAAGTAGAGCGTTTCCTGGACACCCCGGTGAAGCGCTATTCCTCGGGCATGTTTGTTCGCCTCGCCTTCGCCGTGGCGGCACACCTGGAACCGGAGATTCTTCTGGTGGACGAGGTGCTGGCCGTTGGCGATGTAGGCTTTCAGCGCAAGTGTCTCGGCAAGCTGGAAGAAATCGCCAGCAGCGGACGCACCGTCCTTTTCGTCAGCCACAATATGGGCACCGTGGAAACCCTGACCCAGCGGGCGATCTGTCTGGAAGAAGGGCGCATCATGGCGGAGGGCGAATCGCGATCGACGATCCGCCGTTATCTGGATTTTATCGAAAGCTCGGTCCTCTCCGAGGAGCACCAGCACGACAAACTGCTGCGCATCAGGCTCATGCGCGATGGAGAGCCGGCCACCGCTGTTCGCATGGGCGATCCACTGACCTTCGAAATCACCTACAATCTCCCTGAAACGCTCCGGAATCCGGTGATCGGCATTGGTATCTGCAACGAGCAAAACGTGCGCGTTTTCAGCCTGAGCATGTGGTATGATGGCGAACGAATCACCGAACTGGCCGGACGCGGAACAATCCTTTGTGATGCGGGCGATGTTCCGCTCAACCAGGGCATTTATTTTGTGAAACTCGTGCTCACTCAGGACCGGCGGGACATTGACGTTTCCGATCCGGCACTGCGTTTTGAGGTCGTGCCGACTGACGTTTTCGGAAACGGGGTCATCCCGACACGCAGCCAGGGCCTGATCTATACATCCGCAAAGTGGACCTTTCATTGATGAAGGCTTTGCTGAAGGCCCAGGTGCGCCAGGAAAACGCAAGAGGCGAATGGTCTCAATCTTATCGCGAAACCCTGAGAATTCGGGAAATCTATCCGCATATATGGGACATCCCCCTTTCTCGCGGACTTCAAACGATTCTTCAGAACCACCTGGCCAATCAATCAGGTCCGTTGCTCGACTTCGGCGCTTCCGAAACCTCTCAAGTCCGGGCTCATTTGCAAGGCTTGGCCCCGGAGATGAATTACTTCAGCATGGATATTGATCGGCAAACGCGCCAGGATTATTACTCCTGGGATGAAATCGATCGAGAATTCTCTACCATCCTCAGCTCTGAAGTCATCGAACACATGAGCTATACAGATGTCGTGGGCTTTCTTTCGAATGCGCAGGAATCCCTGGCCCCGGGCGGTCTGCTGATTCTGACAACTCCCAACATTTTCCATCCCACCCGCTTTCTTCAGGACCCCACCCATCAGACTCCCTGGAATTACGATCACCTGGGTGGCGAGTTGCTTGTTGCGGGGTTCGACCTCCTGGCATTCTATCGCTTTGGAGCACCGAATGCCCCGCGGCATTTGAGAGGAAAGTTTTCTCAATTCTTCATGGGCAAGGTCCGAAAAAACCTGGGTCTGGACAACGCAAAGAGCATTTGCTGTGTCGCCAGAAAACCACAGCAGGCGGTCTGAATCGTTCGATTATGACTGGTCTTTTGAAAAAAGCCTATTGGACTTGGAAGTCAGCCTCACTTTCTCGCGCACAAACACGCTCCCACTTCCTGGATTTTCCGGACCCTTCGCCAAAACACCGCATCGGATGGGTGCTCGCGGGAAATGAGTGGCTCGGAAGTGCCCGGGTGAAGGGGTTCCTGATCGACGAATCTTTGCAGCAGGCCGAGGAAAACTTTGTGAGCAGGATACTTTACCACCCCTCAGATGGGGACTATCTCCACTCCGCACTGGAATGGAAACCGGAACACTGGAGGCCCTTTCTGCAACGGCTCGATGTCCTTTGTTTCCAAACCCGGAGTGGCTATACAGAGCAGCTCCTGGAAGATTGCCGGGCGCATGGTGTGAAGACAGTGTTTTCTATCAGTGATCTCCAGATCCACAAAGTGCCGGAAAGTGTTTTTAGATTAAGCGATGCCGTCGTGACTTCATCCCCGTTCCTGCGCGACCAGCTCCTGCCCTATCACTCGCAGGTTTTCGTTATCGACGATCCTCTCGAGGTCCCCGCGGGCATGCATCGAGTCGAACATGATCGCCGCAACCAGCCACAGGTTGTCTGGTTCGGCCATCCTGGCCATTGGAACCACGTCGAGTTTCTTAAAGATGCTCTGCGGTCGCCAATGCTAAATGGATATACGCTCAAAACGATTTCCCGGCACCCGGAAGCCTCTGTCCAGTGGCATCCGAAGACTGTCTGGCACGAGCTCCAGGACGGGGATATTGCCGTCATTCCCTGTGATCTGGACCAAAATGGAAAAGCGAAGTCGAGCAATCGCCTGACGGCACTCATGAAACTGGGCTATCCCGTCGTTGCAACGCCCATCCCCGCCTATCAGCCTTATATACAACATGGAGAAAACGGATACTTTGCCACGGACCGGGAAAGCTGGATCCAGAGTCTGGCGCGCCTCGCCGATCAGAGTTTGAGACAGGAAATCGGCAAAGCGGCCCGAGAAACGGAGGCTTTGCGAGAAGTGGAACTGGCCTCTGTCCGGCGGAGATGGGAAAAGCTTTTCAACCGTCTTCTCGAGGATCACTGCGACACCCGATGATACTTGTCTATCACCATGTCTCTCCTCTTGCTTCTGTGCCCGCCCCCGAGGAACGGGAACACAACGAGGGATGGGAATACACGATCGCGCCGGAAGCCTTCCGCAATCAGCTCCAACTTCTTCGGAAAAGGGGCTTTCGATTCATCTCGCTCGATCATCTGGCAAGCCTTCTTCTCCAAGGCGAAAACGAACCCGCCGACACGATCGTGGTGACTTTCGATGATGGGTGGATAGACAACTGGAACCACGCATGGCCCATCCTGAAAGAGCTCGAAATACCGGCAACGTTTTTCGTCACGACCGAACATCTCCGTAAAGGCGCCATGGTCGAAGGCAAAAAGATGGGACCGAAAGCGCTGCTCAAGCTGGCGGAATCCGGCATGACCATTGGCGCCCATACGCGCACCCATGCGGATGTTTCCCGCGTTGCGAAAGAGATCGCCCGGGATGAGATCGCCGGAAGCCGGGAGGACCTGGCGAACGTGCTGGGAGAACCGCCCCGCTTCTTCGCTTATCCAGGCGGAGCTTTTAATCGCCCGGCCGCGGACCTTGTTGGCGAGGCTGGCTATACAGCGGCCTGTTCCGTCGTCGGAGGTGGCCGTAACACACCGGGCGACCGATATTGGCTCTACCGGACGGTGCTGTCCGAGCGGCTGAATACTCTCCGTGATCGAATTTTTCTCTCGCCGCTGGCTCGGCCTTTCCTTAGCTCGCGAGCGAAAAGAACGACGGCGGCACTTCTCGGCCAGCGAAATGGCTGAAACCGCCAAGCCAAAGCTCAGCGTCCTCATGGCCGTCTATAACGGTGAAACGTATTTACGCGAAGCATTGCATGGCCTCCTCGGGCAGTCCTTCGAGGACTTCGAAGTGATCGCGGTCGATGATGGGAGCACGGATTCGACGTTTGCTATTCTCGACGAATACGCCGCGCGGGATATCCGCATTCAAGTTGTCCGCAGCGAAAGAAACGAAGGGCTTGCCAAGGCCCTGAACCGCGGCCTTTCGCATTGCCGGGCAGAGTATGTGGCGCGCGCGGACGCGGACGACATTTCGTTGCCGGAACGGTTCGAGACACAATTGAACTTCCTGAAAGACAACCCCCAAACCGGGGTCCTGTCGTCCGCTTCTCTATCCATTGATGAACACGGAAAAGAGGGGGGATGGTCCATCCCTTCCCTGGACCACGATGAGATTCAATTCCGCCTTCTCTGGATGTCTCCGATAAACCACGGTGCCGTTATGTATAGACGCCGTCTTGTGGAAGAGGCTGGTGGATATCATCCGGATTTCTGGACAGCCCAAGACTACGAGCTTTGGAGCCGCCTCTCCGGAAAGACCCGCTTTGCAAACATCGAACGCCCGCTCATAAAGTATAGACGCCACTCGGATCAAACAACGGCAACCCGAGGGGATGGGGGCGCCTCCCTGAGCCGGCAAGTCTCGCAACGCCTGCTCCGCGACTACCTTCGCCGGGAGGTCGGCGAGGAGGAAACCCAACTCATCCGCCAGATGCTCAATGCCTTCGACCCCCTCGAACCCCGTGATTACCGCCCCGCGCTTGAATTATTGAAAGAATTGATCGAGGAAACAGACCATCGGGGCGACGCTCGCACCAGCCGTCTTGCCCACAGGATTTTCGCGGGCTCGTGTCTCAAGCATTCGGTCATGCTCAGCTATCGCAATCCCGCGAGGAGCCGCCTGCTTTTCCGGGAGGCGGCGTCTCTTCATCCCCAATTGCTTCTTTCCCGGACTTCCCTGAAGCAGGCGATGCGCCTCTGTATCCTCGGCCCTTGCCGGCGATTCAAGAGCCCTGTCTCATGAGTTCTTCTTCAAAGAAGCAGAGAGTGCTCCTTGTGGCCCCCGTGGGCTTTGGCGGCATCCAAACCTGGTGTTTGCATTATGCGAAGGCTCTGCGCGAGATGGGAAGTTTCGAGGCGGACGTCTTGTTTGAATGCTATGGTAAGACATCATCATCCAACAGACAGAGCGAAAATGAACAGGATTATACATCGGTCTTTTCCTATGGCGCGAAGGAAAACCGGTCCCATGTTTGCCGACGGCTTATTCGAACTCTCTCCAGCTACCACGTTGTCTATCCGAATACCAGCGGCATGACCTATCACGCGCTTGCACGGATGGGCGCAAAGCGGCCTGTCGCCATCGGAGCCTGCCGGGGAGATTTCGAACACGACTACGGCACGCTTCAGATGTTCGAGCCTTACCTCGACGCAATCTTCACCGTGAGCGATCTCTGCCTTCGGGAGTTGGAATCCCGCCTCGCCGGAACAAGTCTGCCCATGACAGCCATTCCCCACGGCTCGGATCCAGGCTTGTGTAGACAAAATCCCAATGGCCCACTTCGGCTCGCTTTCACGGGGCGCTTTGCCCCGGTGAAGCGACTGCCCGACCTCGTTGAGATTGCCGGCCTCCTCAGGCAAGAGGGAGTCGGTTTCCGCCTCACCCTGGCGGGCGACGGCCCTCTCAAGGACGAATTGAAGCAACTTACCGAGACGAAAGATTTGGGAACGCATATCGATTTTCCCGGGAAACTGGAAACCCGCCAGATCGCCGAACTCCTCTCTGAATCCCATTGCCTCCTCTTGCTTTCCGAGCGGGAAAGCTTTGGGCTGAGTGCTCTTGAAGGAATGGCCCACGGCGCCGTTCCAATCGTCTCCAACACCTGTGGCTGCCGGGAAGCGATTCAGCATGGCGAGAACGGCTTTCTTGTTTCTCCAGGCTCAATCGAAGAGGCCGCGCGCCACATAATTGCTCTGGAGCGGGACCGCGAAAGCTGGCAGCGGTTTTCGAATGCAGCCCGTGACACGGTGCGAAAGAAATACTCGGCCTCGCAAATACTCGAGAGGAACCTCGCATTCCTGGAGCAGGCAAGAGAGCGGCACCGCCTGAAGGTCATGGAAACACCCAATCATGTTCCCCCCTTTTCGCGCCTCGACCATCCTTTTCTGCCAAACGCGGCGACGAAACTGCTGCGAACGGCTTTCAAGAGAGGAGGGTCTGTATGACCGCGCCCCTGGTCAGCGTTCTCATGACTCTTTACAATCGCGAACGGTTTGTCTCCCAGGCGATCGAAAGCGTTCTCGCCTCTTCATTCGAAGACTTCGAACTGATCATCGTCGATGACGGATCGACTGACAGAAGCCTCGAGATTGCCCGCGGGTTTGAAGGCGACAGACGAGTCAGGGTTCAGCGGAATGAGAAGAACCTCGGTGATTACGCAAACCGAAACCGCGCGGCAAGCCATGCGACGGGCAAATACCTGAAATACATAGATTCCGATGACCTGATCTATACACATGGCCTTCAGGTCATGGTGCAATGCATGGAAGAACATCCGGATGCCGCCGTGGGAATCTGCAAAGGAGAAACCCGCAAAGAGCCTTATCCGATCCGCCTGACACCCCGGGAGGCCTACAAGCAGCACTTTTCCGGGAATGGCCTGCTGTCCAATGCGCCCACGTCCACGATTTTCCGCCGGGATGCTTTTCAGGAAATCGGGGGTTTTCGAGAGGATCTTTACTTCGGCGATTGCGAGCTTCTTCTGAAACTGGCCGCTCAATTTCCCATTCTGCTTCTTCCAGCGGGCCTGGCCTGGTGGAGGCAACATGGCAGCCAGGGGAATGCGAACCACCGTGATGTGCGCGCCTTTGGATCCCTTGCGTTCCGCGTTGAACGGGAAAAACTCACCAGCCCCAATTGCCCCCTTTCGCCGGAGGAACGCGCGCAGGCCATGCGCTGGCTGAAAGGCATTCAAACCCGCCGCCTTGCCAGGAAAAGCATCCGCCAGCCTGCCGCCGCCCTGGATCATTGGAACAAAAGCGGGCTCAAGCCGGCTGATATACGGTATCTTTTCTCTCGATAGCCCATGTCTGAAACTCCGCAAATTACAGTGGTCATTCCCACCTATAACCGAGCTGGCTTACTTGGACAGGCCGTCCACTCGGTCCTTTGCCAGGAGGGAGTCTCCCACGAAATCATTGTCGTCGATGATGGTTCAACCGACAACACGAGGGAGGTTGTCCAGGACCTCCAAGACCGAATCCATTATATACGACAGGTCAACAGCGGAGCACCGGCGGCACGCAACACCGGGCTTAAGCAAGCCACAGGGCAATCGATCAAGTTTCTCGATTCCGACGACTACCTTGCACCTGGCTGCCTGCAAGTCCAGTGGGCGCATCTGGAGAATTCAAACGCCGACATTGTGTACGGCCAATGGCAGGAAGTCGGGCTGGATACTCCCAATCCCGATCTTCCTCCGTTCGAAATGCCTTACGATGATCCGATCGATTCCTTGCTCGCTGATTGGTGGACTCCCAATTTCTCCTACCTGATTCGCTCTGATACCGCCAAGAGTACGGGATGGGACGAGAGCCTCGGAAGCGCTCAGGATTTCGATTATATACTTCGGCTCGCTATTCGCGGCGCATCTTTTCAATACGTCCCGGGACCGGCTGGCTTCTACCGTTTCCACGGGCAGGAGCGTGTATCGCGCCTGCAACTTTCCTCCTGGTGCCGAAACCGGGAGAAAGTCTTGAGCCGCGCCGCGGATCTCCTTCTCCAGAGCGACAGCTTGACGGAAACACGCCGCCAGCACCTGGCACTTTCGCTTTTTCGCCTTGCCCAGGCTGTTTTCGCGGAGGACCGGTCGTGGTTTCGCCGCCTTACAGACAAAACTCGTGAAATCGAGCCTGGTTTTCGTCCTCCCAGGAAAGCTCATGCACTGATGGCGTCTCTTCTTGGCCTGGAAGGCGCGGAAGTTCTCCTTCAGGCGCGGAGAAACTATTTGAAGAAAAGGCGGAGCCCCGTTTGAAACGCGCCGCCTTCGTGCTTTTTTCCGAGCCGTTCCTTTTTCCGCCAACGCTCCATGCCGCCGAAATCCTTGCTGCCGACGGATGGAAGGTCGACATCCTTGGCATGCGCATCCCGCGGGTCCGGCGCTGGCAATTGGGCGATAACATCACTATCCACGACTTCGGCGAGTTAAGAAAAGGCCTCTCACTGCGACTCCAGTATCTCCGGTTTATTCTCTGGGTGAGGAGAATGGCGGAAAAGGCTCGCTTTCGAGCTGTTTTCGGCTACGACATGATGGCGGGCCTGCCAGCGGCGATTGCCGCGCGCGCTTGCGGTGCGCTCCTTGTCTATCATAATCACGATCTCATGATGCCCCAGGAAACCCGGTGGCTCTTCTATCGTTTGGTGAAACGAGGGGAAGAGGCCGCCGCGAGGGCTGCCGGCATGGTCGTTTTCCCCCAAAAAGAGCGGGGGCGAATCTTTTCGCGGCAGGCAAAGCTCAAGCGCTCCCCTGCCATTGTCTATAACTGCCCGCTTTTGAGCTGGCCGGAAACGGCGGAACTCCAGGCGCCGGAAGTCACCGCCTGGAAAGAAACGGTCGGAAATATCATCCTCTATCAGGGCGGCCTCTTGGAGCATCGTGGCTTGTTTCGTCTAGTCGATTCCATGCGCGATTGGACTTTTGAAGGAGGGCTTCTCATGGTAGGCCTTCCCCTTGAAGAGAACATCGTTGAGAGACTCAAAGAACGCGCCCGGGCGGGCGGCCTTCTTCATCGGGTCATGATTCTGCCACCGATCGACCATAATAATCTGGCGTCCTTGTCCCGGCTCGCTGATGTCGGCATTGGTGTCCTGCAGAGCGGAAAAGCAGCCGGTAATGATCCTCGTTACGTGAACTTGCGCCATCTCGGCGGGGCGTCGAATAAGATCTTTGAATACATGGCCGCCGGCCTGCCGGTGGTCTGTGCCCGCGGCTCCGGTTTCGAGGAAATCATCCGCGAGCCGGAGCATGGCTTTCTCTGCGACGGTGACTCCGCCGAGGATATTGCTCGGGCGATTAACGATGTCTTTGCGGAACCGCAGCGCTATCATTCCATCTCCCAGGCGAACCAGACCGCTTTCCGCGAGAAATACAACTATGAGGCTCAATTCCGGCCTGTGCTGGATTTCATTGATTCGGGATCCGTCTAGACACCGATGAGCAAACGCATCCTCTGCATCGGAGAAAACTGGCTTGGGTCGGACGCGCGCGCGGCCTTTCACGCCTTTCGGCGCCTTGGCCACTCGGTCCTGATCGTCGACGACTGGAACTATGTCCCAATGACGTGGAGGTCCTTTCCCGCGCGGCTTGCTCGAAAGCTCCTGAAGCCTTTGTTGGTGAAAGAAATGGCCCGGGACTGCCACCGATTGATTCGACGGTTCCAGCCGGATCTTGTTTTCGTGTTCAAAGGCAACTGGGTGGACCCCTCGGTCCTGCGCTTTTGCAGGGAACAGGGAATCCCCACGGTCAATTATTATCCCGATGTCAGTTTCCTCGCCCATGGACCGTATATACCAGAATGCCTCCCTCTTTATAGTCACATCTTCACGACGAAATCTTATGGCATTCAGGACATGCGCCAGAAACTGGCCGTCAAGGAATCCAGCTTCCTTGAACCAGGATACGACCCGGAGCTTCATTTTCCCGTGGTTTTGAGTGAACGGGACAAGCTGATATACGAATGCGACCTCACATTTATCGGCACGTGGTCCCCTAAGAAGGAGAAACTTCTCGGCGAGGTCCAACGAGCACTTCCCCAGATCAATGCCAGGATATGGGGCTGCCAGTGGGAGAAAGCGGGGAACAGGCGCCTCGACCCCTGGATCATGGGAGACGAAGTCACCGGCGATGAATATACGAAGGCGCTTTGCGGAGCATCCATCTGCCTTGGGCTCTTAAGCGAGAGGCGCGAAGGGGCATCTTCAGGTGATCTCATCACAGCGCGGACCTTTCAGATCCCTGCCTGTGGACGATTGATGCTGCACGAGCGAAATGAAGAAGTTCTGCGATACTTCAATGAAGCGCAAGAAGCGGCCTTTTTCGAAGGCCCCGATGAACTGGTCAAGAAGATCAGCTATTATCTCGAAGACGATGAAAAGCGCGAAAGCGTGGCGCGCATGGGGCGGGAACGATCGCTGGACAGCGGCTACTCGATCGACAAAAAAATGCGCGTCGTCATCGACTGGCTGGAAAAGCGGGAAGGGCGGACGAGCCGCCTATGACGCCTCGGGCCGCGATCCTTGTGACGCATCCAATCCAATACTTCACGCCCTGGTTTCGTGAACTGGAGGCTCGGAAGGAAGTCGACTTCGAAGTGCTCTATTGCTTCCAGCCAGACGCAAAACAGCAGGGAACAGGCTATGGAAAAGCGTTTGAATGGGATCGGCCGCTTCTCGAAGGGTATCGACACCGTTTTCTGGAAAATGCCTCCAAGACGCCGGGGTTTCACTTCAATGGCTGCGACACGCCGCAAGTCAAAAACCTGATTTCTTCGAAAGCGTATGACGCGTGGATTATATGCGGGTGGAACACCAGAAGTTACTGGCAGGCGATTCGAGCCTGCCATCGGCATGGCGTTCCGATGGCCATTCGCGGGGACTCCCATTTGCTTGGGAGACGGCCCATTTCCCTCCGCATCTTAAAGCGGTTTCTCCACGGCCGCTGGATTCCCCGGTTCTCGGCCTACCTGACTGTTGGCAAGCTCAATGAGGATTATTATCGCCACTATGGCGCCGACGAGAACCGTTTCTTTCCTGTCAGGCATTTTGTGGATAATGAATGGTTCGCCGCGCAATCGGAGGCGGCTCGTACGAATCGAGAGAAACTTCGAAGGCATTGGGACATCCCGTCCAACGCGGTGGTTTTTGTTTTTTGTGGCAAGCTGGTCGAGACGAAGCGCCCAAAGGACATACTTCTGGCCTTGGAACAACTTGACCGCGAAGACACCCATGCTCTTTTCGTCGGCGATGGCCCCTACCGGCAAGAATGTGCAGAATTCGCCGCCTCCCGCAACCTGCCCGTGACCTTTGCCGGATTTCTGAACCAGGGGGAATTGCCGGAAGCATACGCTGCAAGCGATGTGCTTCTGTTGCCGTCCCGGGAGACCTGGGGCCTGGTTGTCAACGAGGCAATGGCGTCGGGCCTGCCAGCGATCGTCTCGGACCAGACGGGATGTGCGCCAGACCTCGTTCTTCCCGAAAAAACAGGCCGGGTCATTCCCCACGGGGAGATAAATGTCCTCGCATCGGCAATGAATACTTATAGACAGAAGCCGTCTCTCGCCAAGGAACAGGGTGAAGCCGCCAGGGAACTGGTCCATCGCCGCTTTAACCCCTCCGGTGCGGCGGACCGCACCGTGGAAGCGATCCAGGCAATCCTGTGAGCCGCCCGAATATTTACAATTGTATCCTGCGATCCCTTGGAATCGCCCTGATTCTCACCGGGACGCAGGCCTGGGTTCTTGGCATGCTTTCCGCCGGGGCCATGGCCGCGTGTTTCTGTCTCTACTTTTCGCTCATTCTCATCGCCCAGCTTGGCGACAAAACGGTCGTCCTGCCTCTCTTTATCATTCCGGTCTGGTGGATGCATTACGTCCCCGCCCCACAGCTCGCCAAGCGCGGCCTTGTCGATTACTGGTTCTGCCGTCTATACCTCCAGGACCTGAACTGGCAAACAAACTACGAACTCACCTGCTGGGCTCTTGTGCCGCTCACCATCGGCCTTGTCCTGCCGCTTGTGGTGCCCGGCTTTCTGACAGCCCGGCAGCTTTCCTCGTCGTGGGCGGACTGGAGAAAACGCCTCACCCTGTCGCCCTATTTCGAGAATTTCTGCCTGGTTTGGCTGGTGGTGTGCATTCTTGCCGATGCCCTCCGTCTTTACAGTTATGCCGGCCCGCTGCGCCAGCCCGTCAGCCTTGTCATCGAAACGCGCCTTATCGCCATGGGCACGCTTTTGCTCCTCGGACGGCCGAAAGCGGCGATCGCGGGAGGGCTTCTCGGCTTTGGTTACGAGTTGGTTCTCGCCTCCACCTCGGGGCTCTTTGCGGGGCTCTTCGACCGCGTTTTGCCCGTGCTCTTTCTCCTCATGTTCCGCTGGCGCTGGAGATGGCTTGCCATGCTTGCGGTGATCGGGTTTTTCGCCGCCCTCTATGTGAACGAAGTCGAAAAACAAACCGTCTATCGCGTCAAGCTCCGCCAGGGCGAATTGTCCGGTCCGATAGACTCCGTCTTTTTTCTCGGGGACCTTTGGCTCGATCTCGTGATGAGCCCCAAGGAATTGTTCAGCATGGAGACGAGGAGCAATTTCTTCGCGCGGATGGACAACCAGTTCTATATACAGAATGCGCTCATGTCGCGTATTCCAAGCGAAGTCCCCCATTATTCGGGCAAGCGCGTTTTCGGAGTTGTTGAGAACTTTTTGCCACGCATCATCCACCCGAATAAACCGGACCTGCTCGACCGAAAGGAGTTCACCTATCTCACCGGACATCCGCTGCAGGAAGGCACGTCCATGGGATATGGCCCGTCCGGCGAATTCTATATCGATTATGGCCTCTGGGGTCTCTACATCGGGATGCTCTTCTACGGGCTGGCTTTCGGCCTGGCGTGGCGGCTGTTCCACCATCTCGGTGATGAAAACCCCGCCTGGTGGCCGTGGTTTTGTTATTTGTTCGGCATGTGGATCACTCAGATCGGAGCGATGATGATCATGATTACCGGCCGCACGATCAAAGGCGCGATCATCCTTATTGTTCTTGTCTGGGCCGTTCCCCAGATTCGCGACATGCTTGCGCTTCCTTCCCGCCGGAAAGAACGCCGGTCGCCGCCAAAGCCTGTTGCGCGCCGCCAACCGCTTCCCGACGCATGAGACCCGCATCCTTCTTTGCCCGCATTCCCCCAGAAGTATTTCTCGCTCTGGGACTGGCATTCATTTTTTTGGCTTTCATGCCGCCCGCGATTTTCTCTGCAGACGGGAATTCCATGCTCGCCGTCACGGAATCAATTATCAATGATGGCGACTTCACAGTGCCTCCGGAATCCGGCGTTCCCGGCACCGGCGGGCACTTTTACTCTCAGTGGTATCCCCTTTTATCTATTCTGGCGGCGCCTTTCGTGCTCATCGGACAAGGGTTTGCTCTCTTTGCCGGGGTTGATACTCATCATGGAGCGGTCATGGGAGGGCTTGCGCTGAACGCCCTTCTCTCTTCCGCCGCGGCGGCCCTTGTTGTGTTCTTATCAAAGCGGCTGGGAGGGCCACCGCGACTCGCCTATACGGCTGGCATCGCCTATGGCCTGGGGACTTTCGCGCTTGTCTATGCTCAAAAATTCTTTGCAGAGCCCCTTCTGGCTCTGTGCGGGCTGGGGGCGTTTCTCGGAGCGTTTCAGCGGAGCCGCGGAGGAATTTGGCTCTGTTTGGCTTGTTGCGCCCTCGCCGTCCTCGCCAAACCGACGGGGGTTCTCTTTTCCCCCCTTCTTGCAGCTTATCTTTTCTTAAACCGCCGCTCTCTGATCGACACCATATATCCACTGGTGGGGATGCTGGCGGGCCTTGTTGTCTCTATGGTTTACAACCAAATCCGGTTTGGCAGCTCCCTCGATTTCGGCAACCGGCCGGGATTCGGGCTCTCGGCCTTTTTCGAGGCTTTTCCCGGCCTGCTTCTCAGCCCCGGCTACGGCTTGATCTGGTATTCACCGGTTATCCTCTGCCTCTTGTTCCTGCCCAAGGCGGCCTTGCGAAAAGCAGAGGTTCTCGCAATCCTCAGCCTTTTCGTAACGCTGTGGGTATTCTATGCCTGCAGACCTGTCGACTGGTTCGGCGGATGGTCCTGGGGGCCACGCTTTCTGCTCCCGGCCCTGGCGCTCCTCGTCCCGGTCGCGCCCCTGATGCGCAAACGATATGCAGCCTTGCTGCCTCTCCTCGCGGCCATCGGACTGGTGTTGCACCTTCCCACTCTCTTCACGTATTACGAGCGCGTCTATATGCTATCGGGCGATGGAAGCCCATCGGGCGAGGAACTCGCCTGGAGCTTTCGCAGTGCCCCCTTCCTCGCGATCTGGCCGGAAACGGCCGAGCTTCTGTTTGATGAACGAAAAGTCGATCCGTCAGACTACTTCAACACAGAGGACACGAGACCGGAAGGTTTACTGACGGAGACGATCGCGGCCTGGTGGTATTTCCTGCCAGGGCTGGGAGTCCCGCGCCTGATCAGTGCTGCCGTCCCATTGTTTCTATCCGCGCTGGGGGGGCTTTCTATTCTTTGGGGATTCCGATTGCTTCCGCGCGACACATGAAACCTCTCTGCCTGGCAGCCTATTCTTTTCGCAAAGGGAATGGCGGTATCGCCCAGGTTTCCAGAATGATTGCCCGCGTTCTGACGGAAGAGGCGGAGGCTCTCGGCATCGCTCCCCGGCTGCTTGCTTTCGAGGATGAATCGCCCCCGGATGGTATTCCCTTTCCGTTTTCCACGGCCAGGGGTTCCGCCCTCCGATATGCTCTCTTGGTCCGCCGCCACGCGCTTTCCGGCTGTGATTTTCTTTACGATTCCTGCAATATGGCCCAGGTTCATCCCCGCCTGCCCGGCCTCAATCGCCGCAATCTGATCATGATCAATGGAATCGAAGTCTGGGAAGATGCCAAGGACCGCTGGTTGCGGGCGGCCCGGAATGCAACAATGCTTGTGTCTATATCAGAACACACAAGAGAAAAGGCGGAAAAACTCCATGGCGGCTTTTCACGCGCACGGGTGTGCTGGCTTGGAACCGATACGGACCAGGAGCCGGAAGTGACTTCTTCCCGGCCGGCGTCGGACGCGCCGCCCCGCGCCCTGATCGTCGGACGCATGGAATCCCATGAGGCCTACAAGGGCCATCGCGAGTTGATCGATGCCTGGCCCGCCGTTCTACCCGAAGTGCCAGATGCCCAGCTTCATATCGCCGGAAAAGGATCCGGTGTTGAGGAACTGAAGACGATCGCCGAGAATTCCGGAGCCGAGCGCTCTATCGTTTTCCACGGCTATGTCTCATTCGATGATCTGGAGAAACTCTATCTGGATTGCCGCCTCTACGCCATGCCCAGCCGCGGAGAAGGGTTCGGCCTTGTGTATATCGACGCCATGCGCTTTCGCCGCCCCGTGATCGCTTCCAATCGCGATGCCGGACAAGAAGTGGTCGCTCATGGCGAGACCGGCTACGTCGTCGATCCAGAAGACATCGAGGGTCTGGTCGAGAGCGTCGTCCGCTTGATGAAGGATCCGGAGCTGGCAAGCCGCCTCGGCGACAAGGGCTTTCAACGCTGGAAAGAGCATTTCACGTATAGCGCTTTCAAGCGGCGCTTTCTGCCTCTCCTGGAACATTTTGTGACGGCCTGGTAGCTTGCACATCGCTCATTTTATTCCCTACTCCGGCAGTGCCCAGGGAGGCCCCGTAGTGGCTCTGGCCGGCATGACCGCCGCACTGCACAAACGCGGCCACGGCGTTTCCCTTTTCAGCGTCTCCCGCACTCAGGACGGCCCGCAAATGGCATTCAATGGTGCCGTGGATCTGCAAACGGCGACCACGTCGCGGCTTGGATCTTTTCGGTGGTCACCGGAACTTCATGGAAAAGCCCGATCGGCCAGGCCGGATATTGTCCATTCCCATTGCCTCTTTACGGACGTAAACAGATTGGCCGGGAAAACGGCCCGGCGTGTTGGCGTGCCGCATCTCATCGCCCCCTGCGGACACCTTCAACCCGACGCTCTCAAACGCTCCGCATGGAAGAAACACCTCGCCATGGCAGCCTTCCAGCGCCGATTTCTCAGGCGGGCGGACTGCCTTCACGTAAAGTCCGAGCAGGAGCTTGCAGGCGTGCGGAGCGCCGGATTCAAGGGGCCAGCGGCGCTCATCCCAAATCCTGTCGTGCCCCTCGGCCAGGATTGTCTCGACACGGAATCTTTTCGAAAACGGCTCGGCCTCAAAAGCGAAGAGAAAATCATCCTGTTTCTGGGAAGAATTCATCCCGTCAAGGGGCTGGACCCCCTGGTTGAGGCATGGAGCCGCTTAGCCAATCAATACGGAACCTGGAGGCTGGTGATTGCCGGGCCGGACGAGGGAGGGTTCCAGAGTGAGATCCTTTCGAAAGCGAAGGAAAAGGGATGCGCCCATTCCATTTGTTTCCCGGGACCGCTGGACGAGAAGACCAAGTGGAGCGCTTACGCTGCATCCGACCTTTTCGTCATGCCCAGCGATTTCGAAAATTTCGGGCTTTCCATCGCCGAGGCTCTATCGGCGGGACTCCCTGTGATCGCGTCGGATGGGACTCCCTGGAAAGACCTGCCCACCGCAGGCGCGGGTTGGTATATACCACGAACCGTCGAAGCCCTCGTGGAGGCCCTGGAGGATGCGATGGGCCTCCCGGATGAAAAAATTGGGGACATGAAAGGCCGTGCTCGCCACCTGGCCGAAGCGTATAGCCCTCAGGAAATTGCCTTCCGGCTCGAAGCTGTCTACTCGTGGCTTCTGGGCCAGGGCCCGAGACCCGAATGTGTTACTGGTTCTTGATCCAATGAAAAACGAGCAACCCCTCATACGGACGAATCAAGCATCCACGCTCAGCCTTCGAAACCGCCTGGGTCGGGCATTGTGGCAGATCGTGTGGGTGCTCTTGTTCCGCCTTTCTCCCGTTCCTTTTCATGGGTGGCGGCGCGGCCTTTTGAGGCTCTTTGGCGCCCGGATCGGAAGACGGGCCAAGGTCTATCCCTCCGTATCGATCTGGGCGCCATGGAATCTGACAATGAAAGAGGGAGCCGTGCTTGCCCCTCATGTCATCTGTTATTCGGTGGCGAGAATCTCCATCGGCCGCGAAACCACGGTGTCCCAGTATAGCCACCTCTGCGCAGCCACCCACGATTTCGAAGACCCTGCGTTCCCCCTTGTGAAGAAACCAATTCGTATAGAAAATCAGGTCTGGATCGCTGCCGATGTCTTTATCGGGCCGGGCGTCACCATCGGCGAAGGAACGGTGGTGGGCGCGCGTTCCAGCGTCTTTACAAACCTCCCGCCATGGGAGATCTGCCTGGGGACGCCTGCCAGGCCAGTCCGCGAACGCAAAATCAAACAACCGAAATCATGAAAAAAGAAGAAGCCGCCTCTCCTGCCCCCGGGCCCATCGTCATCCTCTGTCATTACTTCTGGCCCGAGGAAATGGCCACCGCCGAGATGGTTTCCGGCGTTGCCTTTGAGCTTTCGAAACAGGGGCTTCCAATAGCGGCCATTGCCGGCCAACCCGCTTATCGCAACCGTGGGGCGTTTCTTCCCCGCACAACTTCTCAGCATGGGGTGGTGATTCGCCGTGTTTGGTCGACGCGGTTTAACAAGAACAACCCCGCCGGAAGGATCCTGAATACAGCCACGTTCGCGGTCTCCGCCTTTCTGGCCGCCTTGTTCTTTCCCAACCCCGGAGGATATCTGGCCGTCACCAACCCTCCCCTGCTGCCATGGGTGGCTGCCCTTGTTGGATTCCTCCGGCGCCGCCCCTGCTATTTGCTGATCCATGATGTGTATCCCGAAATTGCCATCGCCCTCGACAAGATACCGCCTGGCTCGGCGGTGGCCCGTTTCTGGGGATGGCTCAATCGCCAATGTTATCGGCAAGCCGACCGTATTATCGTTTTGGGGAGCTGTATGGCCCGGGCGATTCATCCCTATTTGCGCGAATCAGAACGGGACAAGACGGTTATCATTCAGAACTGGGCAGATGGCGAAAGAATCCAGCCCGTCCCGTCGGGTGAGAACCCGCTGCTCCAGGAACTGGGGCTTGAGGACAAATTCGTCGTCTCCTATTCGGGGAACATCGGGCTTTTCCATGAAATCGAGACGATCGCGAAAGCGGCCAAGGCGCTCGAAAATCGAGCGGATATTCATTTCCTTTTCATCGGCGACGGCGCGCAGCACGTCTGGCTGAAGAACTTCCTGGAAGAAGAGAAACTGGCAAACGCCACGCTCCTTCCTTTCCAGCCGAAAGACCGGCTTCCGACCACCCTGACGGCATGCGATGCGGGCCTGGTCAGCTTGAAGGACGAAGCCACGGGCTATTGCGTTCCCAGCAAGTTCTACGGCATGTTGGCGGCCGGCAAAGCCATCATCGCGATTGCAAATGAAGCGAGCGAAGTCGCGGAGGCAGTCCAGCGCCACGGGTGCGGCATGGTGATTCCCCCGGGGAACGCCGGGCTTCTCCGCCAGGCAATTGAGTCCCTTGCGAAGGACAAGACAAGAGCCCAGAAAATGGGTTCAAAAGCCAGAATTGCATTTCGTCAAAATTATTCCCTTGCAAAAACAGTCGCTAAATACATAGAAACACTGACTTTCAAAAGCGAAATCCCCTGCCAAGTAGGTGGGAATTCTCCGGAAATTCAGGACAAAGACTCGCGTGCCTCCCAAATTCGGCCCTGAAGAATTCTCCATACGCAAACAGTCCCCAGCCGCGGCTGAATCCGGTCCCGCTGTTGATCCGTATCCCGCATTCCGCGCGGAGAGCCCACCGGCGGAATTGCCAGCGGCTCAAAGAGCCGCGCGGAGCGCGACCAAGTATTTCATCCGGGCCAGGACGAGCCGCTGGATCACTTGGGATGCGTTCGTCGCATTTCTCTCCCTCACCCTGGGCTATGCCCTTTCGCCAAAGGCGGACATCTTTCCCGGGGCTCCTGTCCAAGCACTCCTCGCCTATCCTTTTCTTGCCATGGCAGCAGGACAGGTGGCGGGCCTGTACGAACGGCAGATCCTCCTCAGCGGTGCGCGCCTTCTTTCATCAGCCATCGTTTCCGGCCTTCTCTCGGTCGTCTTCCTCGTCTTATTCTACAATTTTGTCCTCTTCGAGCCAGCAGGCCGCTGGGTCCTCCTGATCACGGCAAGCTGCTTTTTCTTTGGACTTTCCGCTCTTCGCTTCCTGATCCATTTCCTCGGACGTTTCTACAAAATCCGTGTCCTGATCGTCGGAAAAAACGAAGGCCACAACCCGGTTGTCCGCCATCTGACCATGGGCGACCGCCACCACGTTCTCGCGGGCTTTTGCAACGTTCATGGAAAGGCCGATCATGATCGATATGTCGGACATTTGGATAATTTGCCGGCCTTGTGCCGCCGTTACGACATAGACGAAGTCCTTGTCTCCGAAGAATTCCTGAACGAATCAGACGTTCTCGAGAAATGCTTCGGTCTCCTCGATATGGGAGTCACGGTGCTGGACGAGTGCTCTTTCTTTGAACAGACTTTCGAGCAAGTCCCCGTCGAGCGAATCAAGGGGGCCTGGTTCTTCAACGCCAAGATCGGCCAGCAAAAATCCTTCGACGTTTTCCTCAAACGCCTCATGGATATCGTTCTCTCCCTGGTGGGGATCTTGTTGCTCGCCCCCGCCGCCCCCCTTATCTGGCTGGCAATTCGCCTGACTTCTCCCGGCCCGGCAATCTATACACAGATTCGTGCGGGGCAATTCGGCAGGCCATTTCGGATCTACAAGTTCCGCACGATGCGCCTGGACGCGGAAAGGAATGGCCCGGTCTGGGCTTCGGAACGCGATCCACGCATCACGGCGGTTGGCCGACTGCTTCGAAAGACAAGGCTCGACGAAATCCCCCAGTTTTGGAATGTACTGAAAGGGGACATGTCCTTCGTCGGCCCGCGGCCGGAGCGGCCCGAGCAAATCCACCGGATTGAGCAAAAAGTCCCCTATTTCGGTTACCGTCACTGGTTCCGGCCGGGAATCACGGGCTTGGCCCAGGTGCGTTATCCCTACTCCGCGAGCGTGGAAGATGCGAAGACGAAACTTCAACACGACCTGTATTACCTCAAGAATTTCAACATTCTGCTGGATATTCAGATTATCATGAGAACGGCTGCGGCCATCATGAAGGGCGCACGCTAAGCCCAGGTATTCCCCCACAAACAAGCTCCCGGGCGATATGACCCGGGAGCTTGTTCATTTATGCCAGCTTGCTCTGGTGTCTTTCTCAGTCGGTGCGCGGATGATAGCCGTAGGGATGACCATAGCCATATCCATAGGTGCCGATGGAGACCTCGGACTTCGTCCGATTGTAAATCACGCCAAGGATTCGCGTATCCATTGAGCGCAGCCGCTGCACGGTGTTTTCCAGCGTATGCATCGGCGTGCTCCCCAGCCGAACCACAAGACAGGCGCCTTCGACCTTCTGCGCCAGCACCAGGGAATCTGCTACGGCATCGCACGGGGCGGAATCCAGAATAATCAGCGAGTAATGCTTCTTCAGTTGCTCGAGCAATTCGCTCATGCGGCGGCTGTCGAGCAAGTTCAGCGGAGACGGCGTTGAGGCTCCCGCGGGCATGAAATTCAGATCTGGTACATCCGTGGGTTGAATGACTTCCTCTAAGCTCTTCTGGCCCGTCAGGACTTCGGAAAGTCCCGATTCCCGCTTGGAATTGAATGCTTCATGGAGAATCGGGCGGCGAAGGTCCGCGTCGATTACCAGAGTCTTTTCTCCCTTGCCCGAGAAATTGAGCGCCAGATTCGAGCAAATCGTCGACTTGCCTTCCATCGGCAGACAGCTCGTCACCATCAGAACGCAGGGGGGATGCTCTGCTGTAGAATACTGCAAGGACGTCCGCAGATAGTGAAAGGCCTCGCGTCCCAACCCTGCTTGCTTGTCCGGCTGTTTCGTCGTCAGGGGAAGTGGCTGGCGCTTCTTGCGCGAAAAAACCGAAGTGAACGATTTACGGCCACCGAGAAATGGAATCGTGGCGAGCGTTGGCAGTTCCAACCTCTCTTCCACCACATCGGGATTCTTGATCGAGCGATCCAGCCAGGAAAGAAGCAGCACAAGCCCTCCGCCGACAAGCAAACCGAAGAAGAGGAACTTCGACATCGTGGAAGCAATCTTCGGAGAGGAATGCGAAGTGGGGATGCTCGCCGGCCGGGTGATGCCGACGTCGCGGAAGGAGAGCCCATCGGCCACGTCCAGCCGTTTATACTGATCGAGCAGTCCTTCGTATATTTCGCGGGTCGAGTCCACTTGCCGCCTTAACATTCGAAAATCAATCATCTTTCCTTCGATCAAGTGGACCTTTTCCTTTTGCTGCTCCAGACGATCGAGAAGGTGCTTCTCCGTGATCTCCGCCATCTGAAGACGGCTGCCGAAATCGTTAAGAACGGCCTGCGTCGCGCTGGTCAACTCATCGCGGATTCCGGAAATCTCCAGATCAATCCGGCGAAGCTGCGGATAGTCGGGCTCGTTTTCCGCGGCGATGGAAATTCGCTTCACCTGGAGTTCGCTGAGCTGGCGCAGAAGCGCCGTATAATAAGGATCCTCGGAAATGAGCGTTTGGCGAACCGATCCGGAGCCCGCTGCTTCCTTGCGAGCCCCGTAAAGGGCGATTTCATTCTTCGTTTCCTCGATCTGTTTCGTTAGGCTGACCATGGTATCGATGGAAATCTTCAGTGTCTCCTCCATCGCTTTCAGATCGGATTCCGAGTTGAATTCGTAGAGTTCTTTCTCCGCCGCCTCGAGTTCCTGCTTTGTTTCCTCGATTTGTTCGGCCAGGAAACGGCGCGCATAGCTGAAGGCTTCCGCTTGCTGCTCTTCCACGTCCGAGATGAACTGGTTCGCGAATTCGTTGGCGATCTCCGCCGCGCGGTTCGGATCGCGATCGGTGACCGTGATCTCGATGAGCTTCGTGCTGCGCTTCTGATTCACAGAGACTTTGCCGAGCAAATCGGCGATTCGCTTCTGGTTTTCCAAGGTCCGCTCGTCGGCCTGGATGTCGGGCACGTTTACAAGGCGATTCTGGAGAAAGCCGATGGAACTCGAAACAGCGTTCTTCGCTGCGGCAAGAGGGGATTCCTCCCGGGGTTCGTCCGGTTTCGCAGTTGAAGAGGCGTAGAGCCCGAGAGCATCGATCACCGACTGGGCGACTTTGGGGCTGCGAATCATCTCCACCGCGGTTTCCATCTCGTCGATGCGGAAATAATAGGGCCGGGCGCCGAGCTGCATGTCCATATCGAGGACTTTCTGGCGCGACGGCTCATACATGATTGTCGCCGTGGAGGAGTACTTGGGGGTCGTGCGGCTGAGCTGAAAGGCACCCAGGGCCAGGAATATGAGGAGGCAAAAAAGAATGAGCCAGATATGGCTCACGAAAAGCCGGAAATAATGCCTCAGATCATAATCGAGGAGCTTGGGGGACAGCATTCCTCTCGAGGGCATGCTCTTTCCACCGCCGGCCCAGGCCAGCCCCGATTCACGCTGATCGCCGCCGTTCTGGGGCGGGTTTTTCTCAGAATCCTGCACGAGTCTTGTCTCTCCCGTCTGCCTGCGCCATCAGGCAGGCGCAAATCCGGCGAAGATTTGCCGATCCGTGGCCTTGTTACAATGAGAAACTCGTCATCCTCGCCCAGAAATCTCAGGGGTTTTATCGAGGAAGCCGGGCCGCGGAGCAGAGAATTATTGTTTCCGGTTTTTCTCGAAGGATTTGCGGATCACATAGGGCCGTTTTTCCTGCCCCTCGTAGTAACTGCGGATCATGATTTCGCCCAGCAAACCGATGCTCAGGAACTGAAAGGAACTCAGCAGAAAGAAGATGCTCAGAAAGAGCCAGCCATTGCGGTTGATGTTCAAATAGGGCGGGAAAAGCTTCTGATAAACTGTGATGGCTCCGCAGAGAGATCCGCCCAGGAAGCTCAGAAGGCCCAGCATGCCGAAGATCTGCATGGGTTTGGTGGAATAGGAGAGCAGGAACTTCACCGTCACCAGGTCCAGCAACACGCGTGTCGTGCGTCCAAAGCCGTAGTTGGATTTGCCATGGCGGCGCGGCCGATGGCGTACCTTGATCTCGGCGACGGTAGCTCCGCCCCAACTCGCCAGCGCGGGCAGAAAGCGATGCATCTCGCCGTAGATATTCAAGTCTTTGACGACCTCCCGGCGATAGGCCTTGAGGGTGCAGCCGAAGTCATGGATCTGGACTCCGGTGATCGCCGCGATGAGCCGGTTGGCCAGCACCGAGGGCAGTGTGCGCGTCAGGTAGGCATCCCGGCGCTTGAAGCGCCATCCGCTCGCCACATCGTATCCCTGATCAATCACACGAAGCAGGCGCGGGATGTCGTGAGGGTCGTTCTGCAAATCCGCATCGATGGGTATGATCACGTCGCCCCTGGCATGACGAAACCCGGCGGAAAGGGCGGCGGTCTGGCCAAAATTCCTGCGGAAGACGATGCCCGCCACGTGATCCGGATCGGCTTCGTGCAAGTCCTCGATCACTTTCGCGGAACCGTCGGTACTCCCGTCATCGACAAAGAGAACCTCCCATTCGGCGTCGAGCTTCTCGAGCACGGTCTCGAGTTCCCGATGAAGAGGCTCCAGATTCCCCTCTTCATTAAAGACGGGGACAATAACGGAAACCAGTCGTTTTGAATCCTCTGCCATGGCCAGGACTAACTCTATCATCCAGGGTCTTTTGAAATGGCACGGTCCGGGCCGGGCAAGGCCCGTGGCAACAAGAAACGGCCCGGGAACTTTCTCTTGCTTTCACGAGGAAAGGTCGAATCCCTTTGCCGAACAAAGAAAGGCCTCCATGGAAGAGCGGATTTACCAGCGTTATTTTGAAATCGACCGGCACCATTTCTGGCGCCATGGAAAGCGCCGCCTCACCATTCGCTGGATGCGCAGGTATCTCCCGCGCCGGACCGGGACGCCCAGGTTGCTGGATATCGGCAGCGGCCCCACGCTCTATCCAAAGAAGCTTCAGCAGCTGGGAGATCTCACAGTCATTGAACCCCACGAGGAAACCGCGCTCTTTTTAACGGAAAAAATGAAGGTCCGCACGGTTGCCGGCGAGCTGCCCGGGAATCTCCCCGTGGAGGGCCCATTCGATGGGATCAGCATGCTCGACGTGCTGGAGCATGTGGAGGATGAGCAACAAGCCCTGCAATCGGTGCATCGCCTGTTGGCGGATGACGGAGTGCTCCTGCTCACGGTCCCTGCCTACCAATGGATGTGGAGCCCCCACGACGACCTCTCGCACCATTACCGGCGCTATACTGCGACGCGATTAAGGCGCGCCCTGCAAAAAAGCGGATTTCGCGTCGAGCGAATCACCTATTACACGTCCCTCCTGTTCCCAATCGCGGTGGCTCAAAGGACCGCTGCCAAGTTGATGCAGCGCTCGGGGCTGCGGGAATACGAGCCAAAGGTTCCCCATCCCGCGATTAATCAGGCATTTGGCCTGGCCATGCGGCTGGAATTCGAGCTTCTGAAGAACGCCGATCTTCCCTTCGGCCTCTGCCTTCTCTGCGCTGCGCGAAAGCGCGGGGGACGCGCATGCCACTAGCCTTCCTGTCTATACGGAAACGAAAAACAAAACTGCCGGCACAATCCATTTTCTGCCACTGGCACGAAGTTCTTTATCGAAAAAGTATGTGCCAACACAGGACAAATCTGCTCAGGAGGTTCCTATGAGCGACAACAAGCAGATCGAAAGCCTGGCGACTTATTACTGTCTCGGCCGCAGCGGCCTGCGCGTTTCTCCGCTTTGTCTCGGAACCATGACCTTCGGAAATGAGGGCTGGGGCGCGGATGAGAAAACTTCGCGGCAAATCTACAATCGCTACCTGGAAGCCGGAGGAAACTTCATCGACACTGCCGATCTCTACTCCGGCGGAGAGAGCGAGCGGCTGCTCGGCAAGTTCTTCAAAGAGGATAAAAATCGCGACCGGATCGTTCTCGCAACGAAGTTTAACTTCAACGCCATCAAGTCCGACCCGAATGCCGGCGGTAACCATCGCAAGCATATCCGGGAAGCCGTGGAAGCGAGCCTGCAACGGCTGCAAACGGACTACATCGACCTCTATTGGATGCACGCCTGGGACACGGTCACCCCAGTGGAAGAGGTGATGTCGACCCTCAACAGCCTCGTAGAGCAGGGCAAGATCCGCTACATCGCCTTCTCGGACACACCGGCCTGGTATGTGGGCGCGGCGGCAATGCTTGCCGACCAGAAGGGATGGGCACGGCCCATCGCTCTGCAGTTGGAATACAGCCTTTCCTGCCGCGATATCGAATACGAATTCGTGGATCTGGCCCAGAACATGGATGTCGCAATTTGCCCCTGGAGTCCGCTCGCCGGAGGCCTGCTGACGGGAAAATACACGCGCGACAAAACGCCGGAAGGCCGCTTGAAGGAGTTGAAGGATTCAGGGAATCCAATCTTCAAAAAACTGACGGAAAGAAACTTCAAAATCGTTGATGTGCTGGTCGAGGTGGCAAAGCAAGCCGGGCGTCCACCGGCGGAGGTGGCCCTGAACTGGGTGGCCAGGCGCCCCGGGGTCACATCCACGCTCATTGGCGCGACCAAAATAGAGCAGCTCGAAAGCAACCTCCAGGCGCTGGAATTTGATCTTCCCCAGGATGCGCTGAAGCGTCTGGACGAAGCGGGCAGGCCAGGCGAGATGACGCCTTATATGTTCTATCAGGGCCACCTGAAGGGCATGACTTTCGGCGAGCGTCCCGTGCATCGCGAACCACCCTGGTTTCGATGAACTGATTTCCTGCCTGAATGCCCGGGCTGGCCCCACCCCGGTCCGGGCATTGACCCCTCCTTTTTTTCTCCCTGTATCAATCCTCATCAGAGGGTTTCCGCAGGTCAAAAGCTCCTCTCAAATTCATTTATTATAATCCAAAATCCAGCACCTCCCGTTTTTCCGTAAAAGAACGGATATCAAATAAAAAAACTCCGGGAGCTTAAGGCTTCTGGACTTATCCGCGAGAGAGGCCCCTCTTTTTCATTGCGAACGGGGATGCCGCAAAAGACCCTTTCCTCATTAGGAAATTTTGCCTGATGAATCTTGTTTTGGACCATAGAAGTTGAAAACCAGCCAGGACTGAGACAAGGATACCGCGACCAGGAGAAATGCGTCATGGGTGCTTCGCAGGCCCCCGCGAGCACGAAATTGCCTTTAAGGATTCAGATGCTCGACGACGACGCCACCAGCCTGGCGATGCTCGGGCATGTCCTCTCGCGCCAGGGCTGGGATGTGATGCCTTGCCAGTCGATCGCCGAAGCCTCCTCAATGCTCCAACAGACCATCCCCGACGTGGCAGTTGTCGATGTCTATCTCGACGGCGAGGATGGACTCTCCTTCGTCAGCCACTTGCGGAAGGACTATCCAGACGTCGGCATTGTGGTCATTTCCGCGGAAGATACGGAAACGCTGGCAAAAAAAGCCGTGAAATCGGGGGCTGACTATTTCCTGAGCAAGCCCATCGCCCCGGCCGCATTGGTCCTGACCCTGCGCCGGCTGGCGGAACTGCGCCAGGAACGCCAGCGGGTAACCACCCTGGAACACGAATTGGAGCGCTCCGTCCGCGACACGCTCTTTCCCGAAATCGTGACACACAGCGATTCCATGCGCTCGATTCTCCGGCTTGTTGAAAAGGTGGCCCCCCGCGAGTTATCCGTTTTGATCTGCGGGGAAAGCGGAACGGGAAAAGAACTCGTCGCCCGTGCGATCCACCAGCATAGCCTCCGGTCCAAAGGGCCTTTCGTCGAACTCAACTGCGCGGCACTGCCTCCCAACCTGGTGGAAAGCGAACTTTTCGGCCATGAAAAGGGAGCCTTCACCGGGGCAGTCGCCTCGCGCGCGGGGAAGATCGAACTTGCGGACGGAGGCACGCTCTTTCTTGATGAAATCGGAGAGCTCCCGCTGGAAATACAGCCGAAGCTTCTCCGGGCGCTTCAAGAGCGGCGGGTCACTCGAGTTGGGGGCAAAGAGGACATTCATTGCGATTTCCGCCTGGTGACGGCGACAAATCTCGACCTGCTGAAAGAGGTGCGCGAGAACAATTTCCGCGAAGACCTCTTTTATCGCGTGTCCGTCTTCCCGATCAAATTGCCGCCGCTACGCGAACGCATGGAAGACATGCCCATGCTGCTGGCGCACTTCCTGAAACAGGAGGGGATTCAGAACCCACACATTTCCGATGAGGCCCGGGCGGCGCTTCAGGTCTATCACTGGCCCGGGAATATCCGCGAGCTAAAGAATTTCTCCCAGGCGGTGCCCCTCCTGACGGATAATGAGTTGATCGACGAAGACGCCGTCATGGCCTACTTTGGCAGCCGCATCGGCGGGGGCCCCCCCCCCCCCCCCCCCCCCCCAAACCCCCCGAAGAGGCAGGGGGGCAGCGGCGGATCAAAAACCCGCCGGCAAAATGGCGGCGCGGGACGCCAGGAAAACCTCCATGCCTTGCGTGTCTACAACGGCAATGTGCCCGAGGCCGCCCTTGCCCTTGGGATGGGACGAGCCACCCTTTATAAATACATCAAGAAAAACGATATCACCCTCGAAAACTTCACCGTATAATCCCTCAATCTCTTGGAATTTGCCGTTGCGAACCCATCCCTCCGCGGCGAGGTTGGCCGCCGCGGCGCGACACGCTGCGCGACATCTTCCAATCGGAGCCCCCGATGTTCAAACGCGTGCTGGTTACCGGCGGTGCCGGGTTTATCGGTTCCCACATGGTCGACCTCCTGCTTGAAAAGGGCTACAAAGTCCGCGTCTTCGACAATCTCGAGCCACAAGTCCATGGAGAAAGAGACACGCCACCCGGATATCTGTCGCGCGAGGCTGAATTCATTCGTGGCGATGTACTCGACCGCGATGCCTTGAAGAAAGCGATGGAAGGATGCGACGCGGTGATTCACGACGCCGCCATGGTTGGTGTCGGTCAGTCGCAATACCAGATCCAGCGCTATACGCATGTCAATACAACGGGGACGGCCATTCTGCTGGATATCCTGGCCACGGAAAAAACGACCGTGGAGCGCCTCATGGTCGCCAGCTCGATGAGTATTTACGGAGAGGGCCTTTATCGGCGGCCATCGGACGGCGCAGCAATGGCCCCTTCGCTCCGTCCGGACCACCAGTTGGAAGCGTTGGATTTCGAGATGCGCGACCCGGAGACCGGCGAGGCACTCGAGCCGGTGCCTACCCCGGAAAGCAAACCACTTTATTGTACATCGATCTATGCGCTGAACAAGAAAGACCAGGAAGAATATTCCATCGTGGCAGGCAGGACCCATGGAATCCCCGTTGTGGCCACCCGGTTCTTCAATGTTTACGGGCCGCGCCAATCCCTTTCAAACCCTTACACAGGGGTGGCAGCGATCTTCTCCTCGCGTATCAAGAACGGCAACCCTCCGTTGATTTACGAGGACGGCCATCAGTCGCGGGACTTTATATACGTCCGCGACCTGGTGGAGGCGAAACTTTTTCTCCTGGAAAACGAAAAGGCCAATCTGGAAGCCTTCAATATCTGCACGGGCCGCTCGACTTCGGTGCTCAAGATCTCCGAGATCCTCGCGGAACTCCATGGCAAGCCAGAACTCAAGCCAGAGGTGGTGAAGCGTTTCCGCTCCGGTGATATCCGTCATTGTTTTGGAGACCCCAAAAAGCTCGCCAGCCTTGGATGGACTGCCCAGACGCCCCTGGAAGAAGGAATGAAGATCCTTGTGAAGTGGTCCGCCGAGCAGGAAGCGGTCGACCAGGTGGATAAAGCCCACCGGGAACTCGTCGAACGCGGATTGGTAAAGGAGTAGGGTTATCGGGGTGCTGCGAGAAAGAAAACCACTGGAATCAAGGATACCCGATATCGGCGACGATATAGACAGGAAGGAGCGCCGAATCTGGCTCTCCCTTCCGATACTCTATATGCTGGTCATCCTGACCTGGGCGGGAGTTTTTGGTGTTCGCCTCGCTGGTCCTCCCAATATTATGGATGAGGACCAGCGGCGCCCGGCGGCCTATGCCCTCGACGTGATCGCCAACAACCAGTGGCTGGTGCAACGCGACGATACCGGAGACATCACCTCAAAGCCGCCGCTCTATACGTGGCTTGTCGTTTTCGCGTCCGGGATCTGGGGAGGACTGGATAACTTTACGCTCTACCTGCCGGGCGCCTTGTCCGTTTTGGCGCTGGCTCTCATGATCCAGGCTCTTGGCGCATCAACTTTCGGACGGCTCGGAGGCTTCTTCGGGGCCGTGGCCTACCTCTTATCATCGGCGGGATTCGAACAGGTCCACCTCGCCCGAACAGATGCGGTCTTTTCGCTCGCGGTTTTCGTTTCCGCGCTGCTCGCCTACCAGGCGGCGCTGGGCCGGCGGTCCTGGATCTGGTTCTGGCTGGCATCGGCGATTGCCACACTGACAAAAGGACCACTGGGCCTGCTCCTCGCCGCGGGCGGGCTCCTTGGGCTGATCGGCCTGGGCAGTAAGAAAACAGGCGGAGAAAACCGCCCGGTGGTTCGCCAGCACATAATCGGTTTTGCGCTTTTTCTACTGATTTCAGGAGGGTGGTTCTTCCTGGCCTGGCTCAGTGCGGGCCAGCCGCTCATCGACAAAATGATCGGCAAGGAACTCGTCGGCCACGCCGTGGAAAGCGGAGACGGCCAAAAGCCATTCGAAGGGCTTGTAAAGCCGAGTCTTTATTTTCTTTCACGCTTTCTCCCCTGGTCGGTTTTTGCCCTTATTGGAATCGTTCGCGTTTTTACGTCCCCTTCCGCAAGCCTTGAGAACCGGCGTATGGAACGGTTCCTCGCGGCCTATTTTCTTTTTGGCCTCGCGCTCTTCTCCATCGCGCCCCATCAGCGCTGGGTGCATCAGTACCCTTTGCTTCCCGCCGCCTCGTTGCTCGCGGGATGCGAGATCGTGCGTCTTCTCCCCCGCCGCTGGATTTTTCCTGCATTACGCTGGTATCCGCTGGCGGCGGGAGCCCTCCTGATATGCGCCGGAGTCGTCTATCAAGCAGTTCGAGGCCCGCGCGTCGAACGATCCGTCCTCTCTCGCGAAGCCGCCGAATACATCGAAGAAGCCACCCACAGCCATTTTCCCATCATGCACGTCGATTCAACCATGGCCGTGCAGTATTACCTGGGCACCATGCGGCCGCGTATCACACATGCGCAGGCCGTGGAGGCACTCGCCTCGGACCACGCCGCCTTCGTCCTCGTTCAGGACAAGGACGATTTCGACAAGATCTACTGGAAGAATCCGGATGGCATCCACATTATCAAGGATTGGAACGAGTCCGGACGGGATTATCCCTATATGCGTCTTCTCGGAAACCGCCCCGCGATGGACCAGTACGAGAGGCTCGTCTTCTATCAAAACGACTTTCGCGTCGCGACTGCGGGAGCGCGCCTGGAACGGATGACCTACAACCAGTTTGAATTCTTCCCCTATGGCGAGGCTCCCCGCGCCGTCATCACCAACGACGCGGGAAAACGCCGCACCGTCCGCGTTGGATTTATCGAGGGAGAATCGAAGAAAATGAAGAAACGCCGTCTGGAACCTGGCGAGTCCGCCGTCTTCACTCCCTGACTGGGAAAGCTTGATCCCAATCTTCGCTCTTCCCTTTGTTCCGTCTCTTTTTCTGGAAGCCGCCTTCGATCAGTTTCTGGACTTTGGTGCCCCAATCAAAAGGCGTATAGAAGGCGAAAACCGCCTGGACCGCAAACATGCCAATCCCGGCGCCCAAAATCACGTCGCCGGGATAATGGCGCCGGTATCGCACGCGCGCAAGTGCACACCCCACTGCAAGCAAATACCAGAGGAACCGGCCTTTCGGAAGAACACGCGCCAGGTAAGCCGCAAGAACAAAGGCACCCGCGGCATGGCCACTGGGGAAGGAGGAATAATTTGAAATGCTCAGGATTCCGCGCTCTTCGCCAAAGGGGAGCCTCCCCGAAATCCAACTGAAGATTTCCGTTCCGGGCCGTTCCCGGGAAAACCAGAGCCAGTAGTCTCCAGGAACGGGCTCGAGCACGGTGTTGCTGTATTGATTGAGATAAGAGGAAATTTCTTCCTGCTCCGCTTTCCCCATTTTCCAACCATATTTCGGGCGTGCCCGTCCCGTGGAGAATTTGATCGCGTTGACTGCCAGTGAAGAGATGAGAACCGCGCACAGCAAAGGCACGAGCGTGCCGCGGAGATCCTGGCGATAAATCCAGATCACCAAGGCCACCGTGGCCATCACCGTAAAAGTCGCGAATTGCTCCGTCGTAGAAAAGAACTCATCGAGAGCATCGAGAGAATACTTCAAAAAGAAGTAGAGAGCATCCCAGGAAGCACGGGAGAACTGGATTTCAACGGCAGCCACCAGCGCGGGAATTACAAGATAAAGCCAGCTTCTTCCGGTGAGGGGCTTGCGAAAGGGATAATTGCGATTGTCGGACGGAGCAGGCATTTCCAACCTTGTGCAGAGGAGAATGACTGGGCTTGCCCCTTTGCCGGGCATCCTGGAAGCAGGTCACTATGACAGCGGATGCTCCCATTGACCCAGCAAGAAGCGCTTCCCGTGAAGAATCCAGATCGGGAGGAACTCTGACAAAAGGCTTATTCGTGACAAAGCAAAAATGGGTTCCTCTGGTTCTCTTTCTCGCGAGCTTCGCTCTGTTCCTCCTTGGGAATCATTCCCACGGAGTCTGGAATCGCGATGAATCGCGCTATGCCGTCGCCACGAGGGAAATGATCCAAACAGGGGATTTGATCATCCCCCACTTCAATGGGGAAGTCCGATACGATAAACCGATTTTGATCTACTGGCTCATGGCGGCGCCCATGAAGGTCCTCGGCGTCAATGAGTTCAGCGTTCGCTTTCCCAGCGCCCTCATGGGGGCTTTCCGAGTCGTCCTGATTTACTTCCTGGCTCTCTCTCTTGGTGCCAGCCGCCGAGCCTCCGTTCTGGCTGGCGTCATGGCCACACTCAGCTTTTTGCTCCTTTTGATTTCCAAGGCGGCGACAACGGATTCCACGCTTGTTCTGACCGTGGTTGCGGCCATGTTTCTTTTCTGGCTCCAGGTTCGCCAAGGCTTTACCTGGAAGCGCCATGTCCTGTTCTGGGCGGCGATCGCCTTCTCCGGCCTTGTGAAAGGGCCTCCGGGCATCCTGGTTGTCGCGCTGGGAACCGTCACGTTCCGGCTGTTGAGCGCCTGGAGGCGCCGCCGTCATCCCGAGTCGCCCGATGAACCGGCCCCCACGCCTTTTCTGACCTGGCTGGTCCGTTTTGCCGGCGGCCTGGCGGTGCTGCTCCTCATAACGCTTCCCTGGGTGATACCGGCCTGGGTCCGCACCGATGGCGGCTTCTTCGCGCATTCCATCGGAAAACACGTTATCGAGCGGGCCCAAACGGAAATGGAGGGCCATGGCGGCTCGTTCTTCTATTATATTCCCGTCGCACTGGCCGCCATGCTTCCCTTCACGGCCCTCTGGGTTGCGTCGATTTACTGGGCCTGGAAAAAACACCGCCGCGTTGAGGTCCGCTTTCTTTGGAGCTGGTTCCTCCCCGGCCTGATTCTGTTTTCCGCTGTGAGCACCAAACTCCCCCACTACATCGCCCCCTTGCTTCCCGCGATGATCCTCATGGGCGCCCTTTGGTGGACTGAACTGGAAGTGGGGAAATTCTCACGCCAGGTGAAACGGTTCGTCCCTTCGGGCTGGTGGTATGCCGGCGCGATTTTCAACCTGGTGGTTGGGGTGGGCATCCTCGTTGGGATTCCATTGGCCATCATTGGAATTGGAGCCCCCGTCGGCCCGGTTCCGGTGGCCATCATCGCTGGCTTGCTCGGTCCGGGGCTGATTTTAGGCGCCCATTTCTGGTGGCGCAGACAGCCAAGACGTTCGCTCGCCTGGAGCGCCGGCGGATGGATTCTGGGCCTGAGCCTTGGCTTTGCCTTCGGCCTCCCCGCCGTCAATGCCTCCCGCCCCTCCCAGAAAGCAGGGGCCTGGCTCCAGGAAAACGCCCCTGAAGACACCCGCCTTCTCATGGCGGAATTCGATGAGCCGAGCCTTGTTTTCTATGGCGGCGGGCCGTTCACAACGATCGGCACGGGCGAGCCGGAACGCGCGTTTCGGCTCCTTAACGATTTACAGACACCCACGGCACTGGTAACGACTCCAGACCGCTGGCGCAAATACCAGCGAGAGTATACCGGGCCGCCTGTCTCGCCGCGGGTTTCCGAGCGCTATCGCGTGAAGGGCTTTTACTTCGAACGCGGCGAGCCTCTGACCCTCGTCATTGCAGGAAACTGGTAACGCCGAACCATCTCCGAAAGAAGGATCTGTCCTCCGCCCCGATGATTCCCTATCTCGACCGCGACCTGCTCCGATCGTTTCTCCTGACTTTTTTCGTCCTGATGGCTTTTATCCAGGTCGGCTACCTGGTTTCCGTTCTCCTGGAAAACTCGAGCTATATTTTCGGTGCCGATGAGTCAAAGCTCGGCTGGGTCCTTCTCTATTACGCCGTGACGATTCCACGCCAGGCGTCCTATGCCATTCCCGTGGTGACATCCGTCTCTCTCCTTTGGGTCTATACACAGAAGAGCCGGCAGAACGAAACCCTGGCATATCTCTCCGGTGGAGTCGGGCCGCCGCGGCTGGCGCTTCCGCTCATCGTTGCCGCGTTTCTTTTCTCCATCGCCACCTACATGATTATCGAGTACCTCGCCAATCCCGCGGAACGGTATGCTTATCGCATCGAACGCATCAATATCCAGGACCGCGGACTCGATACCCTGACACGCGAGCAGGACGTTTTTCAAAAAGGACGGGGAAACCGCTTCTATAGCATTCGAGAGTTCGAACCCACTGACTCCACCATGGATGCTCCGATCATCATCGACATGGGGCCTCGATGGAGCTCCCCCGTCTGGCGGCTTGACGCGGATTCCGCCGAGCGCACCGAATTAGACGGCAAAGCCGAATGGGTCTTCTATGATGCCGTTTTCCGGCGGTTTACGCCCGAGGGGACAGTCTCCCAGTTTACTCAGAGGCCACGGCTTTCGGAAAGCGATCTGGGAGTCAAGCTGGAGGAGGAACTGACGCGCTATCTCCGCCAGCGATTCAAACCGGACCAGATGGGTTTCCGCGAATTGAGGGATTATATCGAGTTGTTTGAGATACAGGGCAAGCCGACCGCCAAGCTGCGGACGCGCCTGCATTTCAATTTCGCCATCCCGCTGAGCAGCTTCATCCTCTCCATCCTGATGTGCGGCCATATTCTGAGACCGTCCGCCGCCGGCGTGGTTGTCGGCTTCGGCGGCGGACTGGTCATCATTGCGGTCTATTTCGCGAGCATGATCGCTTTCCGCACCATGGCGGTGTCCGGGGCGGTCGATCCCATTTTCGGTGCCTATACGCCAGCCCTGGTGGGGCTGGTGATCGGGATCATGCTCCTGAAACGATACCGGCCGGCCTAGGATCCGTATATCACGGATTGTAGAGCAGGCTGCCTTCGATAACTCGATCAAGGCGGTCTGAGTAGCGAATTTCGACGAAGTAAGGCCCACGGCCGTCCTCGCGTCCCGACAAATCCGCTTCCCAGATGTGATGGCTTTCCGCGGGATTCACCCAGCTTTTGCCGGAGTCCATCGGGCCGCTATACAGCGCCTGGGCCATGGGGTCTTCCTGGGGCGCGAAGTCCATTTCACTCCATTCACTTCCGTTGATGCGATACATCACCTCGGCGCCAGGCATCCCATCGAAAATGTTGGCCAGCAGCTTCTCGCTGTCGCCAAACTGCTGCTCCGGCGGGTAGATTCGCATCTGAAAATCCTTGTCCATGCCCGCCGCTTTATATTCGAAGGTATAGTCCGTTCCATTGATCGCCAGAATCGTATAGCCGTTGGGCGACCCATCACGCTGGTCGGCCAGAGGAATGCCGCGGGCATCCTTCGGCCCGCTCCACCAGGACCCGGAGACCGTGACCGTGTTGTGGCTGTGGAACTCGCCGTCCCCTTCCCAGCCTTCCTCTTCCGTGAAGAAATGATGGTTGTTGTAGTGCGTATGGCCGCTGACGGCGACGATCCATTTGCGATCCTTCAAGACGTCAAAGAGTGCCTGGATGTTGCCTGTCAGCTTGTTGCGGCGGGTGGCGGACCAGAGCGGCGCGTGGGTGCCGATGACGATCAGCCGATCCTCGGGCACGTACTCCAGGTTCCTCTCGAGCCAATCGATCTGCCAGGGTTCGAACGTCTCATCGTACGTCCCCGTCCGTTCTTTACCCCCGAGCCAGCGAATATTGTCGAACACGACAAAGTGAGCCTTGCCGTAATTGAATGTATAGTTCGCGGGGCCAAAGTACCGATTGAACGTCTCGTCGGAATGCTCGTCATCCGGGGCATCAAAGTTTAAGTCATGGTTTCCCAAAACGTGGTAAAAGGGCACGCCCACCTTGCCCACGGAGCGGATATAGCGGTCGAAGAGATTCAGATGATCAAACATAATGTCGCCGAGCACGATTGCGAAGTCGGGATTCATCAGCGGCAATTCCGAGAGAACGTCGTCGCGTATATAATCCACTTCCTGGCTGGATTCCGGCTGGGTGTCGGCGAGCAAAGCGACTCGGAAGGCTTCCGGCTCCTCGACGGGATAAAGAGGGAATTCGATCTGATCCGGAAGATCACCGGTCGCGGCCACGCCGTCATAATAACTTTCCGGCGACCCCTGGGGCTTGTGGATGTAATAGAAGCGGGGCAGATTGTTCTCATCCACCGGCACAGCGTAGCCCTTCGGCTTGACCACGAAGATGATGGAATCATCGTCGACGGGAATTTCAAAACGCCCATCGGGACCTGTTGTGGAGAAGTCCTCTTCGTCCGCGACAACCACTCCTTCCATGGGCTGGTCGATCCCTTCGTCGAACTGGCCATTTTCGTTCAAATCTTCAAAAACAATTCCTGTGGCCTGCTCACTGGTCTGGGCGAGCACCGGTGCCGTGCCCAGCGAGAATGCCAAAAGCGTATAGACAGCATAGCGTCTTCTCATGGTCTTCATTCCTTTCTCCGTTTTCTGGATTGGCAGGATAAGCGTTCCCGGGGCCATTTCAATAAGGATATCGGCGTGCCACCAAATCGCCATGAGCGGGTTTCGACAAAGAGGAGGTTCGCCGGCCAACCTGGTCCGCCCAGGAGGCGGGAATCTGCCTTGCGGGACAAGATGGGGGCTCGGATCTTACGAACGAAAGGATAGCATAGGGCTCACGAGCGCCAAAGCTCTGGCTGGCCGTCTTTCTCGGTTTCGTGGTGGATCGCCACGAGACTGATTTGAGGAAAGCATTGCTTGAGATTCCGGCGCACCATCTCCTCGATGTCCGTGACACCCGCTGCCGGCAAGGCGTCGGAAACCACGATATGCAGATCCAGATGCACGTCGTTCTCCATCCCGTGGCTGCGGATGGCATGGGCGTCCAAAACGCCTTCAACATTTTCGGCGACGTGGCGCACCTCGCCCGGATCCAGCCGCTGGCGATCGGTCATTGTCGCCAGGTTGTCGCGCAGGATCAAGAAAGCAGCCAGGAAAAGCATGACACCAACGAAGGATGCCAGCAACGGGTCCAGCCACCAGGCAAAGGGGCTGAGCGCCAGGGAGGCAAAGCTGAGCCCGGTGATGGCCGAATCCGAGAGCGTGTGCTTTGAATCCGCCCGGAGCAATGGACTCCCCAGCCGCTTGCCCTCTCGGCCTTCGTAGGCCGCCACAAAAAGGTTCACCGCAAGCCCGGCGCCGACCAGTGCATAGAAGTACCAGGCGCTCGGTTCATGGCGGTTTTCGCCCAATGTTCCGGCAAAATGGCGATAGACGACAGAAAAGGCGTTTCGAAACATTTCGTAGCACAGCAGCATGACCAGTGCGCCGATGAGCATGGCGGCGACGTGTTCGAACTTCGCATGGCCATAGGGATGCTTCTCGTCCGCCGGTTTATTGGCCAGGCGCATCGTCACGATGCCGATCACGTTGTTGGCGCCATCCAGAATGCTGTGGAATCCATCCGCGACAACGGTCAGGTTTCCAGCCAGCAAACCCACGACGATCTTGATCGCGGCCACCATCCAATTGAAAAAAAGCGTGTGGAGCAGAACCCGCGAAACCGATCGATTCCGCTCCGCATAATCCGCCTGTCCGGAAGAGGTCATGACTAACTGTTTTACCCTTTGATACAAGCCTGGGCTTCCGGCTTGAGACCTTTGAAGTGAAGAGTCTTTTCCTCTTGGAAGGAATCGTCAAGATTTCTCGGCCAAATAGCGGAAAAACTTCCATAGGCGGGCTTTTTGCTCCCTTCGCCAAAGCGCCAAAACCTTGAACCGGAGTGTCCCGTGAAACGACTCGCTGTCTTGCTCCTCTTCCTTTTTTCGCTCCTCACGGCGGGACACGCCCAAGAATATCGGCTGGCCCTTCCCGGATACGACTATACGTTCCCGAGGGACCACGGAGCCCACCCCCAGTTCCAGAACGAATGGTGGTACTTTACCGGTAACCTGGTGGCGGAGAACGGACGGCAATTCGGATTCAAATACACGATCTTCCGATCGGCCATCGCGCCTCCGAACACACGCTCCCTGAAGAAGTCCCCCCTTGCGGATTCGCAACTCCTCCTGGGCCATTTCGCGATCAGTGATCTCGACAAGAAAGATCATGAGAGCTGGGAACGCCTGGGGCGTCCCGGTTTTGGCCAGGCGGAATTCAGCACGGAAACCCTGGCCCTCCGCGTGGACCGCTGGCGCATTGAGCGCGCCGAGGGAGACTCTATCCACGTCCGGACGGAAACCGGCGACTCGGGCATCGACCTGATGCTCGATCCGCTGAAGCCCTTCGTGATTCATGGCGAGGAGGGCATCCATCGAAAAGGAGCCGGCCGTGGTCAGGCCTCCCACTACATCACCTACCCGAGGCTCCAAGCCGAAGGCACCCTGGCCTGGCGGGGTGAAACATTCCAGGTGGAGGGCCTTGCATGGATGGACCATGAATTCGGATCGAACCAGCTCGGCGAGGAGGAGGTCGGCTGGGACTGGTTCGCCATCCAGTTGGATTCAAATGAAGAGCTGATGCTTTATGGCATTCGGCGCCGCGATGGCAGTTTTTCCCCCATTGCCACCGGTTCGTATATAAACGCAGAAGGAGAACTGGTGCCGATTCCGAAAAGCGAATACACCATCGAGGAGCTTGACCAGTGGAAATCGCCAAAGTCCGGCGCCGTCTATCCGATGGGATGGCGCATCAGCCTCCCCCGTTATGACGCGAATCTTCGCATCGCCCCCGCTTTCAAAAACCAGGAAATGGATACGACCCGCTATACAGGTGCGTATTACTGGGAAGGAGCGATTCGAATTTCGGGAAAATGGAAGGGAGCGGAAACGCGCGGGAAAGGATACGCGGAATTGGTTGGCTACGCGGGCGACTTCGGCCTGCTCTAAGCGCGTTCCGCCTTTGCCCCGCTTCCACTTGTGTAGGCGAGCACAAGCAGCGCCAGGGCGCTGATAATCGCCACGAGGACAAAGGCCTCCCGGTCGCGCCCGGCATTCATCAGCTCGTAAATCGCGATCGCCGCCGTCTGCGTTTCGCCCGGAATATTTCCCGCCACCATCAGGGTCGCGCCGAAATCGCCCACCGCCCGGGCGAAGGCGATGGTTCCCGCCGCCATGAGCGAGGGCCGGATAAGAGGCAGGTAAATCTCGAGAAACAGGCGCACGCCCCCCGCGCCGTCTATACGGGCGGCCTCGATGATTTCCTCCTCCGTTCCGGAGAAAACCGCCGCCAGCTGGCGCGTCACGATGGGGATCGTCGCAACTGATGCCGCCAGGATTGCCGCATTCGTCGTAAAGACAAGAGGCGAGCCGAAGAGCGTCTCCCAGGCCTCGCCGATCGGGCTTCGCCGCCCCGCCAGGACGAGAAGGTAATAACCTACCACGGTGGGAGGCAAAACCAGCGGCAGCAGAACCGCCGCCATGACCCACCGCTTTCCGCGAAATGCCCGCGTTCCCAGAAAATAGCCGAATAACGAACCCAGAACCAACGCGGCCAGCGTTGCCGCGAATGCCACACGAAGCGTGAGAAAAACCGGCCGCCAGTCTACATCGGAAAGTGTTTCAAACAAGGCGTTGATCATTCTCCCCCACCCTCATTGGGGAGCGAGTAGCCATGTCGCTGGAGAATTGTCTCGGCGGTTTCCGTCGAGAGGAAATCCAGAAACTCGCGCGCTTGCTCTTTCATCTCCGATCGCACGATCATACCAGCATCCTGGCGGATGAGTTGGTGAAGGCTTCGGGGAATCTGCTCATAGGGCCACTCGCCAGATACCGCCAGTGAGAGGGGAACCAGGCCCGCCTCGGCATTCCCGCTGGTCACGAAACGAAAAGCCTGGCCGACATTCTCACCGAGGACTAAACGAGGCTCCACATGCTCCCAGACCCCGCTGTTCTGGAGGGCTTCGCGTGCCGCGCGCCCATAGGGAGCATGGGCCGGATTCGCGATCGAGACTTTCCGCACCCTCTCGTCGGCCAGGTCCCCGATCGAATCAATGGGAGGGCTGATTCCCCGCGCCGCCACCAGCACGAGCTGGCCCAACGCAAATGTCGTGGTGCTGCCGGGGCTCACAATCCCCTCTTCGGCAAGAGCCTGGATGTATTCATCGTCCGCGCTCAGGAAAAGATCAAAGCCCGCTCCCTGGCGAATTTGCCGGTAAAGAATCCCCGATGCTCCGCTGCTCAGGGTCGTCTGGACGCCGGATCTCTTCTCGAATTCCCGAGTGATCTCTTCCAAAGCCGGGAGGGCATTCGACGCGACGGCAATCACAAGGGGAGGATCTTCGTCCGCTCCCCCGCCGCAGGCGGCGAGAAGCACAAGAACAATGAAGATCGTAAGAAGTTTGAACGGAAATACGGACGGCACGGCTCTCTCCAAACTCAGGAAAACTCAACATTCGAGCTTTCCTTTCTCTGAATCGAGCAGAATTCCACGCCCCCAGTGAAAATAGGTAAAGTCTATGCTTCTCTTAAGACCTGATGGCTGCGAGACAGCATGTTAAACAGCCGAAAGAGAGGCTTTCTCGGCAGTTTTGCCTTCATCCCCATCGCCGCGCCCGAAAGCCGTGAGGAGAATTCAGTCTCAGATGGAGAGTTTCAGTCCACGCCCTGGACCAGCGAGCGGACAGCATCGAGCCAGCGGCGGTTCCTCGCGCCTCATTGCCCGCAAAAACATTCAACGCCATCTTTGGCCTCTTATTTACTCTGCCGGGACGGCCATGGCGATTCTCCTCACGGTCCTTCTTTACGACTTCATCCAACAGGAATTCCTCCTTCTAATCTTTTCCGGCAGAGAGGCCCAATGGCTGGGCGTCTCCGCGAGGGCCTGGTCATTCCGGATCATAATTCTTCTCTTTGCTCTCCTCGCGGGTGCCCTTGTCTATTCTTTCAGCCTGCGAGCCGCTCTTCTCCAGGAACGGATCGACCGAACAACAAAACGCCTCCGCCAAAAAGAACGCGAAGCCCGGGGCAGGGAAGCGGAACACAAAGGCATTCTCGCCTCCTTGAAAGACGTGATTTGGGCGGGCGACCCGGAGACTCACGAGATGGTTTATCTGAATCCTTCCGCCGAAGCCCTTTACGGCCTGCCTCGCGAGAGTTTCTTCCAGAATCCCGATCTCTGGAAAAAAGTGGTGCATCCCGCCGACCAGGAAAAGGTGATGCGCTATACATCGCTGCTTCATCAAAACGGTTTCGTTGAAATGAACTACCGCATTGTTCGGCCCGATGGAGAAGTGCGATGGGTCACCGACCAAGGCACAGTGATCCGCAACCAGGAGGGCGGGGCGAGACGCCTCGCCGGGATCGTCAGTGATATCACGGAACAGGTTTTTGCCCGCGAGGGATTAAAGCGGAGCGAGGAGATGATCAAAAGCATTCTCAACGGCGCGCCCATCATGATCCGCGCCGTCGACTCCCGCGGAATCATCAAGCTCTGCGAGGGTCGCTCGCTCGAGGCCATTGGTGAAACGCCCGGCCAAGCTGTGGGCGAACTAGTTCAAAATCACTTCAAAGACGACTTCCAGCAATGGAGCGATTGGATGCGCGCGCTTTCCGGCGAGACCTTTACCTCAATTTGGAGCCGCCGGGGCTATGTGTTTGAAACCTTCTACTCCCCTCTGAGGGAAGACGGAAAGATCGTTGGGGCCGTTTGCGTGGGGAACGACATCACAACGCGCCAGATTGCCCAGGAAGCCCTGGAAGAATCGGAAATGCGCTTTCGGCGCCTCGCGGATTCCGCGAACGAGGGCGTCGTGATCTCCCTGGATGGAACCATTCTCGAGGCCAATGAAGCCTTCCTGCGGATTTTTGGTCTTGATGAGAAAGAAGTAGAAGGACTGACTGCCAAAGACATCGTTGCCCCTGAAGCCTGTGAACGGACTCTGGAAAAAATCCGAAACCAGGACGAAGGCGTCTACGAGTCCATCGGGAAAAGAAAAGACGGATCCCGTTTTCCCATCGAGGTTTATGGCCGCGCGATACCTTATGAAGGACGGATGGCGCGGGTCACGTCTATACGGGATATCACCGCCGAGAAGCGGATTCGCCAGGAACTGCTCGAGGCGATTGAAACCGCTGAATCCGCATCCCGGGCGAAAAGCGAATTCATTGCGAATGTCAGCCACGAAATCCGGACGCCGCTGAACGCCGTGATCGGGCTCGCCCAAATCCTCGAACGCTCCGACCTGAACGCCCAGCAGCGCGATTACATTCAGACCATTCATCGCTCGGGCGATACCTTGCTCTCGCTGCTCAATGATCTTCTGGATCTTTCAAAAGTCGACGCGGGGAAACTGGAAATCGAGAAGATCGGTTTCGATGTGCGGGAATGCGTGGAGGCCGTGGGAGATTTGCTCGCGCCGAAAGCGCAGCTCAAAGGGCTGGAATTCCTGGTGGAAATTGATCGGGATGTCCCACGCCAGGTGGTCGGCGATCCCTCCCGCCTTCAACAAATCCTCCTGAATCTTGCCGGCAATGCCGTGAAATTCACTTCCGAGGGTGAAGTGCATATTCGGGTCGAAAGAGAAACAACGGAAAAAGAAATGCCCGGCAGAACGACGCTCCTGTTTTCCATCGAAGATACTGGAATTGGCATTTCAACGGAAGACCGAGCGAAGCTCTTTCAGCCATTTTCACAGGTCGATTCGTCCACAACTCGCAAATACGGCGGGACCGGCCTGGGCCTTGCCATCTCGCGCCAGCTTGTTCACGCCATGGATGGCGAGATCGATGTGGAAAGCGAAGAAGGTGAGGGGACTCGATTCTCTTTTACGCTTCCTCTTTTGGTATCAGACAGCCGCACAGCGACGGAAACGGCCTTTAAGCTACAGATTCTCGGGGGAATGAAAGTTCTTCTCGTTGACGAAAATGAGCCCGCGCGCCGCCAGCTGAGCGGAATGCTTTCTTCCTGGGGCTGCGAAGTCACCGAACTGTCCGGCGGCAAACCCCTCCTGGAAATGGCTCGCGAGAACAGGGATTGCGGCCACTTCGATGCGATCATCCTGGATCAACAACTTCAGGACATACAACTTGCCGATCTCCTGGAAGAACTTGGCAAAGCAGTGCCGGATCGCACATGTCCTTTTATCCTGATGACCGCAGCGACGGCTTCTTCGGAGGAATTGACTCTGATTAACGAGCATTTTGACACCTTCATTCGCAAACCGATCAAACGAACCCAAATGTTGGAAGCGCTTGTTAACCTTTCTCTCGGCGATGACCAGGACCAGGACATGGGGTTGTCCGAATCAAGCGCCAGCCAGTGGCTTGAGGCGCATGCTCCTGATTCCCCGGACAGGAGCACGGCCGTTCTCGTCGTCGAGGACAATGAGATCAATCAGCTCGTTGCCCGGGAAATGTTGCGGAATGCCGGTATCGCGTGCGAGTTTGCCCAAAACGGTCTCGAAGCCCTCGATATGCTGAAACACAAGTCCTATGATCTCGTCTTCATGGACGTTCAAATGCCCGAGATGGATGGGATCGAGGCGACCAGACATCTTCGTGAATCAGGCTGTCAAACGCCCGTGATCGCCATGACCGCCAGCGCTCTCTCGAGGGACCGCGAGCGATGCATGGAAGCGGGAATGGATGATTACGTTACGAAGCCCATCAGCATGGAGACTCTCCAGGAGGTGCTCAATCAGCACTTGCATCGATCCAGCACGCAGTCTGGAGAGCAAGAAGGCCGGGATTCCCACTCAGACCACCGAGGCCCGGTTGACCTCGACCGTTTGAACATCATCACCGCCGGCGATAAAGATGTGATGAAAGAGATTGCCGACCTTTTCCTGAAGGACGGCCGAAAGCGCCTCTCCGAAATCCGCGACGCTTTGAAGGAGCAGAACCTGGAGGCGGTCCGCAAAAATGCGCATGCGCTCAAAGGTGCCAGCATGAACCTGGGAGCTCAGGAGCTGGGTGCTACATGCGCGGCATTGGAGAATCGCGCCCGGGAAGCGTCCCTCCCGGCCATGCGCCGTGAATATGCCCAGGCATGTGAGCAATACCGCGAGGCAGAAGATTTCCTGCACTCTCGTTTAGGCGAGGGAGCAGCGGCGCGACCTAGCGGGCCCAGATAGTCCTTGCAGCACTTTTCTTTCTGCTTAAAATAAGAGGTGGATTCATTCTTTGCGAGAGGCTGCTTCATGGACCAGCAAAAATCCATTATCGATGTCGAAAATCTCGTCGTTGATTATGGAAAGGGGAAAGACAAGACCCGTGCCGTGTCCGGCATCAGCCTCTCGGTCGCCAAGGGGGAAACAGTCGGCTTTATCGGCGCCAACGGCGCGGGAAAATCCACAACGATTAAAACCCTCATGGGGTTCATTTTCCCCACCAGTGGCACGGTTCGGATGTTCGGAGCGCCCTGTGGGACAGTAGAAAGCCGCCGGCGCATCGGCTATCTTCCAGAAGTCGCCCTCTATTATCCTTTCATGAAGGCCCGCGAGCTGCTCGAACTTTATGGAGGCCTCCAGGGCATGGCTGCGCGTGAGTTGAAACGGGAGATTCCAGGACTCCTGGATAAAGTCGGCCTCGCTGGCAAGGAAGAGGTGCTGCTCAAGAACTTCTCAAAAGGCATGCAACAACGCCTTGGAATCGCCCAGGCCATTATTGCACGTCCGGAAGCCCTGGTCTTTGATGAGCTGTCGAGCGGCCTCGATCCTGTCGGGCGCCATGACCTCCGGCAGGTTCTGCTCGAATTGAAACAGGAAGGCCGGACGATCTTCTTCAGCTCCCACGAGTTGACGGAGGTGGAGACTTTGTGCGACCGCGTGATCATGATTCACCGGGGCAAAATCGTTACGGAAGCGCCCGTGGACGAACTCATGAAGCCGCTCAATGAATTCGAGATCGTCTTTCAATTGCCGGAAGGAGAAGAAATGCCCCCGGCGATCGCCGAGACCTCTCCTGAAAGGGATGGAAACCGGTTCCGCGCCCGCATTCATGACGTCGAGCATTACAGCCGGTGTATACACGAGCTGTCAGAACGGCGTGCTCCGATTCACCACACGTCGTCGAAATCGCGTTCCCTGGAAGATTACTTTATCGAGTTGGTTCGTGAGCAGGAAACGGGCACCCTTCAACACTCCAGTTCCGAATAATAAATAGCAGCGGCATGGCGGCGGCCCAGCACAGAGCGAGAGCGATGATTGCAACAGGCGTGCTCACGCCGAATTCAATCGCGCCGAATTCCCTCCCCGCGTAATAGGATGCCGGGCCGCCCACCGCGGCGAAAAGCGCCGCCAGCACATAGCGTCCGTTCAACCAGGAGAGACACCCCTCCACCGTCGTGGCTAAATTAAACCACATTCCCAGGAGCCAGACCGGCGTCAGCCAGACAGGCCATCCTGCGTCTGTGAATCGATGGACTCCCGCGATCCCGAGTGAAGTATCCACAGCAAAGCCGAAAGCCCCAATCAACGCGAAAAAAAGAAAACGCTGCTTCCCCGCTCCGTTTAAAAAAGCATCCAGAGCGACCAGCCCGGCAACAACCAGGGGACCAAGAAAGGGAAGGCCGTTGGCAGCGCCGAGTACACTGGTAAACCAGCCGACGTTGAAAGACACCAGGTTGATCAGGCTATGCATCCCGGATGTCATGAACGAGGAGCCTCCCTTGTCTTGGGATGGGGATAGAAGCGGGCTCGTTTCCACCAAAGCTTAAGAGCCTGCCAGTGAATTTTCGCCACCACCTGGAGCGTCATGAAAGGATAGTAAACCAACACAGCCGCTAATGAGCGCGCTGTCATCGGCTTGCGCTCGAGGGTCATCGTCGCATCGAACACTTTCTTTCCATCCTTCAAATCTTCCATGTGCACCGCCAGCATCCGGCCGGGCTCGTTGAAGCGCCAGTCGTAATCCAATTCCATGGGCAGGAAGGGCGAGACATGAAAATCCTTGGCAAATTGAAAGCGCATTTGTGGCCCGCGGGCTTTGCTTCGATCGCGGGGAAGCACATAACAATGCATTTCCCGCCAGGGCGTATTGCTCACCTCGGCAATGATCGTCTCGACCTCGGTGTCCTCCCGATTGAAACAATAATAAAAACTCACAGGGTTGAAACAATATCCAAAATACCGGAGATGCGTCAGAAGGCGAATCGGGCCATCGGGGCGGCTGCCCGTCCGTTCTTCCACGAGATCCCGAACCGACTCCTGTAACGGCTGTTTCGCATCGCCAATGTGGTCGCCACGGCGAAACCAGGCGAGATTCGGGCTGTCCGCCGACCAAAACCATCGCCGGCTGAAGGCCTGGGGCAGCTCTTCGAGATCCAGGTAGACCATGAAAAGCTTATAGACAAAATGGTTTTCTATTGGAGAAAATCGCCGATGGCGCACTTTGCCGATGTAAAGACAACTGTCTTCCTGGGCCGTCATGATCGCCCTCCCTTACAGCCGGGCTTTGATCTTTCGGATCACGCCACCCAGTACTGGAACACGTTCGTAAATCAATGCGCCGACATCAAAGTAATCGCGATGATATTCGATTTTCCCGGAAAACCGAAGATGGGAGATGCCGGGAACATGGGCGGTTTCGCCTTTGCGAAAGCTTCCGTGCTCCATGTGCATGACCCAGGGAAGGGAGGCTTCGTTTCCGTCGATCATTGGCTTGCCGAAATCAAACTGGCAAGAGACAACGCCTTCGTAAAGGCCGGCGAAATATTTCTTCAACTCATCAATACCGTGAACTTCGTGAATCGGGTCGAGGAAATGAATTTGCTGCGTATAAATCTCTTCCGCAAGGTCCAGATTTTCCGCATTTAACTGATTAAAGACCGCCTGGAATCTGTCGATGATCTCACTCACCGGAGCTTCCCCTTCTCACCACTGCGGACATGGGCCGGCACGGGCCTCAGTTCCCAGATCAGCCCGGCCCACGACATCATTTTCAGGATATAGTAAGTCACGTCGATCTCGTACCAGAAGAAACCCTGGCGCGCCGCCGAGGGATAATAATGGTGATTGTTGTGCCATCCTTCACCAAAGGTGATCAACGCCAGCAGCAGGCTGTTCTTGCTTTCATCCTTGGTGGGATAGCGGGCCTTTCCAAATTTGTGACTCAACGAGTTGATCGTGAATGTCCCGTGAAAAAGCAAAACCGTGGAAATGAAGAACCCCCAGATCAGCATCTGCCAGCCGTTCGTTCCAAGCCCGGGGGCGGTCGCTTCGAGGAGGACACCGAGAAAGAACATCGCCGCTCCCAGAACGACTGGGGGGAAAATATCAAAGCGGTCGAGGAAACGCAGTTCGGGAAACCGCGCAAGGTCCTTCACTTCTTTCAGCCGCGTCGGAAAATTCTCCCGAGCCGTGATCCAGAACATGTGGCTCCAAAGGAAACTGTCACGATGCGGCGAATGAACGTCTTCCTCGGTATCTGAATACCGATGGTGATGGCGGTGATGCGCTGCCCACCAGAGAGGTCCCCGCTGGACAGCCAGGCTGCCAATCAATGCGAAGATGAACTGCATGGGCCGGCTTGTCTTGTAGGCACGATGGGAAAAGTAACGATGATAGAATCCGGTGATGGCGAACATACGGACGGCATACAGGGCCAGGCAGACAGCGACGGCGATGGGACTCCATCCAACCCAGATCACGGCGAGACAGGCAATGTGGACGCCGAGGAATGGAAGGACGCGAAACCAGTCGACCTTCTTCTTTTCTTCCACCTCGCCCATCTGCTCGGCAGCGTGATAGCTGTCGACCCATTGGCGCATGGTGTTGATCATCGAGACTTTGTTCGAAGTTTTCTTTTTCGGAAGTTCCTGCATCTTTCTCCCTGTTATCGTCGCTGCTTAATGGACGAGCAAACCCAATTCGGTGAGATACAAAAGGATAAGCAGCACGTCCCGGGCCAAGACGACAGAAGAATTCTTTCGACACGCCGACAACGGCTTTTGCCGACTCCGTTCGTCGAGTTCCTTGACAAGCCTCCCGACCTCGAATCAAAGTCTCAAGCCCGGAGACACGGCCAGCCGGGAAAAACCAATAAGTCGAGTAGCGGGAATGTCGAAGACCTATCGCGTGATCACCTACGGGTGTCAGATGAACGAGCACGACTCGGAAATCATGGAAGGTCTGCTGCAGCAACGCGGCTACGAGAAGGTGGAGAGCGAATTCGACGCCGACGTCGTCGTGTTCAACACATGTTGCGTCCGCGAAGGGGCCGAAAACCGCGCCATCGGACGCTGCCAGTCCTTGCGCTCGGCCAAGGACAGGAATCCCGATAAAGTGGTGATCATGTCTGGTTGCGTTGCCCAGGATCAGGGCCGGAAGCTTCTCGAACGCATTCCAGGCCTGGATCTCGTCGTTGGAACGCGCGATTATGTCCATCTGCCCGACCTGATCGAGCAATTCAAAGTCACCGGCGAGCGGGCCGTGGCCGTCGAAGACATCGACAAGCCTCTTTCCGTCAATGTCCAGCCCGTCCGCCAGAACAAACTCCGCGCATTCGTCAATATCATGTATGGGTGCAACAACCGTTGCACTTTCTGTATCGTGCCCAGGACGCGGGGCGTTGAATGGAGCCGCCCGATCGCCGATCTTGTCGAAGAGGTGCGGCGCCTTGTCGCGGAAGGTACCCGCGAGGTGATCCTTCTCGGCCAGAACGTCAACAGCTACATGACCGATGAGCGCGAGGACTTCCACGATCTCCTCTGTGCCCTGAACGAAATCGACGGCCTTTGGCGAATCCGCTACACCACGTCGAATCCCAAAAGTGCCCGCGGCCGCCACATCAGCGCCGTGGCCCAATGCGAAAAAGTCATGGAGAATCTCCACCTCCCCGTGCAATCGGGCAATGACCGCGTTCTGCGCCAGATGAAGCGCGCCTATAATACCAAGCGGTACCGCTACCTGGTGGAGATGTTCCGGGATCAGAATCCCCTGCACTCCCTCACCACCGACATCATCGTCGGCTTTCCCACGGAAACGGATGAGGAGTTCGAGGAGACCCTGCAACTCGTCGAGGAGATGCGCTACGACAGCGCCTTCATGTTCATGTATAGTCCACGCCCTGGCACGGTGGCGGCGGACACCATGGCCAACGATGTCCCCTTGCGGGTAAAGAAAGAGCGGCTCCAGCGGCTGATCGAGCGCCAGGAGGCCATTTCCTTCGAGAAAAACCGGGAAGAAATTGGCCGCACTCACGAGGTGCTGGTGGAAGGCCCTTCGCGCAAGAACCCCGATCACCTCCAGGGACGCACGCGCACCGACAAGATGGTCATCTTTCCGGGGAAATCGCGCCTGATCGGAACGCTCGCGGACGTGCGCATCACCGGCGGGAACTCCCACAGCCTGCTGGGCGAGATTCTCACCCGCGAGGCTCTCCCAACGGGATGATCAGACGCTTTCGATAGCCTGGATGACGAGGGGGCGAAGCTCGGACCATTCAGCCGATGGATCCTTGGTCACCGTTACGAAATCGTTCAGCAGAAACACGGAGACGATTGCATCGACTTCATAGACCGCCTCGGCGATCGGATGATCGGAGGCGTTCTCCTTCTTGATCGTTTTCGATCCGGAATCGAGGGTCTTGCCCTCGATGGTAAACTTCATGGCGTTTTCATTCGGTGTGGGTTCTGCCAGAACAACCTTCGGCATCGGAAACTCCTGAGCGGGAATCGAATTTCATTGAAGAAGGAGCAACCCCCGGGCCCGGCCACAAGGGGGCAAAGGCGCCAGCAGTCCCCTGAATCGCGCGGGCCGGGCTGACTTGGCCCATGGATTGCCCTCTATCTGGCCAGATTGAACGAAAAGGGGAGCAAAAGCCTTGAACGCACCAAATTCATCGCGAAATCACAAATGGCATGACGTGAATCCGCGGTTGTATGATCGCCTGAACGCCCTCTGCTCGGTTATCCTGGGGATTGTCCTGATCGCAACGGCGCTCCTGGCGGTGCAGCCGAGCATGAACCCCGATCTGCCGCAGTATAATCAGGTCGAAACCCCACAATAAATCGAGCCTTCGGGTGGGAATCGGCTTGGCCTCGCAGCCCGCCGTTCCTATCCTGGGAATCATTGACGGAAACTGGAGGCAAAGAACGTTGATTAACCGCTCGCGGAGAAACTCCAAAAAAGCATTCACCTTCCTCGAAATCATGTTCGTGGTGGTGATTATCGGAATTCTGCTGGCTCTCGTCGGCCCCCGCCTTGTCGGCCGCACGCAGAAAGCCCGTATTCAGGCCAGCAAAGCGCAGCTCAAAAGCCTGGAAACAGCCATCAAGACATTCGAAATGGACACCGGCACCTTCCCCGAACGGCTGGAAGATCTGATCGACAGGCCGTCTGAACTGGAAGAGTCCTGGGATGGCCCCTACGTCGATTCCGATGTTGTTCCCACAGATGCCTGGAATGAAGATTATGAATACGAGTATCCTGGCGACGAGAACGAGAATGGATTCGACCTGTGGTCCAAGGGTCCGGACCGCGAGTCCAACACCGAGGACGATATTCCCAATTGGACAAAGGGCAGATAAAGCGATCTGCCATGGATTCTCCGGCGGCGCCGCGGTTTCTCCACCGGGCGCCGCCTTTCCTTTTGCAAATTCCGTTTTGGTCTTTGAGGCCCCTGTGCCATCGCCCCCATGAATGACTTCCAGCCGGTCTATGTCGGAAACCCCAGGGAGAAGAAAGGTTCCATGAGCGAAACAATCGCCTCCATGCGCATGCTTGACGAAGCAGCAGCGTCCGTCCGGGAAAAGCTGGGCGAAATTCCTTCGATCCTGGTCGTTGCGGGAAGCGGCCTGGGTGGATTCGCGGGAACGCTCGACGACGCACAAGAAGTTTCCTATACGGAACTGAAGCATTTCCCGGCAAGCACCGTGGTTGGCCATGCGGGAAAACTGGTTAAGGGCAAGTGCGCCGGCAAGCCGATCATCGTGATGAGCGGACGCAAGCACCTCTACGAGGGCGTCGAAGCCCACGAGGCTGTGCGGGCCCTCAGAGCCTTGATCCACGGCGGCGTCAAGACGGTGATTCTTTCCAACGCGGCCGGCGGCATGAACATGCAGTTCCAGGTCGGCGACTTGATGTTGATCAGCGACCATATCAACAACATGAACCGCAATCCCCTGCTCGGTCCGAATCTGGACGAGTTGGGTCCGCGGTTCCCGGATATGAGCAACCCCTACGACCGGGATCTTCGCCAGGTTGCGCGCGAGGCGGCCCTCTCTCAGGGCATCACGCTGCGCGAGGGGGTTTATTTAGGCAATTTAGGACCAACCTATGAGACCCAGGCGGAAGTCAGGATGTGGCGGCAGTTTGCCGACGCCGTCGGAATGAGCACGGTGCCGGAAAACCTCGCGGCGGTCCATGCCGGGGCTCGAGTGCTGGGAATTTCACTCATCACGAACTCCCTGGTCCACTCGACGGACAAAGAAACGACCCACGAGGAAGTGATGGAAACGGGCCGGCAGGCCGGCGAGAAATTCAACCACCTGGTAACGGAGATTATCCGGCGCCTGGACTAAGGGCTCGGAACGAATCGATTCCGCATGATAGAAGTCGATAATCTGACGAAATATTACGGTCCCACGCGCTCCATTGAAGACGTAACTTTTTCCGTGGAGAAGGGCGAGGTGCTTGGATTCCTGGGCCCGAACGGCGCCGGGAAATCGACAACCATGCGTCTGCTGGTTGGACTGAGCCGCCCCACGGCGGGAAGCGCCCGGATTGCCGGTCACGATATCCAGGAAGGGCACGATGCGATCCGCAAGATGATCGGCTATTTGCCCGAGCAGGCTCCGCTCTACGGGGATATGACGCTTGGCGCCTACCTGCGCTTCATGGCAGGGATCAAAGGCGTTCCCATGGGCCAGACGCGCCGCGAGATGGAGCGCACGACGGAACTGGTGAACCTTGAGAAAGATCGCAAGCGCCTGCTGCGCAATCTTTCCAAAGGCACGCGCCAGCGGGCCGCCATCGCCCAGGCCCTTCTCGGCGACCCGCAGATCCTTATCCTCGACGAGCCCACCATCGGCCTGGATCCCTCGCAAATCAACGACATCCGCAATCTCGTGAGAAGCATGCGGGGCGAGCGCACCGTGCTCCTCTCGACACACATCCTGCCAGAGGTCGAGATGATTTGCTCGCGGGTGGTGATCATATCCGCCGGACGCATCGCCGTGCAGGGAACACCGGAAGAGCTGGCGCAGCGCGAGGATCCGCAATTTCATATTGTTGTGCGCGGAGAGCGGAAGAAGCTGGAAGAGATTCTCTCGAAATACGGCGAGGCAAGAATGGAAGAGCAAGACAACCGCCTGATCGCGACGATCCCGGCTCCCGGGGAACAGCAGCGCCCTGAGCTGGCGCGGCAGCTCGTTGAGGCAGGGATGGAGCTGCATGAGTTCCACCTGGCCCGGGTCCGCCTGGAGGACGTCTTTCTCCGATCCACCGCGAGGCCCGCGAAAGAATGACCGGATTCCTGCGCCAGACCTCTCTTGTCTTCCGCCGCGAGCTGGGCAGCCTGCTTACGCTCCCGCTCTTCTATATTCTGACAGGGATTTTCTTCCTCCTCGGCGCGATGATCTATCTCGTCATGCTCATAGAGTTCGCCCGCGGCGCAGAAGGAATGAGCGTCAATGTCACCGATTCCGTCGTCCGGCCCACCTTCCACAGCATCCATTTCTTTTTACTCTTCCAGATCCCCCTGATCACCATGCGGGTTTTTGCCGAGGATCGCGCCCTGGGAATGCTCGACCTTTTTCAGACCATGCCGATCAAGGATTGGGCCCTGCTGCTGGGCAAATTCTTCGGCGCCCTGGCGGGTATCGGGGTCTATATTGTCCTGACGATTTCCTTTCCGATCACGACAGCAATGCTGGGCGAAGTGGAATGGCCCGTGGTCATCGGCAGCATTATCGTGCTGTTTCTCAGTGCGGGCGCATATACAGCGGTGGGGCTTTTCTTCAGTGCCCTGACGGAATCGCAGGTTGTCGCGGCGGTTTTGAGCTACGTCACGATATTCCTCCTGGCCTTCGGGCAATACTTTGCCGAGGGATGGCAGATCCTGCCGCTCCAGCAGGCGCTCCGCCACTTCACCGTCAGCGAGCACGTCTCCTCGATCCTGGCTGGAAACATCGCCCCGATGAATATCGTCTATTTCTTCGCGCTGGCGGCGATTTTCCTGTTCTGCACGGCGCGCAGTCTTGAATCCCGCAGGTGGAGAGCATAATCCATGGCGCAAGGCCGGAAACAACGCACCGCCTCCTCAACGATCCTTCGCATGACTCCGATCATTCTGGGGCTGTTGGGAACCGTTGCCGCCTTCGCGCTGGCCGCTATCGCGGGACAGTTCCTCCAATGGCATTACGCCCTTGGCGGGCTTTCCATCGCCAGCATCCTGGGCGGCCTCCTCTGGCTTCAGGACGTGAAATGGAAGATCGCCATTTCCACCCTTGTCTATACCATCTTCTTCATCGTTTGCGTTGGCCTGGTCTATTTGATTTCCGCCAACCGCCCGGGCCGGTTCGACATCACCCAGAACAAGATGCACACCCTGTCGCCCCAGACGCAGAACCTGCTCGCGAACCTGCCGTCCGATCAGTCGATCCTGATCCAGGCTTTCTACCCGCTCGCGGAGCACCTGACGATCCAGCGCTTTCTCAATAACTATGCGCGCTTCGCCCCCCAGATCGATTACGAGCTATACGACCCAGCCCGCGATATCGGCCAGATGACCGACACGGAGGTGCGCATCCAACCCGGCGACGTCATCCTGACATTGCGCAACCAGCAGGACGAGGTGGTCCGCCAGGAGGTTGCCCAACTCGGAGATCAGGATATGAAGCGAGAGCACCTCCTCAGCAATGCCATCGCCCGCCTGATCCACACGGAAGAAGGAGTTGTCTATTTCCTCCAGGGACACGGCGAAAAGAAACTCGACGATTCAGACGAAGGATTCAGCAAACTCGCCGAGCAAATCAGCGCCATGGCGTATCCCGTCGAGCCCCTCCGCCTTCTGCAGGAACAGGCCGTCCCCCAGGATGCCATGGCCATTGTGATTGCCGGTCCGGCCTTTGACGTCTTCGATCCCGAGCGCGAAATGCTCATGCAATATCTCGAAGAGGGCGGCAAACTCGTCCTGCTCCTCGATCCCCATGTCGAAGGAGAGACCAAGTTCCCGAATATCGAAGAGCTGCTGGCCAATACGGGCGTTCGTGCTCCCAATCGGCTGATCGTCGATCCCATCAGTGTCAATGCCTCAAACTCCTCCTTCACACCAGTTGTCCGCGTGACGGATCACGCCATCGGGGAAGCCTCGAACCAGAAGCCATTTCTTTTGAACCAGGCCCGGCCGCTTGAGATCCGCGACGAGGCGCCGGGCGGAACACGCGTCACGGCGCTGTTGATGACACACGAGCGCGTCTGGACGGAAACCTTTGGTGATATACGCAGCGTCCGGCGCCCCCAGCCGCCGGAAGACTCCTCGGCCATCGGGCAGTTGCAAACCGCCTATGCTTCGGAAAGGCCATCGGAAGGCGGCCGGCACGGAGAGACCATGCGCGCCGTGGTGATTGGTGATTCCGATGCCTTCATGAACCAGCACATCGAAAGCAACGGCGGCGCGGCGAGCTTCTTTCTGAACTCAATCGCCTGGCTGCCCGAGCGGCGCGAAATGCTGTATATCAAGCCGCGTGTTTTTGAAAGCACGCCTGTCACGCTGAATAAATCGCAATACTGGACGCTCTTTGGCCTCTTCATGGCATTCGGCGCCGCCTTCACACTCGGCGGCACGGCCTGGGCTCTGGCGAGAAGGAGGATGAAGTGAAACTCTATCGCCCGATTCTCGCCATACTCGCCGCGATCGCGCTGTTCGTTTTCTATCAGTGGGACGTGGAGCGCGTAGAAACCTCCCGCATGGCGGACCTGCAGGGCCAGCGCGTCCTCTTCCAGGATCCCCTGAAGGCCGTCGCCCTGGAATTCCAGAGCGAGAAAGGCACGGTCCGCCTGGAACGGAATGATCCAACAAGCCGCTGGCAAATCACCGAACCAGTCGATGCGCCCGCAAACGAATCCATCGTGAATGCTTATCTCGAGAATCTGCGTGGAGCAAAGCGCCAGGCGCGCTTTCCGGCGGAAGACCTCCCCCAGTATGGCCTGGATTCCCCCGCCCGGCAGGTGGCTCTCACCACGGAGGCCGGGGACGGCCGGAAAACACAGAACCTGCTCTTTGGCAGCCAGCCCGCCGAATTCGGCAATGTCTATGCGCTCGTCGAAGGGGAAGAGGAAATCTTTACCGTTTCCGAGTGGCTCTATAACCAGTCCGCCAAAACTGTCCGGGATTTGCGGGACCGCTCGATCCTCCAGGAAAACATCGCCCGAGCTACCAGCTATACAGTCGAAACGCCTCGCCATCAATTCCGCCTTGAGCGCGAGGGGCAGACATCAACGGACTGGCGCCTGGTGCGGGAAAACGCCCCGCCGATCCCCGCGGACCGGACCATCGTCGATCGCCTCCAGTCGACCCTCAGCCAGGGAAGTTTCCTGCAGGTTATCGACGACCCGACAACTCCGGTCGCGCAGCTTGGATTTGAGAGGCCGGCGCTTGTCTTCAAGACGAACGAGGAGGAGATCGTATCCCTCGGCAGCCGCGTGCCGGAAACCGAGCAGTTCTATGCCCAGGCAGCAGGAAGGCTTGGCATCGTCTCCGCCGGGCTGTTTGCCGATTTCTTCCGCCACCCGCTGGAATGGGGAACAAAGCGTTTCGTCTGGATGGAGCAGGAGAAAATCCAGCAGATCGAGACCCAATCGGGCGACAACCAGATGACCCTGATGAAGCAGGACGACGGCTGGATTCTTGTCGAGTCTCCCGGGGTCGAAGTGCGCAAGGACCGGCTTCAGGACTTCATCGATGGCCTGCTTTCCTTTTCCGCCGTGGGGCTCGTGAAGCCGTATCTGTCCCCGGATGCGTATATCGATTATGGGATCGTGGACCAGAGCTATCGCGTGAAGGTGACCAACGCTGACGGCAGCAACCAGGGATTCCGGTTTGGCCGGGGCGACTCTCAACGCGGCGTGATCTATGCCCTGCGCGAACAGGACTCCTCGCTTTGGGAGGTGGACTTTCGTGCGCAAAAGCGCGTCTATAAATTCCGGTCCGACCTGGAAGAGCGCCGTATGATCCCGAACCTGGCTGAACGGACTCACCGCCTGGAGCTGGAAACAGAGGAAGGCGTGATCAGCCTGGAGCGCACGGCCAGCGCCTGGGAATTGAAACTTCCGGAAAAGAGCCCGCTGGTGATTTCATCGCCGCAAGTCCAGGCGATGCTCCGTGCCTTCGAAGGCCTGGAAGTCCGAAGCGAGCTATACACCCGGGATCAGAAAACCGGCGACCTGGCGTTTCGTCTCTATGAGAAGGATTCCAGCCAGCCCTATCGGACTCTTGAGCTGATCGCGAAAGAAGAAGACACCGTTCAGTTTCAAACGCAGGGGAAAATCGTGGAGGTTTCCCGCCGGCAATACGAACCGCTGGAACAGATGATCGCCCAGTTGGTCTTGCTCTCTCGGCAGGAAGGGCCTCCCGCGGCGGGAGAATTCGGCCAGCGGAATTAATCCGCGGCAAAAACGAGCAGCGAGCCGTCCTTTTTGGTTACGCTCAGGTCGCGCAAGAACCGGTAACCGTCATTATGCGTAAAATCCCAAAGCTCCGATGGTTGGCGGGCGTTGCGCTCCAACAAATGGCGAATCAATGCCCCCTTCAACGCTTTCGAATGATGGCTGATGGTCTTATACTCCGCGACCCCGCTGCGCACCACGCGCTTCACAAATTTCACCTGGTGGCGTGCCTTCAATTCCCCGGAATTATCCCAGACGCGGCGATGCTGGTCGGGCAAGAGGTCCCAGACGACTTTTCCGCGCACCTCTTGTCGAAGAACTTCGCTCAGTGGACGGCGCCAGAAAGTCGCCAGCTTGCCGACGGCTCCTCCCAGGTTTGTGCTGATCTTCAGCTTGTAGGGTGGCAAATAATCGGTCGGCCGAACCAGGCCAAAGAGCCCGCTCATGATCAAGGTATTCTTATCGAAAAGCTTTTTCTCTGCCGGCTTCAGACTGCAATAATCCAGGGCGTCGTACATCACCCCCTGGTACAGGTTGCGCGCCGGCATTGTCGGGCTTTCAAGCAGGGAGCGATTCGCTTCCAGCGCCGCTGTCAGCGAATCTCCGCTCAGCTCAAAAACTTTTTCCAGGCCAATTCCGCGTTCGAGAACAGCTTGCAGCTGTTCGAAGAGAATCCCCCGATAGGGATCCAGCTCCTTGAGGGAATTGTACTTTGACTTCTTCCGCGCTGAATCATAGATGGGCCCCTTCGAAGGCGGTTTCGCCTTTGTCTCCGAGGGAGGAAGGAGCAGAATCCAGTCACTCATGGCAGCAGGACTCCGAGAGCATGGATGCCCGCCGAAGGTGGGCTACGAACCCCGTCATACTCGGATTTCGTAAAGTAAGAAACCCTAGCTCCGGCGTTTATTGGAGTCAACTGGACGATTCAAACTCTGCGGGAAGGAAGCCACGGACCACGATTCCGATGAGGCTTTTTGTTTTCCTATTGGTGATTCTCCTCTCTTGCGCCGGCCCCCTGGCAAAGGCCAGAGGGCAACAGGAGCCGTCCCCGCCGGGGCGCGCCGCCGACCGGATCCTGGCCATCGTGGGGAAGGAAGTCTTCACTGCCCGCGACATGGACAAGTGGATCGTCGAGGCGCGATTGAGGGACCCGAGGAATCTGGAAATTCCCGACGAGCAACTCCGCCAAGAGATGCTTGCGCGGGCAATCGACGACTTTCTCCTGGCTGGATGGGCCGAAAGGGAAGTGGAGGAGCCGCCGGAGGAGGCCGTGGAAGCCCAGACGCAGGAAGCAATCGCCCGGCTCGAACAGGCAGCCCAGGGCCAGGGGGAACTCAACGACCTCCTTCGAGAGAGCGGCATCGAGCCGCGGGAATTCCGCACGTGGATCAAGGAAAGGGCCAAGCGCTCCATGCTGATCAGCGATGCACTCGCGGCCTTCGCGGATCTCGGAGGCCGAAACCCCGCGGATACATCGCCGGAAAACGCTGATCGCGTTCGCCTGGCGCATATTTTCATCCAGCCCGGCGCAGGCTCGGATGGACGGAAAAAGGCCCTCGAAAAAGCCCTCGCAATTCGGAGAGACCTGGAAAAAGGAATTTCCTTCGTCCGGGCGGCAAGCCTCTATAGCGACGACCGCTATACAGCGGATCGCGGCGGGTCCCTGGGATGGTTCACCCGCGGGGAAGCGTCCCCGGCGATCTGGCAGGCGGCGACCCGCCTCTCCCCCGGTGAAATCTCGGCCCCCGTGGAAACAGAAAACGGATTTCATCTCGTCCGCTTGATCGACTATGAAACGCCACAGCAGCGAGAATACCTGCGCCTCATGCAGGAAGAAGAATGGCGGCGGCTCGCCCAGCTCAGGGAGGAAATCGGAATCCGTCTCGCTCCCGGTTATGAGTTGCAGCCGATCCCTGAAGAATTCCAGAAGCCACAGAACGAAGAGAGAAGCGATGGCCCGAGCGATCCAGACGGAATCTGACAAGGACACGATCGTTGCCCCCGCAACACCGGCCGGTGTGGGCGCCATTGCCATTGTCCGCCTGACAGGGCCGGAAAGCATGAACGCCTGCTCCCGCGTCTTTTCTCACGATCCCTCCCGCATGGAGCCCGGCCGCCTCGTCCTCGGAACACTGAAGCACCCCGGGTCCGGCGAGTCACTGGATCAGTGCCTCGCCGTCGCATGGAGGGCTCCCAGCTCCTTCACCGGCGAAGACATGATGGAATTTCACATCCACGGCTCGCCAGCGATTGTCCAGGCCGCCCTTGATGCATGCCTCTCCGCGGGAGCGCGCCACGCCACGCCGGGGGAATTCACCCGGCGCGCCTATCTCAACGGCAAGGTGGACCTGGCCCAGGCCGAAGCCGTGTCTGATCTGACACAGTCGCAGACGGAAGACGCCCGCCGCGCCGCACTGTCTCAACTCAGCGGCGGCCTTTCCCAATTGCTCATGAAAATCCGCGGCGACCTGATCCAGGTCACGGCCGAGTTGGAGGCGAGCGTCGATTATCCCGACGAGGAGATTCCCGACGTTTCCCGCGAACGCCTGGGCGGGCTGGTCGACCGGTCCCAGCGCCGGATCCAGGAACTGGTCGCCTCCTACGAACGCGGCCGCCGTCTCCACCAGGGTGCTCGAATCGTGTTTGCCGGCCCGCCCAACGCGGGAAAATCATCGCTCTTTAACGCCATTCTCCGCCGGGAACGCGCCATCGTCACACCACATCCCGGGACAACGCGGGATTCCCTCGAGGCGGTCGTGGAATTGCGCGGGATTCCCGTCACGTTGATCGATACCGCCGGATTGCGCCTGGAGGCAGAAGAGATCGAAGCCATCGGCATCGAGCGAACCCGCCAGGAAATCGAGTCGGCGGACCTCGTGCTGTTTGTTGTCGATTGTTCCGAACCAACAGCGGAAGCGGAACGCGAGTACGAGGCGATCCGTCCTCTGGCGCACCTGCTGGTCTTCAATAAGGCGGACGCCGAACCAGATGAAACAAGACGCCGCGAATTGATCCAGCGATTTTCCGGCAAAGGGCAGGCGGCGCATCTGTTCGCCAGTGTCAAAGAGCGCCATGGAATCGGCCTTGTGGAGGAGAAGGCCATCGATATTCTGGGCCTTCGCCAGTCGGAAGGGGGGAGCCCCGCCGTCATCACCAGCGCCCGCCATGAAGCGGCGCTCAAGAAAGCAGCGGATTCGCTCCAGGTTGCCTCGGAGGGGCTCGCCACGGGCCTTTCTCCTGAATTCATCGTGGTTGATCTCTCGGGAACGCTGTCTGAAATGGATGCCATCCTCGGCCGCCAGGAGCTGGACGAGGAGATCCTCGATGCCGTCTTTTCCACCTTCTGCCTTGGGAAATGACTCGTGGGAACCGCGACAGGGAGGGCCGCTTGCCAGTAAAACGAATCGTTGTCTATACGGTGGGGTTTGCGGCCATCGCCAGCATTTGTCTCTATGGCTTCCTGGCGGGCGGCCGCACGCGTGACTTTATCGACACCTTTGGCGCTGGCGGCGGCGAGAGCGGACTCTATACATCGAGATTCGAAGGCTGGAGCCATCCATCAACCCCGATCCTGGATCCCGGCGCGCGCGGCGAAATCGTCTATGACTTCACCAAGGACACGGACGAAACGGTCCGGATTCTCATCGAAGTTCCGGAAATTGACGGGCTCGCGGTTCTCAGCCATGTGTTCTGGAATGACCAGCGAAAAGAGCTTCCTCTGCGCAAGGGCGAGAATGCGTTCAACCTGAATTCTTTTCTTGGAGACGGCCACGGCGCATACCGTCTCCGGATTCAGGCCTATGCGGACCCCATTGAAATCGATGAGACAGTCACACCGGTCGAGCGCCTGGAAGTCATCACCACCGGACCGCGCGAAATGCATTGGGGAGCAGCCGCGTTTTTCATACTGGCCGCGGCGGGCATCTGGCTTCTCATCCCCTGGTCTCTCTTTCGAAGGCGCGAGGAAATGCCCTGGCGGGAAACGGGCAAAAGCCGCCAGGGAATCTTCGTTACGATTCTCATCGTCGCCGGAGCGGCGATCATCGTAACCGCCCCGGCGTGGCTCGCCCCGAAGCGTTTCGACGACATGCGGGCAATCAGCAATGCTTCTGTCCTGGCCGAACTGGGCGCCGACACGTCACGACTCTATTTCCGCTCGCCCCAGCGCCCCGGCTTTCTCGGGTTCGCCCTGCCCGTCGTTTCGATCTTTCCCAACAAGCTGACCATCGTCCAGACAACTCCATCGGACTTTTATCGCCAGGTCTGGCGCGAGTACGACCGGAGGGGCTGGTCCTTCGGCACGCGAATCTTTCCCGAAATCAGCCTGATCAGTTGTGGCGGCGCGCTGCTCTGGCTGGCGCTGCTGTCGGCGCTCCTTCGCCAGGCGGGCTTCTCGCCCCTTGCCGCGGCGGGGGGAGCCGTCGTGGCCGCATTGATCTACCGATGGGCGCTTTACAACGCGGTCACGATCACTTTCAACCTGTTGATCAACCTGGCCGCCGTCGCAGGCTATCTCCTCTGGGTTCGCTCTGGCCGCATGCTCGATGCGCTTTGGTCGGGGCTGCTTTTGTCCCTGGCGGGACTGACAAAAACGACGGCGATCACCAGCGCCTTTCCCATAGCTATCCATCTGATCCTGCTCCTGGCGAGTTCACCGGAAAGGCGCCGCCGGCTCCTCCCGCAAATCGGCGTCTATACATTCGCCGCGGTTCTTCCCGTTCTCTTCTATTATCAGGTCTTTCTCGATGGTTTATTTGCAACGCTTCGCCAGTTCCAGGTGGACCAGAAGAACCTCCTTCCCATCCACGAGGAATTCCCCCGGCGCTCCCCCGCCGCTTTTTTCTCCGGACTTGCGGGACTTGCGGGCCCATTCTGGACATTGCCCGTTGCGGGCGTCCTGGTCCTGCTGAACCGGAAAAGTTCCTCGCCCGGACGCACGGAGACGTTTCCCCATCGCCAGGCCTTCTTCGCGAGTTGGCTGGCGTCTTCTCTCCTGGCGCCCCTCGCCATGCCCTTTATCTTTTCGCGGTTTTTTGTCTATGCAATTCCGAGCCTGGCGTATTACAGCGCTTTCGCCCTCGAGCCCATTGCCGGGAGGCTGAAGCGAAAAGCGGCCGATCAGGAATGTAAGCGGGAGGAAACCTCCTAAGCGGATTCCTTTTTCTTCTCCCGGCTCATGCGCCGGCGGCGTGTCGGCTCCAATCCTTCCAGAGCGCGCATGCCATCGCAAAACTCGACGGCATCGCGGGGGCGCCACAGAAACGGAAACCCGGCACACTGTGAGGGCTTTGCCGCGTGAATCCGGCAGAGGGGAAGCCCCTTGTCATCTTCATCGAGAAATATACAGGACTGTTCCGCATCTTCCTGGTCTTTTAGCTGAATCGTATCGCCCTTGCGAAAACAATATTCCTGGATGAACTGGTCTTCTGAGATTCCCAGGTGGTTAGCGGCCCTTGCGAGATCCGATTCGGTCAACTCGACGTAGCCGTCCCCCCGGCAGCAATTTCCGCAGCGGTGGCAGACGAATTCTTTTTTGTAGGGCCATCCGGGGCGCCGGGCCATGATTTCACCTCGTGGACGAATTGAGCGGTTTCCTTTTCCGCTTCCCAAGGAAAAAGGCGTCAGACAGACAGACAGAGGCCGCCAGTGAATAACCGGCGGCCTGGGATTCTTGTTCACCATGTTAAACGATCTTCTATTCTTCTTCTTCGTTTTCCGTCGCGGCGATGCCCTCGACAAACTCGGTGAGCAAAGTCGCCACGTTGTTTTCCATTTCGAAGAACCCCTCTCCAATCGTGGCCTTGCGTTCGTGCAAGCCCTGGCGGATCGTCATTGGCCCTTTCTTCAGCACGGAAATGATCGGGGCGTGATGGGCAAGGACTCCGAAAAACCCGTCTTCTCCGGGCATAGTCAACGCCGTGACCTCCTCGTCGAAAATCGTGCGCTGTTTCGTGACGATCTGGAGCCGGAAATCCGCCATCAAGCCACCCCTTCGCGAAGTTTCCGGGCGTTTTCGATCGCTTCGTCAATGCCGCCGCACATGTAGAACGCCATTTCCGGGTATTCATCGTTGTTATCGAACTCGCCAGAGATCAGGCGCTCGAAGCTATCCACCGTTTCTTCCAGGCTGACATAGGCGCCGGGGCGGCCGGTGAACTGCTCGGCGACGTGGAACGGCTGGCTGAGGAAACGCTGGATCTTGCGCGCGCGGTTGACGATCTGGCGGTCCTCTTCGGAAAGCTCGTCCATACCGAGAATCGCGATAATGTCCTGGAGATCCTTGTAGCGCTGAAGGGTGAGCTGAATCTCCGAAGCCACGCGGAAATGTTTCTCGCCCAGGATACGCGGATCCTTGATACGCGAGGTGGAGTCAAGCGGGTCCACCGCCGGGTAAATCCCCAGCTCGGCGATCTGGCGGGAAAGCACGGTCGTCGCGTCCAGGTGGGAAAACGTGTTGGCGGGCGCGGGGTCGGTCAAGTCATCCGCCGGAACGTAGACGGCCTGGACCGAAGTAATCGAGCCCTTGCGCGTCGAGGTGATGCGTTCCTGGAGGTTGCCCATTTCCGTCTGCAGCGTGGGCTGGTAACCCACGGCGGAGGGCATGCGGCCAAGAAGCGCGGACACCTCGGAGCCTGCTTGGGTAAAGCGAAAAATATTATCGATGAAAAGAAGGACGTCCTGGCCCATCTCGTCGCGGAAGTACTCGGCCATGGTAAGGGCGGACAGGCCAACGCGGAGACGCGCGCCAGGCGGCTCGTTCATCTGGCCAAACACCAGCGCCGCCTTGCTTTCCTTGCCCTTGTTTTCCGGGTTGCCTGGATCAACGATGACGCCGGATTCATTCATCTCGTGCCAGAGGTCGTTGCCCTCGCGTGTGCGTTCGCCAACACCGCCGAAGATCGAGTAGCCACCATGGCCCTTGGCGATGTTGTTGATCAGCTCCATGATAATCACGGTTTTGCCGACACCGGCGCCGCCGAACAGGCCGATCTTGCCGCCCTTGGAGTAGGGACAAAGCAGATCGATCACCTTGATTCCGGTTTCGAGAATCTGAGTGGCTGGCAAGGTCTCCGTGAATTCGGGGGAAGCGCGGTGGATGGGGAGACGGTTTTTCGGCTCGTCGAGCGTGCCGCGGTCGTCCAGCGTCTCGCCCAGAAGATTGAAGATGTGGCCGAGGACCTGTTTTCCGACCGGCACACTGATCGGCGCGCCCGTGTCTTGGACCTTCATGCCGCGAACGAGGCCATCGGTGGAGGACATCGCGATGCAACGGCAGACGTCGTTGCCGATGTGGAGAGCGACCTCCAGAGTCAGGTCAATGTCCTTCTCCTTGTCCTCGATCTTGAGGGCATTCATGAGATTGGGCATTTCTTCGCTTTCAAACTGAACGTCGACCGTTGGGCCGATTACCTGACGAACCACGCCTTCTGCCATGGTGTTTATCCTTTTCCAAAATGCGGTCTGAGCCGCGAAGTTTAACCGTTCTGCGCCTGGGCTCCGCTGACGATTTCAATGATTTCCGTCGTGATTGCGGACTGGCGCGCCTTGTTGAGTTTCAGCGTCAAGTTCTCGCTGAGTTCATCGCAATTCTTCGTCGCGTTATTCATCGCCATCATGCGCGCCGAATGTTCCGAGGTGAATGTCTCAGCCAGTGTCAGAAAGATCTTCGTCTTCAAATAGCGAGGCAACACGGCGTCGAAGACGCGCTCGGGCGAGGGTTCAAGAATATAATCAATGGACTGCTGCGCCTCTTCCTCGGACACGCCGAATTCCGAAGGCTCCAGGGGAAGGTAACGCTCGACGCGGGGCCTATACGTTGCCATGGAAACGAAGTGGGGATAGAGCAGCTCAATGCGGGAATAACGCCCATCATCGAATCCACTGAGCAGCCGGTCGGCCAGCTCATCCGTCTGCGCACCGTCCAGCTTGCCGCCCAGGTCCACAATGCTGTCGTGGAGGCGCTCGGGCATGTGGCGGCGAATCGCATCGCGGCCTTTCCGCCCCAGCACCAGCGCCCTCATATCCGGATTCGCCTCGAGTTCCGCCTGAGCGAGCTTGACCAGGTTCGCGTTGAACGCACCGCAAAGCCCGCGATCGGAAGTAAAGACCACGAGCAGTGGAAAGCCCGTTTCCGATAATTGGAAATAGGGATGATCCTCCGCGACGGTGCTCATCGCGAGACGGCCGAGGAGAAGCTGGATCTTTTCCATGAAGGGCCGCGAGGCCTTCATGACGCCTTCGGTTTTACGCAACTTGGCCGCCGACACCATCTCCATGGCGCGCGTGATCTTCTTCGTTTTCTTGATCGACCGGATTCGGCCGCGAAGCGCTTTGAGATTCTCAGGCATTGATTAGGCTTCCTGGAGTTTCTTCTCCGAGTCGTTCTGATCAGCTTTGAACTTTTCGAGAAATTCTTTCGCGGCCTGCTTCAGCTCGTTCTCGATTTCCTCGGAAAGGACTTTCTCATTGTTGATCCGATGGGCCACGTTGGGATGCTTCTCGATCACAAACTCGCGGAACTGGATTTCGAAATCACCGAGCTCTTCGATCTCCAGGTCGTCGAGGTAACCGTTGGTTGCCAGATAGATGATCATGACCTGTTCCGCCAGATTGAGCGGAGCATACTGGCCCTGCTTGAGCACTTCGGTGGTGCGCGCGCCACGGGTCAGGGCGCGCTGGGTCGACTTGTCCAGGTCAGACCCGAACTTGGCAAAAGCTTCCAGTTCGCGGAACTGAGCCAGCTCAAGGCGCAGGCGGCCGCCGACCTTCTTCATCGCCTTTGTCTGGGCGCTGCCGCCCACGCGGGAAACGGAAAGGCCGACATTGATCGCCGGGCGGACGCCCTGATAGAAAAGATCCGGCTCGAGATAGATCTGGCCGTCGGTAATGGAAATCACGTTGGTCGGAATATAGGCGGAAACGTCGCCTGCCTGGGTTTCAATAATCGGCAAAGCGGTCAGCGAGCCACCGGGCTTGGTGCCTTCGGGAAGACCACCGACCTTAATCGCCGCATCGACGACATGCTGCTCTTCGGAAATCTTGGCGGCACGCTCGAGCAGGCGGCTGTGCAGATAGAAAACGTCTCCGGGGAACGCCTCGCGGCCGGGAGGGCGGCGAAGCAGGAGCGACAGGGTGCGGTAAGCGGCCGCCTGTTTCGACAGATCGTCATAGATAATCAGCGCATGACGCCCGCTATACAGAAAATACTCCGCCATCGTGCAGGCGGAATACGGGGCCACATACTGCATCGAGGCGGGAGCATCAGCGGAAGCGCTGACCACCGTCGTATATTCCATGGCTCCGTGCTCTTCCAGCGTCTCCACCACGCCAGCAACAGAGGACTGCTTCTGCCCCACCGCGACGTAGAAACAGTAAACGTCGTTCCCCTTCTGATTGATGATGGTGTCGATGGCGATCGCCGTTTTTCCCGTCTGGCGGTCGCCAATGATCAACTCGCGCTGGCCGCGGCCAATGGGGATCATCGAATCGATGGCCTTGATACCGGTCATGAGCGGCTCTTTCACCGACTGGCGGGAAAGAACATTGGGAACGCTGCCTTCGATATGGCCTGATTTCTTGCTGGTGATCGGCCCCTTGCCATCAATCGGCTCGCCAAGGGCGTTGACCACACGGCCAACCAGCTCTTCTCCGACGGGCACCTCGGCGATGCGCCCGGTACGGCGAACCGTATCGCCTTCCTTGATGTTGATATCATTACCGAAGAGCGCGGTGCCGACGCTGTTCTCCTCCAGGTTCAAAACCATCCCGATCACATCGCCGGGGAATTCGAGGAGTTCGCCAGCCATGGCGTCTCTCAGGCCGTAGACCGTCGCGATCGAGTCGCCAACACGCAACACGGTGCCGACGCTGTCTACTTCCAGCTTGGTATCGAAGTGCTCCAGTTCACTCTGGAGAATCGATGAAATTTCATCAGGGCGAATCGACATAGTTACTCGGGCTCCAAAGCCAGGTGTCTTGCGGACGCGCGGAGTTAATAGACGCGCGTCTTCATAAGGTCGTGGCGCAGGCGGTCAAGTTTGCTCGACAATGTCGAGTCGATCAATTGGTCGCCGCAGAGAAACCGCAGGCCACCGATCACTTTCTCGTCCACCCGGTAATCGACCTCGAGTCGAAGGTTCATGTAGTCCGAGAGCGCTTTTTCCAGCTGGCGCTTCTGATCCTCATCCAGTTCGGCGGCACTGGTCACTTTCGCCGCGGTGATTCCCTTGTGCTTGCGATAGAGGGCGTGGAATCCCTCCAACGCCGGGAAGAACAGCTCCAGGCGCCCCCACCGCACAAGCATCCGAATGAAATTCACCAGCAGCTCATGGTAGACTCCACCGAAGATCTTCTGGACGATGGCCTCTTTCCGCTCGCGGGGAATGTTCGGAGCTTCCATGAACGTGCGAAACCTCCGTTCACCGCGAACCAGATCCAACAATTGAGTGATCTGCACGGCGATGTCATCCAAGGCACCAGCCTTGCGCGCCGCGCCGAAAAGGGCGTCGCTGTAGGAATCGACGAGTGTAAGGTTCGCCTGCATCACCGCTTAAGGTTCTCCACTTCCGAAATAAAGCTCCCGACGAGCTGGCGGCGCCGCTCGTCATCCAGTTCCGCCTCGAGGAGCCGCTGGGTTGCGTGGATGGTGAGGGTCACCATCTGATCCCGCAGGTCCGAGCGCGCCTTTTCGATTTCCAATTGGATATCGGAAGCAGCCTTGTTCTTCATTTCCTCGGATTGATTGCGCGCTTCTTCCACAATCTCCGCGGCGGTTTGTTTGCCTCGCTCGATTTCCTTGTTCATCATCTCGCGCGCTTCGTCCTGAATCTGGCGAAGGCGCTTTTCGTAATCGTCGATCTGCGAATCGAGCTTCGACTGTTTCTCGTCGATGCGATCGAATTCCCGCGAAACGATCTCGCGGCGTTCATCGATCAGACGAATCACCGGACCCCAGGCAAACTTGACCAGGATCCACATGACGATGAAGAAAGCAATCACGACGACCGCCACCTGAGATGCGAGCGTGCCGGCCGCCGCCGAAAGCGAAAGAATGGGCGAAATCATGAATCCAACCTTCTTTCCAAGGTGAGGATCAGTTCATCACGCCGAAATGAGAAGACCAGTTGCATAGATCCCTTTCCGGCGAAATGAGATGAGAAGTTTTCCCGGTTCTTAGCCAGTCGGAACAAGGAATACAGAAATCAGAACGTAGATCGCGAGAGCCTCGATAAACGCGGCACCAATAATCATTGCGGTCTGAATTTTTCCGATCGCCTCGGGCTGGCGGCCCATCGCTTCCATCGCCGACGAAACGGCTTTGGCGATGCCGAAAGCAGCGCCGAAAGCGGCAAGGCCAAGGCCAAGAGGATAGGAGAAAGCAAGCACGGTAGCGGCAGTAGCTTCACCGAACATGAAAAATGCCTCCAAGGAATTTGAGGGCGCCTGTTGCGTCCCTGGTATATTGAAAACCGCCCGTTAAAGGACGAAGCGGCTTTTACCCAACAGTCAGTGGAATGCGCCCTAAAGGCGATTCCGATCAGGCCGGCGTCGCAGTCTGCGCCGAGCCAACGTGGTGGTACTCTGAAATGACCTCTTCTTCATCATCGTGGTGCTCGTGATCGTGGGGCAGCACGAGGGAGATGTAAATCGTCGAGAGAAGCGCGAAGACCAGCGCCTGGATCGTCGACAGCAAAATCCCGAGAAAATAGAAAGGAATCGTCAGGGGAAAGCCGATATAGTTCGCAAGCGGCTCGGAAATCGCACCCATGAGCGCAATCCCCATTCCGAGGAACGCTCCCAGCAGGATGTCTTTGCCGAGAATGTTGCCGAAAAGACGCAAGGCAAGGGAAAGGGGTTTGGCGATGAAGTCGGAGATAATCTCGAGAATCAGAAAAAGCGGCGAAAGGATCCAACCGACAACATCTCTCGGGCTTCCCATAAGGTGGTGTATGTAGGTGAGCGGGCCGAGTTTGATCCAGGCGGTTCCCTGCGTTACCAGGAAAGTGCAAAGCGCCAGGCTGAAAGTAATCAGTACCGACGAGGTGGGTGCCCTCAGCAGGGGCACGAGGCCCATCAGGTTGCCCGTCAGAATCAAACAAAACAGCGTGCCGATGAAAGGCATATAGCGCCGGCCGTTCTCTTCGCCGAGCAGGCCTTTGCAAAAGCTGTCAAAGCTGCCGACAATATATTCGATGAAAACCTGGCCACGGGAAGGATACCGAAGCGCCCTTTTCCGGTCGCGGCGCATGCTGGCCGTCGCCAGCCAGAAGATGAGAATCAGAACAATGCCAGACAAGCCCAGATAAACATGGTTTTCCCAGGGACCATAGCCGATCAATGGCATTTTCTCTTTGAGCGTTCCCGCGTGCAAAACCTGGGCGGCGGTGGGCTGTTCGCCCTCAACCTCGACCCACTCCTGGGTTTCTTCATCCCACTCCACCCATTTTTCAACCACAGAGGGCTTTGCGTCGCCGGGGTGTTTTTCGACATATTCTTTCGCGAGCTTCTTTTGCTCGAGCTTATACCAAATCTGGATCAGGTGCGGCGGTTCGGGTGGGTGCTCGATATAGCGCCCGAGCTCCGGACCATGGCCTGCTCCATAATCCGCCTCGCCGGTGTGCTCGCCGTGACCCGCTGCCGCCACTCCCTCTGAGTGCGCATCCAGAGCGGAGCCGCCGTCTTCGGTCCGAGCCAGTGTTTCCTGATGTTGTTCCGTCGTTGCCTTAGCCATTCGCCTCTGGTTTCGCCGGTGTCAGGACGCGCGCCGCGGAGGCGGAGCGTCCAGTATATTTCTGCCACTCCATATAGAGGAAGAGGCAGATGAAAAATGTGTTCAAAGCCAAAAGGAAGGAGGTCGCCTCAATCCCGAAGTGCATCGCGTAGATCAGCAGGAAGACCAGGAGCAAAGGCTTGAGCGTAACTCCCACCAGGAGATCAATACCTTTTCGATCTCCCGTGACTCCCTGGAGAATCTTCGCCAAAGCGATCCAGTTCAGAAGGGCCAGAGCAGCCATCAATCCATAGCGGAGCGACCAGAGCAGATCGATGGGAGCAGTGCCTGCTGTGATGACAGCGCTTGCCACAGCCGTCACAACGAAGACGTGCGCCAGGTCACTCCTGTCCAGTCCGCTCTTTTGGATCGTCTGAGGCGCCAAAAGGGCCCTTACCTTTGAATTTGGTTGAGTCGTTTGATCAGCGAGACGGCCTCCCGGATTCCTGCAACAAGACCGAGAACAAGCCCGACAAACAAGATCCAGGGCAACTCCAGCTTGTCAGCCAAATATTTGCCAATCAAACCGCCTACCAGGGGAAAGACGATCATGACCAAAGGAATCGAGATCGCGACGCCTTCCGCTCGCAGTGAGCGCCCCCAATTCTTCCACCGATCCTCGTCATCCGACACGGCGCGGTTGGCCTCTTAGCTGAGTGAGCAAAGCTTGCGGCCCTGAATCTTACCAGGGTGCTCATCAAACGCCCGCGGGAAATAGGAGGTCTAACCCACCTGGCACAAGAGAAAAAACACCGACTTTGTGATTTTTTTCTCAAACTTGCCGATCAACTCACTGAACATTCACACTTCTCCTTGTGCGCAAACGCCGCTCTCCGTATCACTCCCCCGCTCCGCGCGAGGCAATCGCGCGACTCTCCCTGAATTTGAGCCTCCATGTTTGATGTCCAGAATCTCAGCCTCGCCTTTGGCGGCCGGCCCATCCTTCACCGCGCCTCTTTCAAAGTGGAAGACGGCGAGCGCGCCGCGATCATCGGCGCCAATGGAACGGGCAAATCCACGCTGCTGCGTCTTATCGCGGGAATCATTACTCCCGACGAAGGCACCGTCTCGGTCCCGAAAAACACGGAAGTTGGCTATCTCCCCCAGGAAATCACGCTGGAAAGCGATCACAGTGTCATCGGCGAATGCCGCCAGGTTTACGCCGACCTCCTGGAACACGAAGAGGAGATGCGCCGCCTGGAAGAGCAAATGAGCCATGTCGATCACGACTCGCCCAAATTCCAGAGCATCGCCGAGCGCTACGAGTACTTGCTGCATGAAACCCAGCGGCGCGACCTCTATTCCATGGACGCGACGATCAAAAAGGTGCTCGGGGGGCTGGGATTTCAAACCAAGGACTACGAGCGCCCATGTAACGAGTTCTCCGGCGGATGGCAGATGCGCATCGCCCTGGCCAAGATCCTCCTTCAGAATCCCGATGTCATCCTCCTCGACGAGCCGACCAACCATCTTGATATCGAATCCATCGAGTGGCTTGCCCAGTGGATCCAGGGCCACAATGGCTCGGTGCTCATGGTCAGCCACGAACGCTCTTTCATGGACGCCCTGGCCAAGAAAGTGGTCGAGATTGACCGCGGCGAAGTTGTTGTTTACCGGGGCAACTTTTCGCAAGCGGTGGAAAAGCGGGCGGAACGCCGGGACATCCAACAGCGGACCTACGAAAACCAGCAGCAGCAAATCGCTCATATCCAGAAGTTCGTCGACCGATTTCGCTACCAGGCATCCAAGGCCGCGCTCGTCCAATCGCGGGTCAAGCAGCTTGAAAAAATCGAGCAAGTGCAGGCTCCCACGCCGGACCAGGGCACCATCAAGTTCCAATTCCCCTCGGCGCCGCGCAGCGCGAAAGAGGTGATCACGGCGGAGGGTGTTTCCAAGGCGTATGGAAGCCTGACGGTTCTCGATCGCGTCGATTTCACGCTTTACCGGGGTGAGAAAGTCGCCCTCGTCGGCGTCAACGGCGCGGGCAAGACGACACTCATGCGGATTCTGGCGGGGCGCGACGGCGACTACCGCGGAAAATGCGAGTATGGGTCAAACGTCGATGCATCCTATTTTGCCCAGTATGACAAGGAGGACCTCCATCCCGACAATACCGTGCTTGGCGAATTTCACGCGACGGTGCCCCTCTCCGTTTCCGATAAGGCCCGGCATATCCTCGGCGCGTTTCTTTTCAGCGGCGACGACGTGCAGAAGAAGATCCACATGCTTTCCGGTGGCGAGCGCACGCGCCTGCGCCTGGCCAAGATGCTCTGCGGCAAGGCCAACCTCCTTCTTCTCGACGAGCCGACCAACCACCTGGACATCGGATCGCGGCTCACCCTGGAAGAAGCGCTGCGCCAATACGACGGCGCGGTGGTCCTCGTTTCCCACGATCGCTACTTCCTCGACAACGTGGTCACTCGCATTGTGGAAGTCTCCGATGGCGGCCTGAAGAACTATCCCGGCAACTATTCCGATTACCTCTCTCTGAAGGAACTGCACGAAAACGGCGGGGGGGGAAATGGCGCCGCGCAACCGGCGGTGTCCAAAAAAGTGGACTCCAAGCGCCTTGCGGAACAAATTGCAGCAACGCCAAAGAAGGAGTCCTCTTCGGAACGGCGTGATCGCCAGCAGCGCGAGCGCCAGGCGAAAAACCGCCTGCGAAAAATCGAGCGCGAGGTGGAAGAGCACGAAGACATGATTTACCAGCTCGAAGAAGCCATCCGGCAGATCGAGAACGAAATGGCACAGCCGGAAGCCTCCACCAATCCACAGCGTCTCCAGGAATTGTCCGCCAAGCTGGAAAAGGTTCAGTCAAAGAAAGAAGAGGTGGAGGGCAATTGGCTCTCGCTCCAGGAAGAAGCGGAAGAACTGGAATCCCTTCTGGAATAGCCTGCCCGCCGGGATTGCCGCGCGACAAGCTCTCGTGGATTGCCTGTGAGGCCCTGCCCGGTGGCGGGGCTTTTCCTTTGGCTGAATCCCGAGGGGGCATCCATTCCAGCGGAAAAAATCTCATAAGAGCGGGACATTTCTTTCATAGAGAAAAAGGCTTTTCTTCTTTTCGCCGAAAAACATTGCCTTTCCCGGGGCGAGCGGATAGGCGACTATGTTTTCTGAATTTGTGTTCTTTTTGACAGGCGGCCAAAAGCGTCCTATCCTTGCGCACAAAACGGACAGCCATCCTCGATCATTGCCCCCCGGAGACGTCTATGGACGCGCCTCGAAGCTGCGACAAATGCGGAGAGAAGATTGCTCCCGCTTCCACACCCGGAAATCAGACTCGGCTTTGCGCCCTATGTGGCGCCCAGATTATCGACGCCCCGGAAGAGCGGGCCAGCGAGCTGGTCGATCAGGAAACCATGCCGCTGGCAGCGCAGAGCATGTCCGAGGAGAAGACTGTTCATCTGCAATCGCGGGAAGAAGATTCCTATGGCCCCCCGGTGAATGAAGCCGAGACACGAGTTCTCGGAGAAGCTTCCGATTCTGTGCCGAACGAGGCGCCCACCGCTCCGCCCCAACAGAGCCAGGGGGCCATTCCTGGTGAATCACGAGAACCGATTCCCACGGTTTCAACGCCTCATTCTTCCGCTGCGCAGGAGGATGAGGACGAACTCGACGAGACAGACCTGACGGGCCGTCATATCGCCGGATACGTCATTATCCGGAAGTTGGGGGCGGGGGGCATGGGCGCCGTCTATCTGGCCCGCCAGGTGTCGCTGGATCGCGAGGTCGCTGTCAAGGTTCTGCCGGGGAGGTTTTCAAAAGATCCCGCCTTCGTCGCGCGATTTACCCGTGAAGCCCTCACCGCCGCGCAGCTGAACCACCACAACATTGTCCAGGTCTTCGACGTCGGCCGGGTCGGAAAAACGCACTTCATTGTCATGGAGTATGTTGTCGGCGAAGACCTCGGGAAAATGATCAAGCGTGATGGGCGCATGGCCTACGAGGACGCTGCGGGCTACGTTCTTCAGGCGGCTCGCGGCCTCGCCTATGCCCACCGCCGGGGCATCATCCACCGCGATATCAAGCCGGACAACCTGATGCTCAACGAGCATGGCGTTGTGAAAATTGCGGACATGGGCCTTGCCAAGCGCCGCGGCGGGCCCGTGGAACGTGCCGGGTTGGACCATGGCGGAGAGGATGAACTCCGCAAAGCAGCCATGGGCGACCTGACAGGCGCCTCCGCCGCCATGGGCACGCCCTCCTATATGGCGCCAGAACAGGGGCGCGACGCTGGAATGGTCGACCACCGCGCCGATCAGTATTCCCTTGGCTGCACGCTTTATTACCTTGTCGCGGGCAAAGCGCCGTTCACCGGACGCACCTCCTTTGAAATCATTTCCAAGCATCTTTCCCAGCCACTCGAGCCGATCGAGACGCACGTCAAGAATGTCCCGAAAGACCTGAGCCTGATCATCGAGAAAATGCTCTCGAAAGATGCCGGCGATCGTTTCCAGAAGATGCTCGACGTGGTCAGCACCCTGGAATCCTACCTCGGAATTGATTCAGCGAAAGGGCCCTACACCCCGAGAGAGCATCATGTCGCTCTTCTCGAGAAAGAACAAAAGGACTATTATTCCGCCCCGGGCATCAAACTCCGGCGCTATACACGCATCGGATTCGTTGCGCTGGCGGTCCTCGGATTTATCGCGTCAGTGGTTCTGCAGAGTTATTTTCTCGCCGCGGCTTTTCTCGGTCTTCTCGTCCTGACGCCGCTCTTCAGCTTTGTCATCAATGGCATCGCCACAAAGGACTTCCTCTTCCGCCGCGTACGCTCCGTTTTCTTCGGGATGACCCTGAAAGGGTGGGCGATCACCGCAATCGGAACGCTGCTGGGCCTCGGAGTGCTCTATACGCTGGGACTTCTCGGCCCCTGGATCGTGGTTTCCGTGCTGGCCTTCGCGCTGGCGCTGGGCTACCAGCTCGTGGTTCAGAGCAAGCTCCGCGAGCAGCGCCGCAAGCCCATCCGAAACGTCCAGGACATGCTTAAAATCCTGCGCGTCCGCGGCGTATCCGAAGAATCCATCCAGGACTTTGTTTGCCGGTTCAGCGGAGAGCGCTGGGAAGAGTTTTTCGAAGAGTTGTTTGGCTATGAGGACATGATCCTCCAGCGTGGCCGCTGGGCGAAACGCGAAAAGATCCAGCCGCGAAAACGCCATGCTGTCTGGCGCGACCCTCTTTTCCGGTGGCTCGACGACATCGAGGACGCGCGCCGCAGAAAAAAGGAGGAAAAGACCCTCGCCCAGGCGGAAAAAGAACGACTCCAGGCAAGCGGCGCTTCCGAAGAAGAAGCAGAAAAGGAAGCGAAGGAACTCGCGCATAATGCCTTCGACGAAGGACTGTTGGGTGACACCCAGATGCTCGGGGCAGGGCCCAGCGCCGAAGAGCAGGAAGCGGCCGCCAGCGAGCTTCGTTCCTCTAAGAGCGGGCTTCTTTCCGGAGTGTTTAAATGGGGCTTCCGGGGCATCCGCATGGCTGCCGGCCTGTTCCTGGTCGGGGCCTTTGCAATCAATGCCGCGAACACGGTCGGGATTTCAATCCCGGGAAACTTCGTCAATGTGCTGCAGAATCATTATTATCCCTATGGAATGGGTGGCTCCATCGTCGGCGGCGCCGCCGGCCTTTTGCTTTTACTCTCCGTTTTTTCGAAACGCATTATCGCTCCAGCCCTTCTGCTGCTCGGTGCCCTGGCCTGCGTCGCCTATCTGTATATCACTCCCATGACCCCGCGCCCGGCCTTCTACGAGTATCTGCTTTATTGGGGTTCCATGGCGGCCACGGCGGCAAGCTTCGCCCTGATGATCTTGCTCAAGTTGGCGACGGGAAAATTCTAATGCGTCCACTCAGCGCCTGTCTTGCCCTTTTTTCTCTTATCTTCTACCTCGGATCCTGTAGCGGCGGAGCGCATGTTCCCGTGAACACCCCTACAAAGGAAACAATCCTTTCTCCCATGCAAGAAAGCCTTCGATCGTATATCACCGAACTGGAAGAGGCCTATCAATGCCGCATCGGCCTTGCCTTCAACGACCCGGAATCGGGCCTCGAGTTTTCCCACCGTGGAGACGAACTCTTTCACGCCGCGAGCACCATGAAAGTCCCCGTCATGATCGAGGTTTTCCGCCGGGCCGATGCGGCGGACTTTTCCCTCCAGGACACCATCAACGCATATCCCTTCTTCGAAAGCATGATCGATGGCTCGCCATACAAAGTCGATCCACGTGATGAACTTTCCCGCCGGCTCAACGAGGACGTTCCGATTCTCATCCTTACCGAGCAAATGATCGTGGTCAGCGACAACCTGGCCACGAATCTTCTGATCACCCGGCTCACCCCCCAGCGGATTACGGCCACGATGCGCACGCTTGGGGCCAACGATGGCTTCGTGGTTCGTTGCCTCATGGACGAGCAGGCCTATCAGGCAAACATGTCCAATCTGATTTCCGCCCGGGATCTGAACACATTAATGGGGGCCATCGCTCGGAATCAGGCGGCCTCGCCAGAAGCCTGCGCGGAAATGCGGCGAATCCTTCTCGATCAGCGCTACAACGAGATGATCCCCGCCCGGCTTCCCGAGGGAGTGCGCGTGGCCCACAAGACGGGAAATATCACGGGGATCAGCCATGACACCGCGATTGTGTCTCAGGGAAACAAAGAGTATTATTTGACGATCCTGACTGAAGACTTGTCTGAAGGTGAAACGACCCGCGAGGAAATCGCCGAACTTGCCCGGACAGTGCACACGGAATGGTTGAAGGCCTTGGAAGGAACGGGGATGCCCTGAAAAACGGAGCTTTCAGCCTGGAAAGCCTGGACTTGGATCTCCGTTGGTATTGACATTGCGCTGGCAAGCATTTGAGGTCTTACGTGTCATTGTAAGAAAGACCCTCTTAACCTTAAGGAGGCAGGAAACGATGGCTGATAATAAGACAATCACGGACGAAATCGTGGAAGATATCGCTGAAAAAACGGGGACGAGCCCCAAGCGCGCCCGTGAAGTCTATGATCGGGTGCGGAGTGGCTTGTCCGAAACCGTCGAAAAATCGGGCCATGCCATTCACGACACCTATGATAAAGTCGCCGATAAGTCGCTGAACGACATCCAGGCCGCCGTCATCCGCTCTGTGCGCCGCAATCCCGGCCAGTCGCTCCTCATCGCGGCGGGAGTTGGTTTCATCGCCGGCCTTTTCCTGCGCAGCCGCCGATAAAGCCGATGAGCGAGCCCGTGCGGCCGAAAGAAACCGGAAATGGAGACCAATCTCCTTTCCGGGATTCCCCCGGGCCTGATGATCCAGAACAATCGTGCCGGGACGCAGGGAACGGGGAAAATGAAGAATGGAAGGAACTCCTGAATGAAATTCAGGAGAATTGGAAGGAAATATATCATGCGGGCGCGGACTTTGTCCGCGCCCACTTGCGTCTTATGGCCTTCCTGGCGCAGGAGAAGACGCGCCTTTTCTTTGCTCGCGCCGTGGTTATGCTGCACATCTGGATCCTCATCGCCATCGCCTGGATTGCCCTTGTCTATGCGCTGGCCAGGTGGGTTTATGTTGCAACTGGTTCCCTGGTCTATACAGGTGGAACAGTCTCGGCCATGCATGCGGCCGCGGCTCTGATCCTGGTTCTCTACGTGAAAGCACTTAAAATATGATCGGACTGCCGAAAAGACGGAAATACGCAACCCTTCTTGTGGAACGGGAACTGGCGCGGCTGCGCTTTCTTGAATCGACGGAAAAGTTCCAGCCCGCGGAAAAGTCGCAGGTTGCGGCCCGCAAGCTGATCAGGAGGAACCCGCGGAGTGCGATCATCGGGGCGGCGGTCGCGGGTCTTCTCATGGGCAGCGGCATGTCCACGGAAAAGCTCTATCGCGCCGGGCGTCTCGCCAGCCGCCATGGCCTGAAGCGCGTCTTGCCGCTTCTTGTCGAAGCATTGACGAATCCCCCCAAACCCGAGTAGCGCCTCCCTCCCGCAACATTCCAAATCAAAACAGGGATGCTTTGTCCGGTTGACGCTCCCTTCTCGTTTGCCCTCCATAGGGCAACGCCATAAGCGGCTCCCCCCGACCGCGAGGAACCGTCGCGCATGTTTTTCGACAGCATCGAATACGCCGTCTTTCTCGCGGTTGTTCTTACTGCCTATTATCTCCTCACACACAAGCTGCAAAACCGGCTGCTCGTGCTGGCCAGTTACTTCTTCTACGGATTTTGGAACTGGAAATTCCTTTCCCTCATCCTGATCTCCACGGCGCTGGACTTCACCTGCAGCCTGGGAATCCACGGGTCCACCAATCCGAAAAAGCGGCGCTTTCTTCTGATATGCTCCATCGTCGGCAACCTTGGAATGCTCGGGTTCTTCAAATATTTCAACTTTTTCGCCGAGAGCTTCGAGGAGATGTTCCAGCTCTTCGGTATCGGCGTGAGCCCCTTCGTGCTCGACGTGGTTCTTCCCGTTGGCATCTCGTTTTACACATTTCAGACCATGAGCTATACCATCGATGTCTATAAGGGGAAGGTGGAGCCAACGCGGAGCCTTCCCGATTTCGCCCTCTACGTCGCCTTCTTTCCCCAACTCGTCGCCGGCCCGATCGAACGCGCGAGCCACCTGCTCCCCCAGATCCTCAGCCCCCGCAAGCTGACCATGGAACGCGCCAGCGAAGGCGCCTGGCTCGTTTTCTGGGGCTTGTACAAGAAAGTCTTCATCGCCGACAACCTGGCGAGAATCGTCGATCCCATCTATGCCGACCTGGCAAACGCATCGGCGCTTCAGATCTTCATCGCCACCTATGCCTTTGCCTTCCAGATCTATGCGGATTTCTCCGGCTATACGGATATCGCGCGCGGCACGGCCAAGCTTCTCGGCTTCGAGCTGCGGCTGAATTTCCGCCTGCCCTATTTCGCCCTGGACCCCCAGGACTTCTGGCGGCGGTGGCACATCACGCTGTCACAGTGGCTGCGCGACTATCTGTATATCCCTCTCGGGGGCGGCCGGGGCACGCGCCGGCAAGTCTTCCGCAACCTCATGATCACCATGGGCCTGGGCGGCCTCTGGCACGGCGCCGCCTGGAACTTTGTCGCCTGGGGCATCTTTCACGGCGCGCTTTTGATCGGCTATCGCCTGGCGGGAAAAGAATTTACCAGGGAGAATCAGCCGGCAGGCTGGCGATGCGTCCTGCCGATCCTTGTCATGTTTCACTTCACCTGTCTCGGCTGGGTGCTCTTTCGAATTGAGAATATCGCCGACTTTCCCATCATCATCCACCGGCTTTTTGTCGGATGGGGTGACTTGTCCGGCACGGGGCAGGATTTCCTTCGTCTCATCGGATACACGGCTCTGCTGGTCGTCTTCCAGGTCTTTCAATATCGAAAAGACGACCTGATGATCCAGTGGCGCATGCCCGTTTGGGCGCGGGTTCTGCTCTATCTGCTTCTGTATTTCTCACTCACCGTGGGAGGCGCCTTCGATGGACGCGCGTTCATCTACTTCCAGTTCTAGCCGCTGGCCCGTCGCCGCGATGGCCGCGTTCCTGGTGATCCTCATCGCCGAGGGCCTGGTCTATCAAAGCCGCGGCGCTTTCCTCGACGACGTGTTCCCCGTGGCCGTTCGCAAACAGCAGGCAATGACCGATGGCCAGGACCCGGAGGACATCCTGATCATGGGCGACAGCCGCTATTTCTCGATCCGGCCGGATTCAGTGGAACAAGCTTTTGGTCCGGATTTCGAAGCGCGGAACTTCACATGGCCCTTTTTCGGTGTGGACGCCTATGTCTATACGATGGAAAGCTACCTGGAATACAATCCCCCGCCCCGGATCATCCTGACCAGCTTCATGCCGAATTATATCTCCATCCCCACGGAGTTCCTCCGCCTGGGAGAAGTCCAGTTGATGGCTGACAGGGCCTTTCTGTCGCTTCCTTCGTATCCACTTTTCAAAAGCCTGCTCGATGACGGGAGATGGCGTCTTGCCTGGGATCTTTTTGAATATACAGCCATGCCCCCAAGCGCAACTTATCGCAATGGGATCCAGCGGGCCCTCTCCTCAATTCTCGAGGGAGAAGGCTGGCCCAAGCGCCCGGAACGCGAGGCCTCGTGGCTTGAGCAATACGAAGAGCACGGAGCCATTCTCCTCTTCGAGGACGAAGTCAACGGGCCCAACGCCGTTCAAAACTACATCGATAACTATACGCCGCTGGAGCTTTTTGAAGATCCGGAAGTTCTCTCCATCTTCGAGGAATTCCTGGAAATCGCCGACCAGAACGACGTGCCGGTCGTTCTCGTGAATACTCCTTTGCCCAACGTCGTTGTGGATTACTATGAAGAGAAGGGAATCCTTGAGGCATACCGTGGCCACATCGCCGCTTTCCAGAAACGCCATGAGAATCTCTACATCGTCGAGCCGCTTATCCGCCGGTTCCCCAACGATCACCTTGGCGACCTGGGCCACCTGAATCGCGCGGGGGACGAACGATTCCACGAAATCTTTCCGGCCGTTCTGGAAAAAGAAGCGCCCGAAATTCTCCGCCTGGCGGAAGAACTTCGGGCGCGGAAAAACGGCCGGGAAAACCAGGCTCCCTAGGCCGGCGCCTTGATCAGCACCTTGCCCATGGGCCCTTCCTCCAGGCGGGCAAAGGCTTCCTTCAGCTCCTCGAACGCATAGACATGATCGATGATGGGCCGTTGGCCGCTCTTGTTGAGCATATCGAGAATCACCTTCCAATATTTCTGGGCTTCCTCCGTGGAATAATCGCCGACGGCGGTTCCTCCGATACGCAGACGCTTGAAAAACAGCATCGCCGTATTGAATTCCGGCACCGGCCCCGCCAGGCGGCCGACGCAGCTGACCGCGCCGCGATAACCCAGCGTGGCCACGACCTGGGTGAAGAACTCTCCGCCGATATTGTCCACGGCGACCTGGATCCCATCACGGCCCGTGAATTCCTTCACTTTCTTTGCGAGCTTTTCGTCGCGGGGATCGAGGACGAGGTCCGCCCCGATTTTTTCCAGCTCTTTCCCCTTTTCTTTACTTCGAGAGAGGGCGACAACACGATGCCCCATGGCCTTTGCCAGCATCGTCGCGGCGACGCCCACGCCACCGGTGGCACCGGTGATCAGCACGTTGCCCGGTTGTTCGAAATCCCATTGGGTCAGGGCCTGGTAAGCGGTGAGGAAGACGAGGGGAGCAGCGGCCGCCTCCTCTTCGCGCCATCCGTCCGGCACGGGAATCAGCAGGTCCTCGTTCACGACGACATATTCGGCAAACGTGCCCCGCTTCGAGACACCGATTTCACCGCGAAGGATTGCGGCAATGTCGCCCTTCTTAAATTTCGAAACATTCGGGCCAGCCTCTTCGACCTCTCCAACGCCGTCTCTCCCAAGGATGTGGGGGAATTCCGGCTTGGCGGGATACATGGCCCGTGCCAGGTAATGATCCGCCGGGTTCAACGCGGCATAATGAATTTTAAGCAGCACCTCTCCCTTTTGCGGCTCTGGCTTCTCGACGTCGGAAGCCAGCTCCATCGCATCGAGCCCCTCCTGGCGATGCAGCAACCAACTTTTCATGAAATGCCCCTTTCCTGAAGCCGGGTCAGATTGTCGCGCAAAACCGGAGCGGCGGCGGCCCGTGGCTCAGGACAACGCACTCCGGCTGAGGCGAAATTACTCTCGCCAAGAATAATGCAAGATTTGTGGGAAAGCGCCGCCGCGGCGTTCAGCCCTTCACGGCGCCAAGCTGGATTCCCTTGATCAGCTGTTTCTGCAGGAGCACGAACAGCACGATCAGCGGCAGAACGCTCATCACCGTGGCGGCCAGAATCAGCTCGGTCTGACGGCCATAGGTCGAATCCAGGCGAAGCAGCCCGATCGGCAGCGTGAACAGGTTTTCGCTATTGAGCATCACCAGCGGCCAGAAGAAGGACTGGAAGGCCATGAGCATGGTGAAGATCGACAGCGCCACCAGCCCGGCGCGGCTCAGGGGGAGGATCACCTCCCAGAACGTCTGCCAGTGCGAGGCGCCGTCTATACGCGCCGCTTCGTCCAGAGAGGGTGGAATCGTCATCATGAACTGGCGCATCAAAAACGTCCCGAAAGCCGTGAACGCGGCGGGAATCACAAGGCCGCGATAGGTATCCACAAAGTCGAACCACACCATGAGCTGATAGTTCGGGATCATCAGCACCACGCCGGGGATCATCATCGTTGCCAGATAAAGGAAGAAGACATAGTCGCGCCCCGGCCAGACGATCCGGCTGAAGGCGTACGCGGCCATGGCGCTGGTGAAGACCTGAAGAAACGTAATCGCCAGGGAGGTAAAAATACTGTTGTAATACCAGCGGACGAAAAAGACGTCGAGCAGCTTGCCCGTGTATTTATCCGGTTCCATGCGCAGCACGATCAGATAATTATCAAACTCATTGGTGTGCGCGTATTGTTGCCTATCATCTTCCGCGGGTGCGGCGCCCGGCGCTTCCGAGTTGAGATCCACGACTTCGACCAGCAATGAAACATCGCGAGTCCTCACAAGATAGACAAACTCGCCGTTGGGCATCGCCGACTGGGCCGTGTCTTCGACCTCGAAGCCTTCCGCCTCCACAACTTCGTCCGCTTTCTGCAAGACATCCTCAGGTGCCTCGTCCAAGAGCCTGACACGCACCTCGAAGCTGTGATCTGTCTGTTCCGTATCCGGCTTGCCCGGCTCGAGAGCCAGGTCGCGCACCATCGTATAGACGCTTCGTGATCCAAAATCGAAGCGAGCCGTCATGGAGCCCTGCCAGAGGCTGGGCGGAAACGTTTCGTCGATACTCGCTCCGGAAAACTGGAAATCTGCTTGCGGCGGCGTATCGGTCTCCGCGAAATCCGGCCCGGGATCATCGAAACGAACCGAGACTTCTACCACCGGCGAGAGGTCTTCTTTTTCAACGGGCGGGGCTGTCGCCTGGGCCTCCGCGGGTTTCCAACGCTCCGGCACGAAGCCCGGTTCTTCCACTTCCTGCCGCGTCTTGAAACTTCCGAAAACCATCCAGACGAAGGGCAGTGCTGTCAGGAATGCCGCCGCGCAAAGCACCAGGTAGAGCGCAAACCAGGTTACGGCGCGCATGATCCGGCGGCCCGGCGTTTCCGCCACGGGAATCGCCAACTCGCGGGCCCCGCCCATCATGTCGTCTTCCGGCCTGGAGCCGGATTTCAGATCAGTAGTTGACATAACGGTTTCCAAATCTCCAGTTCAGCGCTGTCAGAAGAAAGACCAGGACGAACAGAACCCACGCGATGCCCGAGGCATAGCCCAGCTCGAGTTCCTCGAATGCCTTTTCATAGACATAATAGGCGAGCGTCTTGGTCGAACCAGCGGGGCCGCCTTCAGTCAGCACGCGCGCCTGTTCGAAGCCGCCCTGGAGCCCCAGGATCGTGCTCATGATGACGATGAAAAACGTTGTGGGCGCGAGCTGCGGCCAGGTGACATTCCAGAATCCCTGCCAGCGATTCGCGCCGTCTATACTCGCCGCTTCATAGAGATCCTTCGGGATATTCGAGAGTCCTGCGAGATAGAGCAGCATATTCTGGCCGCCGACCAGCATCCAGAATCCCATGAGCATAATCGCCGGCTTGGCCCAGTCCGGGTCCGAGAGCCAGCGAGGGGGTTCGGCGTCTATATGGAGGAAATTAAAAATGATTCTCAGGCCTTCGTTCAGCGGGCCGAAAGTCGGATTGAACATCTGTTTCCAGAGCAGCATGACGGCAATGCCGGCAGTGAACGTTGGGATATAAAAGAGCGTCCGGAATGCATAGATGCCGCCTGCAATGCCCAAGGCAGCGATCAACCAGAACGTTCCCCAAAGAACCCCCTGGTCGGGCATGCCGGCCTTCCAAAGCCAGACAACGCCCACAACTCCGATGAGCGAGAGAATCAATCCCAGGCCCCATTTATTCCGGGCTCGGGTGCGCAGGATGGGCTCGGATAGAATCAGCGCCAGCGCCAGCGATCCAACGATCGTGATCGGAATCGCCACTATCAGGTAGAGCGTGTTGTAGAGATAATAATAAAAGTTCGGGTCGATCGGCTCCCAGCGAGCCAGCACCGGGGCCTTGAGGAGATAAATTCCAATGATTCCGAGGGTGATCATGCCGGGACCGAGAGCGGCGGGACCGGCAAAAGCCGAATCATCATCGGTCAGGAAAAAAAAGCAGCCAAAGAGCATGAAAATGGCCACGAGCGCCGGGCCGACCCCCACGCTGGTCAGAAAGGACGCAGCGACCAACCCGATCGACGTGGCAAGACCGATCCAACCGCCCAGGCGAAGCCCTGCCATCTGGCGAGCCAGCGACGTGAGGGAAAAAATCACGCCGCCGATAGACAAGGCATAGCTTCCAAGAAAAGCCGCGATCCAGAAAAGCCCGCCGGAAGGCTCCGCGCCTTCGAGTGGGCGGAATCCAACCAGCCTCCAGACATTATCGAGCCCGGTGAAGCGCGGTTCCACAGCCGGCTTCAGGTTCCAATTGGTCACCACAAGCACCACGGAGAAGATCACCGGAAAGGCTACGAACAAAGCGAATCCGATGAAATTTGGAGCCAGGAAGCCGAGTGCGGCGAGGGTGTCGCGTTTTTTCTGGGTCATATCGTCAAACTGAGAAAACAGAATCCAGGGGATTTCTTGTAACCGCTTACACTTACCCCCGAAACGGGTCTCCCGGGCAAACGAAAAATCAACCGCGCCAAGTTCTCTTTTCGAATTTCAGACAGGGTGGCAGAGAAAGGCGCCCCATTCCGACAATTCGAGGCGCCGGATCATGCTCCATCCGCACTCTTTCAGCGAGGCGCTCACGGCGGGACGCTCATTCAGAAGGAACCCGGAAAGGATCATTGGCTTCCCAATCTCGCGCAGGGCGGCAAGATGAGGGGAGAATCGCTCGCTCAGCATATTGCAGGCGATATAGCCGGGTGCTGGGCATCCTGCCGAGAGAGCCTGCTCCAATCCCCGCAGCGGTTCTGCGGCATGGATGAACCGCACCGCGTCCTCCACCCCATTCAATCTCGCATTCAGATAAAAGTTTTCCTCGCAAACGGGATCGATCTCCAGGCCCGTGGCGAAAGAACCACCGAGCTTGATCCACCCGATCGACAAAATTCCCGATCCCGTACCGATATCGAGAAGGGCGCCCCCGTCCGGTGGGAGTTCCTCGATCATCTCGAGGCAAAGCCGGGTCGTCTCGTGAGAGCCCGTGCCGAAAGCCTGGCCAGGGTCGATGAGCAATCGAACAGGATCCTTCAGGCCCTCCTGGCCGAGCTTTTCCTCCCAAGGCGGACCGACCAGCAGGCGCTGGCCAACGCGCATTGTATGGAAATGGCGGCGCCACGATGCCCCCCAGTCCTCATCGGGAAGATTCGTCCACCCCAGTTCGTAAAGGGAGCCCGGGAAGAAGCGGTCGGCAAGCCCCCGGATTTCCTTCTCCCGCGAATCCGCCTTCAAGGCGTCTTCCACAGCCTCGGCGGGAAAAAAGAAACGGACCGAGGAGGGCGCGCTCGCGGGCCCGCCTGTGTCTTGAGGAATCTCTCCCTCCTCTATGCCCAGCAGATCCAGGTCCGCCGTTGCCAGGGCAAAGAAGCTCTCCCAGGCCTCGAGAGAAGGAGGTGAAGAAAAGGAAAGTCGAAGAGTGGGCCAGGTTTTCTCCATATCGGGAAGATGGTTGCTAAAAATCGGAAAGGTGGCAACGTCGAAGATGGTCAATTCCATGCCCGTGCCAGCGATTGGCTCGGACGGGTTACAAAAACTTGAAATCTTGTTTTAGATCCAATTGTCCGGATCCAAAATGCGAACAAAGAAATGAGACCGGCTGGAGACGAGAATTCCCTGAGATCCGCGTTGTAAAGACCCGCAGATTTTCGGCGGGAATTTCTTTAATCATTGATTTCTATTGCAGGAACGAATCTGTCTCGAGTCTCCTAACCTTTCAACGTGCAGGTCTTGATTCGAAAAGAGTGCGGAGCGCATGGCTGCCGCGGCTTTTGGAAAGCCTGTGTGTTTGATTGACCATCTTCTCTTTAAAGGCAGGTCTCAAATGACAAAGTCCCCTTCGAGATCTTGGGCGCCAGTTTCGGCGCTGATTGCGAGTCTTGTGCTGGCCTCCTCGGCAGCCGCGCAGTCGACGGTAACTGTCCAAGCATTTTCGATCACAGGCGGAACACCGAGCGCATCAGACAACGACTTCACCCGCATCGACGATGCCGTGCAGGCAGCCGGAAACGGCGACACTCTGATTCTTGAGGGTGATTTCGACTGGTCTCAATCAGATGCCATGTCGAGCTATACGGCGAGCCAGAGCACCGCGTCCTATGGCTACACCTGGAACGAAACTCCGATAACGGCGCTGATCGCCCCCGACGGCGTCAGCAATGTGACCATCGAAGCCCATGCCTCGGGCGCCTCCGTCACAGGTTTTGCCAAAACCGACACGCGAGCGGGCAACACCCACGGCGGCACCCGCGCCTATCCCCAGCCCGACCTCGGATTTATTTATTTCGGCGAGGGAAATACCGACGGCTGGACCGTTGACGGAGTCGTCCTGCGCGAATTTGAGCGCACCATCGTCTTCGCCGATTCCGGGACGCCCGGCTCGGCCCACAACACGACGATCCAGAACTGCACAATCGATATTTCCAACTGGCAGGTGAACATGGGCGTGGGAATCGCCCTGCGTGGCAGCAACTCGAACAACCTGCTTGTTGACGGAAACACTTTCGAGATGATCGTGAACTCGGGCTCCGCCGCCCAGAGCGGCTATGGCTACGTTACGAACGCGATCCGCGCCGACAGCGGCGGAAATGAAGCCCTCCGCGATGCCCAGATCATCAACAACACCTTCGACGCGGTCCTGGATTCAAGCGCGATCAT
>CAYFUR010000004.1:0-25706 GCA_964346275.1 uncultured Candidatus Sumerlaeota bacterium
CCCAGCTTAGTCATCAAACTCAGCTTCTTCTTACTTCCTTGTCCTACCGTGAAAGACGCCGCTGAGGGAGGAGGAATGCCTGTGTATGCTGAGGAGCAACCATGGGAAGCCTGCGCTCCCCGCCGTATTCGGGTGATCATTCTGCGAACAGGACTAAAAAAAGACCGGGCGGAGGCCGAAGCCTCCGCCCGATTCGGTTGGCAATGAGGAAAGGGGACTGCTGATTAGTTGTACAGGTTCCACTCGCTCACGCTGGTGGTGCCGGAAACCTCGGAAACGATGAAGTTCTCGAACATGTGGCCGGCGGAATCGTCGGGATCAACGGTCGAGGTGAAGGGATCGGTCTGGAAGATGATCGCCTTGCCCGCGTCGGTGACGGTCGGGGGCGTCGTGTCTTCGTAGCTGCCGAGGGGGTTGACCAGGTCGTCGAGGTAAATGGTCAGCGTGACGCCGCCCGCTGTGTCCTGGGCCACGACGCGCATGGGGATCCACTGGTTCGTGGCCGATTCTTCCGGGTCGCGGATGACCTGCGAATCCATGCCCTGGCCGTCGGGGATGTCGCCTTCGGAGACGCCACCGGAACCCACTTCAAAATAGTAGCGGGCCAGAAGCGTGCTGACACCAGCATCCCAGCGAAGCAGGCTGGCATAGTTGCCAAAGGTGGTGGAGCTGTCGCTGCGAAGCTCCAGCCAGTAGCCATTCTCGGCGTTGTCGTCCATGTAGACGCCCACGCCGCCCCAGACAGAGGAGCTGCTGGTGTTGGCATCCGCGACATAGGGAAGGACCGTCGTTTCGGCGGCGTAGTCCGTGATGCCAGCGCCGGGTTCAAAAGTCTGGTAAAGAACCTGGACAACGCCATCGACATTGTTGGAAACCGCCTGGAGCACGAGGCCATCGCCACCGGGACCGGCCGCCGGAGTGGGCGCCCCGACGGTTGTCACGTCGAAACCGGGGTTCCACGTGCTGTTGTTTGCGTCCACATCGGCGGGATCTTTGACAAGGGCGTCAAAGCCCGCTTCCAGGGTGGCGTCATCGAAATTCTCTGTCACGATGGGGGTGAATGTGAGCTGCGCCGAGGCGGCCAGCGGGGTCATCACCATGCCGGCGGCGAGTACGGCGGCGGCAAAAAACTTGGAGTTCATAGACTCTCTCCTTCATGGGGGTATGAACAAAGGGGCAGCCACGGAGGGACTACTCGCCAATGTTGACTTCCATTCTGCGCATTGCGCCATCCCCTCGCAAGAAGAAATTCAGTCAAATGTCACGATTTTTTTCATCGGCGAACTTCTGTCGAGGAGCGCATTTCCGAGATGCCTGATACCAGAGAGGTTGGCTCATCCCGCCTGGAATCAGGCGTTCCGCGGGAGAACATTCTCTCGCGGAACCCTTGATCGTCTTTTCGAGTGTTTCTTTTAAACTTTTGGGGGGCTACTGCTTTGCCCGCGCCGCGTCGTCCCAGCGGGCCAGTTGTTTGTCCGCGGCCCCGGCCATCCCCCCGCCGGATTCCGCCAGGGGCTGGTCGAGCGTTGCGGCGGCGGGAGCCAGCGCGGCCTCGGACGCGGGCGCGATGGCTTTGAAGAGCGGCAGCGGATACAGGCCGATGACCACGGCCGCGACGCTGAGCACGGCGAGCTGGCCCCATTCCCGGGGAACGAGATCCTTGAGCGAGCCGTTCTTCTCTTCGTCCAGTTTCCCCCAGAAGAGTTTCTGATACATGAGGAGCAGATAGACGGCGCCGAAGATCACGCCGGTGGAGGCGGCGGCGGTGACGAGCCACGTATAGTTTGCCATGCCCATGGCGGCGGCAAAGCTGGCGGGATCCTGGGCCTGCTCGAGGATGGGCAGGTGGTTCATGGAACCGATCAGGACGGAGAATTCGCCGATGAAGCCGTTGAGGCCCGGGAGGCCGACGGAGCTGAGCACCATCACCATGGTCAGCGCGGCATAGATGGGGAGGTTCCGGGCGAGGCCGCCGAATTCGCTCATGAGGCGGGTGTGGCGGCGTTCGTAGATCATGCCGACGGCGAGGAAGAGGCCGCTGGTGGAGATGCCGTGGTTGACCATCTGGAGCACGGCGCCGGAAACGCCCTGGGGGTTCATGCTGAAGATGCCGACGATGACAAAGCCCATGTGGGAGACGGAGCTATACGCCACCAGGCGCTTGACGTCGGTCTGAACGATGGCGGTCATGGCGCCATAGATAATGGCGATCACGGCCAGCCAGGTGATCATGGGGGCAAAGGCGACGGAGGCCTCGGGGAAGAGCGGCAGGCAGAAGCGCAGAATGCCGTAGCCGCCGGTCTTGAGGAGGATCCCGGCGAGGATGACGGACCCTGCCGTGGGCGCCTCGGTGTGGGCGTCGGGGAGCCAACTGTGGAAGGGGAAGAGCGGCACCTTGATGGCAAAGGCCAGGAAGAGCGCCAGGAAGGGGAACATGGCCGAGTGGAAGGTGCCCATGCCGCCGGAGCCGTGCTGGGTCAGCATCATCATCTCGTAGCTGTAGGTGCGGACGTATTCCGTGCCGCCGGCCACATCGACGCCGTTGTTGTAATACATCCAGATCACCGCCAGCAGCATGAGCAGCGATCCCACCAGCGTATAGATCACGAACTTCATGGTCGCATAGATGCGGTTGCCCGAGCCCCAGATGCCGATGAGGAAGTAGAGCGGGATCAGCATCAGCTCCCAGAAGATGTAGAACAGGAACATGTCGAGGGCGAGGAAGGTGCCCATGATGCCGGTCTGGAGCATGAGGAGGAAGAAGTAGTATTCCTTCTCGCGCTTTTCAACGGCGGTCCAGGAGCAGAGGACGCCGAAAATGCCCAGGGCGGCGGTGAGGATGATCATGATCATCGAGAGGTTGTCGACGCCGACGGTGTAGCTGATGCCGAAGTCGCTCAGCCAGGGCACATGGGCGCGGAGCTGGAAGCCCGTTTCGATGGAGCCATTGAAGAGCGGCGCCGCGGGGTTGCTGTATCCGCCAGTCCAATCGAACTGGCCCGCGGCCATGACCACCAGCAGCAGATCGAGAATGAGAATGCCCAGGGCGGCCCACTTGACCTGTTTGGCCGGGAGGGCCATGGAGGCGAGGGCGCCAAGAACCAGGGGCAGAAAGATGATGAGGGTCAGCATCATGAAGTCGTCTTCCTCTTAGGGCGTCGCGGCGCTTTCGGTGGTTTCCGTTCCGGCATCGGGCGCGGGTGACACCTGGGATGTCACGGCTTCATCGGCGGCCCGGCGCGGCTCGGGCTGGCTGCCGCCCAGGAACGTCGCCATGCCCAGCGCAAAGTAAAGCAGGAACAGGCAAACGCCCAGGAACATCACCAGGCCGTAGATCTGGACCTGGCCATTCTGCAGCCGCCGGAATTCCAGCCCGCAGGCGTTACAGACCCGCCCGAGGCCGTTCACAATTCCATCGATGATATTCTTGTCGAACCAAAGCACGGCGCGATAGAGCCGCATGGCGCCGCCGACGAACAGCAGGTTATAGGCGTCGTCCCACCACCATCCGTTCCAGGAGACGTTCCACAGCGGCTTGAGCCCGCCAATGGAGAGCTTGCGCGCGGGTTCCAGGTTGCCCTTGCCATAGAGCTTCCAGGCGAGGCCGAGCCCGCCCAGGCCGATGAGCACGGAGAAGATCGCGAGGAGCAATTCCGGCCCGTGGTAATCGGCATAGAGGGCTCCGTCCTTGGTGACATCGCCGACAACCAGCGCGCCGTAGGGCGCATGACCGCCCGTGAATCCGTAGAACTCCGACGCCACGAAAAGCGACCCGCGATCGGTTACCGGCGCCAGGAAGTGATGGAACATGGCGTTGTAATCGCCGAGGGGAATCAGCCCCGACGGCACATTGAGCAGGCCCACCACCGCCGAGCAGATGGCGAGGACGATGAGCACCCCGGTCATGTTCCAGGGGGATTCATGGACGTGGTTCCACTTTTCCTCGCTCATGCGCGGCTTGCCGTGGAAGGCGAGGAAGAGCGAGCGGCCCATATAGAAGGCCGTCAGGCCGGCGGTGATCACGCCGACAACCCAGAGCGCCATGTGGAAGGTGCTCCCCTGCCCCGCGACAAAGGTCATGTAAAGGATTTCATCCTTGGAGAAGAACCCGGCGAAGGGAACGATTCCGGCGATGGCCAGCGTCGCCGCCAGGTAGGAGATCCACGTCTTGGGCATCTTGGCCCGCAGGCCGCCCATTTTGCAGACATCTTCTTCGTGGTGGAGGGCGTGGATCACCGAGCCCGCCGCGAGGAACAGGCAGCCTTTGAAGAACGCGTGGGTAAAGACGTGGAAGATGCCGGCGGCGAAAGCGCCAACGCCCATGGCGAGGAACATGTAGCCGAGCTGGGAAACGGTGGAGTAGGCGAGGATTTTCTTAATGCCGCGCTGGGTCAGGCCGACGTAGGCGGCGATAAAGGCCGTCGCCGCGCCGACAAGGGCCACGATGGCCAGGGCCGCCGGGGCCATCATATAGACGACATTGAGGCGCGCGAGCATATAGATGCCCGCCGTGACCATGGTGGCCGCGTGAATCAGCGCGGAAACGGGCGTCGGGCCCGCCATGGCGTCGGGCAGCCAGACGAAAAGCGGAATCTGGGCGCTTTTCCCCGTCGCGCCGAGGAAAAGCAGCAGGGCCGCGGCCGTAATCAGAAGACCCGAGTAAGCAAAGCCGGGGGGCGCCTCGCCAAGCGTCACGGCGGTGATCAGTTCCTGGAAGTTCAGCGTTCCGAAGCCCCAGAAGAGGAGCGCCATGCCGACGATGAGGCCGAAGTCGCCGATGCGGTTGACGATAAACGCCTTGTTGCCCGCGTCGGAGCAGGTGAGCTGTTCCGTGAAGGGCTTGCTGAAATAGAAGCCAATCAGCAGGTAGGAGCAAAGGCCCACGCCTTCCCAGCCGATGAACATCACGACCATGTTGGCGCCCAGCACCAGGATATACATGGACATGGCGAAAAGCGCCAGATAGCTGAAGAATCGCGCGTAGCCAGGATCGAGCTCCAGTTTGCCGTGGTGCTCTTCCTTCATGTAGCCGGTGGCGTAGATAAAGACCAGGAGGCCGACAAAACTGATAAAGAGGAGAAAAATGACGGTGAGCTGATCGACATGGAAGGCCAGTTCCACGTCCATCGTCTTGCCGTCCTGGAAGACATTGGGAATCTCGAACCATTTCCAGAGGGTGACCTGGCCGCCCTGTCCCTCGCGAACGGAAGTCTCCCAGGGCAACGGATGGGCGGGATCCTCGGCGGGAACGAAGAGATAGGCCTGCTTGAGCGCCGTGCGCTGCTCCTCGTTCAGGTTGCGCCAGCGCACCAGCTCGGGGTGCTCGGCGGGATCGAGGTTTTCCCCTTCCGCGCCGTGGCTTTCCCCGGCGTGGGCGGCTTCGCCATGGGCGCCCTCGTGGGCGATGTTGTTGACCTGGAAGAAGAGGGCCACGGACAGGACAAAGGTCAGGGCCATGGCCATCCAGGAGATATGGCCGGCGGCGCGGCCGAGCTTGCGGCAGCCCAGGCCGTTGATCAGGGCGGCAAGCCCCATCACCGCGGGAATTAGCCAGACGAAATCAATCATTCCGCTTTCGAGCCTCCTGCGCCCTCGCCGGCGCGTGTGATGGAAAGGGAGAGCACATTGCTCCAGGGAATCAGCGTTTGCCGCCGTCCCGGCTGGCCGGCATCGGGATCGACCACAAGCCCGCGCTCGCCGGCGCGCATGATGTGAATCTCGTTAATGTCGCCGCTCTCCTCGGGCTGCCACTGGGAGCGCGACCGGGCCACGAGGAAATAAGGCACTTCCTTGAACTCGATCTCGCCAGTATCCACGGCGTCGCTCTCCGCGAGACCGAAAATCTCGCGGAGCCCCTCATGAGCGTCGGGATGGCAGCGGCAGGGAGACAGCATCAGTTTCTCAGAACAATCCCAGGTTGAAATCCAGGGCGAAAAAGAGCCCCGGCAGAATACCAAACAAAAAGACCAGCACCGCCGTGCCCACCAGCGTTATGCGCGAGGCCGACGCCGCCGACAAAACGCCGCCGGGCTCCGCCCTCATACCCGCCAGGGAAACGCCCTTTTCCACTTCGCTTTCCTCGCGCATGAACATGGTCACGACAAGGCCGAGATAGTAGAAGGCGGACACAACGCTCGCCAGCACGCCGATGATGGCGATTTCCACAAAGCCATGCTGCACGGCTTCCTTAAAGACGTAGAACTTGCCCATGAAGCCAACCGTGGGCGGGATTCCGAGCAGGCTGAACATGGTGATGGCCATGCCCAGCGCGGCCACGGGCTTGCGCCGCACCAGCCCGCGATAGGCGCCCATATGGCCTTCACCACCCACATAGAACGCGATGCCGAAGGCCAGCACGTTCATCAGCGTATAGGCGGCCATGTAGAACACAATGGCCTGGCGGACTTCCGCCTGGGCACTCTCGAGTTGATACCCGGTCAATGTCGCCGGGAGTGCCGCCAGGACCAGGACGCCGATGGAGGCGTAGCCCGTGTGGGCGACGGAGGAATAGGCCAGCATGCGCTTGATATTCGATTGGGCCAGCGCCGCCAGATTGCCCCAAAGCATGGACGCCACGACCACGAGGCCGATGATAAACGTGGCCGACGTGGTGAAGGGCACCCAGTTGCTCAATGCCTGGACCAGCGCCACGAGAAAGGCGAGGGCGGCGACCTTGGAGCCTGTTGCGATCATCATCGTGGTGGGCGTGTTGGCGCCCTCGTAAACGTCCGGCGCCCACATGTGGAAGGGGGCGAGGGAAAGCTTGAAGCAGGCCCCGACGAAAATCAGGGCAAAGCCCATGTAGATCCAGATCGGGTTGAGCGGCTCAACGCTGCCCACGGCGGGACCGGCGCCGCCTTCGCGGACCATCGTTTCCGCAACGGTGACACCGCCGGCTTTCGCCACCGCCGCCACCTCGGTCAGGAAGGTGGTGTGGGTCGCGCCGTATATAAAAGCGATTCCGAAAATCAGAAACGCCGAGGCGAAAGCGCCCAGGATGATATACTTGAAGGAGGCTTCCGTGGCCTTGCGGCTTCGCCGGTCGATGCCGGTGAGCACATAGAGTGAGAGGGAAAGGATTTCGAGGCTGATGAGCGCGGTGAGCAACTCGTTCGCGAGCGTAAGCAACACCATGCCGAATGTGGCGAACATGATGAGCGCGTAAACCTCGCCCGAGGGGAGGTTGCGCTTTTCCACCAGGCGCGGCATCATCATCGTCTGGACCAGGGCCGCAAAGAGGATGACCAGGCATCCGAGCTGGCCGAACTCGTTGGCCAGAAACGTGTCTTCAATGAATGGCAGCGTGGGGAGGAAATTCAGAAAGAAAGACACAAAAGCCGCCAGGATGGAGGCCCCGGCGATCAGGGGAAGCAGGCGCCGGCTGCTCTGCTTGTCCGTCGCGGCATCGACGAGCAGACAGAGAATCGCGCCGCCCAGCAACAGGATGAACGGCACGAGTTCGGAAAAACTGATGTCGGGGACGTAGGCGTGTATTTGGTCAATGGCCATAGGAGAAATGACTCGCTGATTCGTTTATCCGTGCAGGGAATCGTGTTCGTCGACGCGGATGTGGCGCCGAGAGCGGAACAAGGCAATGCAAATGGCCAGGCCGACACCGGCCTCCGCCGCGGCCACGGTCATGATAAACAGAACGAGGATGCCGCCGTTCATCAGCCCTTCCTCGTACGCAAAGGAGACAAAGGCGAGATTCGCCGCATTGAGCATGAGTTCCACGCTCATGAAGAGCGAGATCGCGTTGCGCTTCCACATCACGCCCAACACGCCAATAGTGAACAGCAGCGCGCTGAGGATCAGATTCGATACGAAGACAGACTCCTGCATCATCGGCTCAGGCCTCGTCCAATACGATTTCGTTGCCGTCTTCGTCTTTCCGGCGAGCCATGACGATGGCCCCGATCACGGCGACGAGCAACAGCACCGAGGTAAGAATAAAGGGAACAATATAACGGGTAATCATGAGGGTTGCCAGGAGGATGATTTCCGAGACGTCGCGCTGGGCCAGCGCCTCCTGGTTCGCCGTGGAGCCAGCCACATCACCCGCCCCCGCGAAAACAGAGATGCCCACCGCGATGACAAAGAAAAAGGTGATCCCCAAAACACCGCCCCAGAAGCGCGCATTGCGCAGATACCACGGCGTGCGCTCGACTTCCCGCAGGTTGAGTAGCATGATGACAAACAGGAACAGCACCATGATCGCCCCGGCGTAGACGACGATCTGGGTAAAGGCGATGAACTCCTGGCCCATCAACAGGTAATGCACCGCGATGCAGAGCATCACGCCGACCAGGCAAATCGCGCTTTTGACCGTATTGCCATTAAAAAGAACCCCGAGGGCAAAGCCCACGGTCATCAAAAACAGCACCACGTAGATGGCAAGTCCCATGTACCGTCGGTACTCCTGTGAGCGGAGTGGAGTCAGCTTTTTTTCCGGCCAGGGCCGGAAAGAGCCCTTCGTGGCGGGCCGCCACAAAGGGCCGAAAACCTAGTCCTGCATCGCCTCCTGGGCGCGGGCGGGTTTTTCCCCGGGTTCGGGAGATGTTCGCGGCGTCCACGGGTCCGTGGCCGCGTCGCGATCCGATTCCTCGGTGATGTGCGAGATATACGGATCGTACTCATGCGCCGTGCCGAAGCCTTTCTCCGGCGAATCCAGCATGTCTTCCTTATTGGCGACCATGTCGGTGCGCTTTTCCATGGCGAGTTCATAGGTCGGCCCCATGATAATCGCGTTCTCGGGGCAGGCTTCCTCGCAGAAGCCGCAATAAATGCAGCGCAGCAGGTGAATCTGATAAATCTCGGCGTAGCGCTCGCCGTGGGACACGCGATGCTCCGGCGTGTTCTCCTGCGCTTCGAGATAGATCGCCTCGGAGGGGCAAACCGCCGCGCAAAGCGCACAGCCCACGCAGCGCTCGAGGCCATCCTCAAAACGCTGGAGGCGATGGCGGCCGCGAAAGAAAGGCGGCTGCTCGCGCTTCACTTCGGGATATTCCAGGTTCACGCTCCCCTTGCCCGCGAGGTAGCGCGCCATGTGTTTGCCCGTCTGCATGAAGCCCTTGGCTATGTCTACCAGCATCGGTTCAACTCCTTAAAGGTCCTTCGGGACTTGGCATCTCGGTTTTTTTGGGGAGGCCGAAAACCTCCACACCGCTCACGTCCAGGAAAATAGCGGTCAGGATGCCAAGGCGGGGTCGCGGGGCTCTTTCTTTCGCGGCCCCAGGTTTTTATATTGGCTTTGCAGCCGGGCGCGACGGCGCGGCGTGAAATACAGAATGTCCCAGCCAAGGTAAAGGCCCAGCGTGACGCCGCCCAGGATCAGGCGGGTGGGCAGGCCGATCACTTCGTCGTGGGTCATCGCCATGTCAATGGCAACGGCGCTGGCGGTGATTACCAGGTTGATGATCCCGATGGGAAGCATCCACTTCCACCCGAGCGTCATGAGCTGGTCGTAGCGCAAGCGCGGCAGCGTTCCGCGCGCCATGATGAAAAGCAGGAAGAAGAAGGCGACCTTGATCGGCAGAATCAAAGGCCCGACGATGTAGGGCGCGATTCCCCCCAGCAGGCCGTAATTCGCTTCCAACGCCGCCCAGTCGATGGGGATCGGCCCGTGGAAGCCGCCGAGGAAGAGCGTCGCGCAAATCGCGCTGACAATCGCCATGTTGATGTATTCGCCCATGAAGAACAGGGCGAAACGCATCGAGGAATATTCCGTGTGGAAACCGCCGGTCAGCTCGGCTTCCGCCTCGGCAAGGTCAAAAGGCAGGCGATTCGTTTCGGCAAACATCGCCACGATGAAGAGGAGGAACGCCACGGGTTGGGCCACCACGTTCCAGTTCCAGAATCCGCCCGCCTGGCGATCAAGGATATCGTAGAGATTCAAGCTGCCGGAGAGGAGCAGCACGCCGACAATCGCCAGCGAAAGCGTGATTTCATAGCTGATCATCTGCGCCGAGGCGCGGATGCCGCCAAGGAGCGACCACTTACTATTGGAGGACCACCCCGCCAGGGTAATTCCGTAAACCCCCATGGAAGTGACCGCCAACACGTAGAGAATCCCGACGTTGGGATTCGTGATGGCCATGGCGATTTCCTTCACCTGGCCATTGGGGCCGACCATGGAGGGGTCGAGCTGGAGAAAATTCGCCAGAGCCGCGAGATGATCGCCCTGGATAATCGGGCCGACGGGAACCAGGCAGAGCGCCAGGAAGGCGGGAATCACCACAAGCCCTGGAGCAAGAAAGAAGAGCGTGCGATCGACGCCCTTGGGGGTGATCTCTTCTTTAAAGAAAAGTTTCACGCCATCGAGAATGCCGTGGAGTATGCCGAAGGGGCCGGCGCGGTTGGGGCCCGGGCGGTCCTGGATATAACCGATGATCTTGCGCTCGATCAAAATGATCATCGGAATGACGCCCAGCAGACCGCCGAGAATCATGGCGATCTTGATGAGCGCCGCGATCAGGACAAAAGCATTTGCCTCTCCGCCGACGAACTGGCCAACGAAATCAAACAGCGGCTGGATACTGAAAGGAAGCTGCATGTATGGCGATATCCTGGCGTTACGCTTGGCCTTGCCCGGCCATCCTTGAGAAAAAAATCACAAACTCCGTCCCAATTGGGGCGCCGCACTAAAGGCACCGGCCCCCGCCTGAGTCAATGCCTGTTTCCCGCCAAACCCGATCGGAACAGGGCGCGGGTTATTCGGAAACCCCGGCCGTTTTGACGGCTCCCAGAATCTCCAGCTTGACCGCTTGCGCCGCGCTCAGCCCGGAGAACTGGATGTCGCCCAACCCCGCCGGCATGTAGACCGTGCCGGGCGCGGGGCCCTGTCGCACGCGAAGCTCCAGCGCGTAAGTCTGGCCGCCGAAATCCATGTGTGCCATGTAGGATTTGAGCGGATCCTCGAGGCCGAGGCGTTCGGCGTCCCGGGGATGGATCTCCGCGTAGGGCTTCTCCTTCAGAAGATCGGCGATGGAGGCGTGATTCAGATGGTAATCGTCGCCCTGGATGTGCTCGCCCCAGGTCAGCAGAAGTTCATCCTCGCCCGAAGCGGAGGAAACTTCCGGTTCGCCCTCGGGCTGCTCCACCGGGCCGCCGCTCCAGCGGAAATGCGCCCCATCCGTGCGGTAATTGCCCGGGTTGTATTCCCGGGTCCGCTTGCGGGCGCCGCCCGGATCACGCACCGAAAGGTCGTTGCGCGGCCCCCGGAGTTCCAGGGATTTGAAACTGCCCTGAAAACGCGGCGCGAGAAGGGACATCATCTCGTTGAACACGTCTTCCAAGGTTTCGTAGTCAAAATTCGAGGCACCCATGAGATTGGCCAGCCCGGTGAGCGCCTCCCAATCGGGCCGCGAGCCGCCCACGGGTCCTTCCGTGTCGACAAGGCGGGCCAGGTTGCCCTCGACATCGCACATCGTGCCGTCGCGCTCGAGGCTTGAGGCGGAGGCGAGGTAAACATCCGCCTTTGCCGTAATCTCCGATTCGAATAGATCGGAAATGACAAAGAAATCCAGTTTGTCCAGCGCCGCCAGGAGGCGTTCGCGCTCGGGGCACGCATGGAGAATATCCGCGCCGAGGCAGAGCAGTCCCTTGATGCGGCCCGATTCGATCTCCTCGGCAAGCTGGCGGGCAGGGGTCCCGCCGGCCAGGGAAAGCTCCGCGTTTTCGTCAAGCCCCCAAACTTCACGCGTGCGCTCCTTGGAAGCGGGCAGGCGGCCCGGATGCACACCGGCCGCGAACAGGCCAAGGGCGTTCCGGTCCCGCAGCACCGGAATATATTTCCAACTCTTGCCCAGGGTTTCTTTGAGGGAAAGGGCCGCGGGGACCTCGTGCTCGAGATAGGCGCCATTCATATCTTCCAGGCTTTGGACGATCAGCGCCTTGCCGTATTCCGCGCCGATGGTTTCCACCAGCGCCTCGACGCGCTCGGTATTGACATGGAACAGGCCTGCCAGCTCCTTGCGCGCCTTGCTGTCGCCGCCCGCCGCCTGGCCCAGCAGCCTGAGCGCCCTGGGCGTGGCGCCGGGCGCGCAATGGAAGCGCAGGGCGCTGTGGGGCGCGAAGTAGGCATCGTGGTGATGGCCGATCATGACGATGGGCTTGTCGAAAAGCCGCGCGTGTTCCTTGAGCCTCATGGCGAACACGGGCGTCTGGTGGAGATAATCGCCATTCACCAGAACCAGGGCGTCGAAGCCGTCTTCCAGGTCGCCGTCGGCGTGCTCGAAAGCCATCGTGGCCGCCTCCGACGCTTCGGATGACTGGAAGCTCATGCGCCAGTCGATATTGTCGTTGCCCAGGACCGTGCGGGCGAGTTTCGCCGCGAGGTAGCCCTCCTCCATGGTCGCCCGGGGGCTGACCAAGGTGGCAATGGCGTCGGCTCCGTGGCGCTGTTTCACACCGGCGAGGCCCTCGGCGGCGGTTTTCACGGCTTCGGTGAAGGCGGAGGGAAGAAGCGTCTGGCCGATGCGGATACGGCTTTCGTCCCAACGCTTGTCGTTCAATGGATAATCGCTGCCAAAACGGGCGATATTATCGATGAATTCCTCGGTGTCTTCATTCACCGTGTAGGTGTTATGGTATTTGCGCGAGGGCGGCGTCGTGCGATAGAGCTTCCCGTTGCGGGTCCAATGAGTAATCTTGGCACCCGAGGCGTCCCAGATGCTGGTGCTCTGGGTCTGGAGCAGTTCCCAGGGGCGGGCGCGGAAGCGGAAAGGTTTGCTGGTCAAACAGCCAACGGGGCAGATATCGATGACATTGCCGCTGAGGATGTTGGAGACGGGGCCGCGGCCGAAGGTTCCGATGTAGTTCATCTCGCCGCGGGCGAAGATACCCATCACGTGGTCGCCGGCGACCTCGTCGCAAAAGCGGACGCAGCGCGTGCACATGATGCACCGGTTGCGTTCGATATCGATGAGGGCGTCGAACTGGGGTTTCTTAAATTTGCGCTTCTTGTCGGCCATGCGTGCGTGGCCCTTGCCATACTCCATGCTGTAGCGCTGGAGCATGCATTCGCCACCGCGATCGCAGATCGGACAATCAAGCGGGTGGTTGGCCAGGAGGAATTCCATCATGCCGCCCTGGCAATCGCGCGCCAGCTCGGAATCGGTGAAGACATGCATCCCGGGCGTGATGGGCGTCTGACAGGCGATGGCCGGCTTGGGCAGCGGCATCACCTTGTTATCCTGTCGCGGATTAGGCAGGTGGACTTCCACGAGGCAGAGGCGGCAGTTCCCCGCCACGCTGAGGGAGGGATGCCAGCAGTAATGGGGAATGTAAACGCCTTCGCGGGCAGCCACGTTGATGATGGACTCGCCCTTTTTTCCAACGACGGAGCGGCCATCAATGACGATTTCCACATCTTCCGAGCTGGGCGTGAGCGCCGGGTGGATACTTTGATCAGGCATAGGGTCCTTCCGATTGCGTGCGGCGGGTTCGGATCAATATACGTCCTGGGGGCGCGGAGGAGCGAATTCCAGACCTTCGCCGGGGCACCACCGTGGTCCGTGAATTTCTTCACGATCTTCCGGGCAATCAACGAGAAAGTGCGCGCAGCGGTCCGTTCTTGCCTCCGCCCGACGGTCCAAACCCTTTTTCAGCCCGGTCGTCATTTTCTTTCCCCGCTCCCCCGAACTCCAGTTGCCTCGCGGCGGCGGATTTCCCCATGAACGGGCCCATCCCAGTTTCTTTGAAGGAACAAGCCGATGCCAGCACAGCCGTCGATCACGGTGGAATGGAAATCGGGAACTCCCGCGCCGGGATGGCGCGAGGTCTTGCGTCCGGAATTCGAGAAACCTTACATGCAGGACTTGATTCAGTTTCTGAACCAAGACCGCGCCCGGCACACGATCTTTCCCGAGCCGAGAAACATTTTTCGCGCGTTCACCCTGACCGATTACGAGGATGTCAGCGTGGTGATTCTCGGCCAGGATCCCTATCATGGACCGGGACAGGCAAACGGCCTGGCCTTTTCCGTGTGGGACGAGGTGCGGATTCCCCCTTCGCTGATCAATATCTATAAGGAAATCGAGTCCGATACCGGCAAGCGGCCGCCCGCCAGCGGCGATCTGGATCGCTGGGCGCGCCAGGGCGTTTTCCTGCTGAACACGGTTCTGACGGTGCGGCGCAGCCAGGCCAATTCCCACCGCGGCAAGGGATGGGAGAAATTCACCGCTCGGGTGATCGAGGCTCTTTCGGAAAGGCCCGACCCGATGGTCTTCATGCTGTGGGGGCGAAACGCGCGGGACCACGAGCCCCTGATCGACGGATCGCGCCACCTGGTGCTGAAAGCGCCCCACCCAAGCCCCATGTCGGCGGATCGCGGTTTTTTCGGATGCCGCCATTTCAGCCAGGCCAACGAATTCCTGGAGCGCCACGGGCGCCAGCGCATCGACTGGTGAAGGCAAACTCTCGGGCCCCGGCGAGGGTCGCCTTGTCTGAAACGGAAAGCCCGATTGACCGGGCGGCGGAGAAGCCTTATCCGTTCCGACCGCGCAGGAGGGGACAAGCCCTCCATTCCCAAAAACGACCACGAATTGAAATGTCCATGAATTGTTGCCAAGCCATCGCAGCCGCCATCCTCCTCGCTCTTCTCGCCGCGGCGACCGATGCCCGCGCCGCCGAGGAAAACGGCCAACAGAGTCTTCTGATTGCTCCGGCCGCGGATTACAGCGGCCTTGATGGGGCGCCGGAGGACAGCTCCTACGCCCACCCTCAATTCGGCCCCGTGATGGAATGCGGCAGCATCGATCGCCAGTTCGTTCTGGCAAACTCGAAGATCGTCCAGGGCGAGCCCGTTCTTTTCCGTCTGGTGCTGGAATCCCAGCAGCCGCGGGTGAAGCGCGAGTTCCAGGCGCGGCTGGCTTACGGAACCGACGTTCAGATCTTTGTGGACCCGCCGGAGGGACTCCGCCGCTACGAATACCTCGGCCTCGAGCAAGGCTCCGTTGTCCCCAACGGCGTTCTGGAGATGGAAGGCTTCAGCCGGTTTCGATTCGATTTCCGCCTCGCCGTGGACGAACACACCGTCACCGGGGCGGCCTTTGAAGAGCCCGGGACGTATAAGCTCCGGGTTCAGTTGAAGTGCATTATCGCGGGAAAGCCCATGGGCGACCTGGACATGGGCGAGTTTACCCTGGAAGTCGAGGAAGCCACGGGGGACGACGCACAGGCCCTGGAAATCCTGAACGACTATCGAATCTTCGAGTATTTCCAACTCCACACCGCCCAGTATCCCAGCGGCCGCGCTCCATTGAGCGGAGAGCAGGTGCGCAAGCTGGAACGCGTGGTGGAGCTTTGTCCCGATGCCGCCCTGCGGCCCCACGCGATGATCGTCCTGGCGGATTATTACCGCCGCCAGGGCCAGCCGGACCAGTCCATCGAATTGCTCCAGCAGGTGCGGCAACGGTATGCGGGGACTCCCCTGGCGCAGGAGGCGCTGTTTGCGGAATTGCGCGCCAACATGGCGCTGCGGCGAGACGAACGCGCCCGCGAGCTGTTTACCCAGGCTTGGCAGGATCCCGTTGCCACCCAGGTTATTTTTCCCGGAGGAACGTATTGGTCCAACTTTGTCAAACCCTTTCAGAAAGAGCGCCAGGACACCCAGTGGATGGTTTTCAGCGAACCGGGCGAAGACCCGGAGATGGCGGGCGAAGGAGCCAGCGGCCCCACCCTGAAGCTGGATCCAGAGGTACGCGCGCAGTTTGGGCTGCCGGAGGAAGTGACCACGGACCAGCTCAACGAGGCACTGAACCGGGCCATCCGAGCGGCGCCGAGGCAAGAGGTTGAGACAGAGTGATGGCGGCGGCGTTTTCGCTTTTTGTTCACCTCTCCCCTTGACACGCACCCACGCGCCTGACTGACTGAAAAGAGACCTTATCTTCTCCGCTGGGAGTTACTCATGGCGACCTCTTCTCGCTCGAAGTCCATGCCGTCCACGCAGGAACGGGGCGACAAGTCCCTGGAGCTGGCTCTGACCCAAATCCGCCGGAGCTATGGCGACGGCGTAATCATGCGCTATGGCGAGCGCACCGACCGAAATATGGATGTGATCTCAAGCGGCTCGATTTCCCTGAATCGCGCCCTGGGTATTTGGGGCTTTCCGCGGGGGCGCGTGGTGGAAATCTACGGTCCGGAATCCAGCGGCAAAACGACACTCGCCCTCCAAGTCGTGGCCAACGCCCAGAAAAACGGCGGCACGGCGGCGTATATCGATGCGGAGCACGCACTCGATCCGAAATATACGCGGGCGCTCGGCGTGAATATGGACGAGTTGCTGATCAGCCAGCCGGACTTTGGCGAGCAGGCGCTGGATATTTGCGAGACGCTGGTGCGATCAAACAGCGTGGACGTGGTGGTGATCGATTCCGTGGCGGCGCTGGTGCCGCGGGCGGAAATCGAAGGGGAGATCGGCGACAGCTTTGTCGGCCTGCAGGCCCGCCTCATGAGCCAGGCGCTGCGCAAGCTCACCGGCGCCATCGGCCACTCGAAAACCATGGTCATCTTCATCAACCAGATCCGCGAGAAAATCGGCGTCATGTTTGGCAGCCCGGAGACAACAACCGGGGGGCGCGCGCTGAAATTCTACAGCTCGGTCCGCGTCGACGTGCGCCGCATTGGCGGCATCAAGGACGCCGACCAGAACATCGGCAACCGCATCCGGGCCCGCGTGGTGAAGAACAAATGCGCCGCGCCGTTCCGCGATGCCGAATTCGACATCCTTTTCGGTGAAGGGATCAGCCGCGAAGGCGACGTGCTGGATCTCGGCGTGCAGATGCAAGTGGTGGACAAGAGCGGCGCCTGGTTTTCCTATCAGGGTGAGCGGCTCGGCCAGGGGCGTGAAAAGTCCCGCGACTTCCTTCGCCAGAATCCCGATCTTCTGGAAAAGATCGAACAGGAAATCAAGATCGCCTGCGGTGTGATCGAGGATAAGGACCAGCCCGCGGAGCAGGCTGCGGAACAGGCCGCCGAGCCCGCCGAAGAGCCGAAGGAAAAGGAAGCCGCCGCCAGCGGCAATTCCAAAAGCAAGAAATAACACATGATCCTGGTTGCCGATGAGAATATCCCCCTCGCGGGAGAGGCATTTGCCCCATTCGGCGAGGTGAGGCTGTTGCCCGGCCGGGAAATGACTCGCGAACATCTCGGGGAGGCCGATGCGCTCGTGGTGCGTTCGGTGACGAAGGTGAACGCGGAGTTGCTGGAAGGCACGCCGGTGCGCTTTGTGGGAACGGCGACCATCGGCACGGACCATCTGGACAAAGCTTACCTGAAAGAGCGCGGAATCCTTTGGAACAGCGCGGCGGGCTGCAACGCCCGCTCGGTGGTGGAGTGGGTTTTGGCGGCGCTGGTGGAATACTGCCTCGCGGTGCGGCTCGATTGGAAGGACATGACGCTGGGCATCGTGGGGCACGGCAACATCGGTTCGCGCCTGGCGCCGGTGGCGCGGGAGCTGGGCATGCGGGTGCTGGTCAATGATCCGCCCCTGGCGGACAGCGGCCAGCTTGACGAATCAGCCAGCCTGGAAACCGTGTTGCGGGAAAGCGATGCAGTCACGCTCCACGTGCCGTATACACGGGAAGAACCGCATCCTACCCATCACCTGATCGGCTGGAACGAGCTGGAGCTGATGAAGCCGCACTCGGCGCTGTTGAATTCGTCGCGCGGTGCCGTTCTGGATAACGAAGCGGCTTTCACCTTCACCAAGGCCGACATGCTGCTCTTTCTTCTCGACGTCTTCGAGAACGAGCCGGCGCCGATGCGGGACCTCGTCAAGTTCTCCCTCATCTCCACTCCGCATATTGCGGGATATTCCTTTGAGGGAAAAGTTAACGGCACGCGCATGATGGCGGAGGCCCTTGGAATATTCTTCGAAAGCCCCTCGACATGGCTTCCGCCGCTCGGGCCGCCGGCGGACAACGAGATCGAAGTTTCATCGCGCAAGCCCATGTATGCGCTGCGCGAGGCCATGGCGCGAAGTTACAACATCCGCCTGGACAACAACGATTTAAAGGAAGGCCTGGCGCTGGAAGAAGACGCCGATTGGGCGCGGCACTTCGATTCGCTACGAAAGAATTACCGCCAGCGGCGCGAGTTCGCAAACTACCGCGTGAATAAAACGGGGGACGAGCGCCTGGATTCCAGCCTCGCGGCGATGGGCTTCCAGCTTATTTAACGCGCCACCAGCGCTCGAACTGCTCCGGAGTGGGGCCAACGGAAATCGCCTCCATCTCTTCCCCGCGGTCCAGGCCGCTCCGTATATACACCATATAGCCAACCTGCATGACATCGCCCCGGGGGTTCAGCATCCACCGAGGGCGATACATCTCGCGGAAGGCGGGATGATCAAAGACGGGCCAGAGAGCCTGAACATGCGGGCGCAACCGCCAGTCGCGCGGCCAGAACGTGGTGTCGCGGTGCGTTTCGACAACGATATACGCCGGGGCGCGCTTGCGCAGATAGGCCGCGCTCAGCCCATCGCGCGCGACCGCCGCATCCATGAGGCCCAGCAGGTCGATGATTGTCTGGTCCGGCCCCGCGTAATAGCCGAACTGGCCCACCTGGTCGGCCGCCAGAACGGCTTCCGAAGGCAGATTCTCCCGGACCCACAAACCCGCCTGGGCATTGATAAAGACCGGATCGTGAAAATACCAGCGCAGGCGCTCGGCCAGGTTCCACGTTCCCGCGTCGAAGAGACGCGCCAGGAAACGCGATCGGGGCGCATCGGTGTTTCCGCGAAAGTAACCTTCGCCCGAGGTATAGACCTGGAGCGGAACAAGCACCAAAAAGACCCCGGCGAGCAACGGCGCGGCAAGGCTGCTCTTCCCCGCTACGGTTCGTTTCGCGGCCCGCTCCGCAAAAAGGCAGACCAGGAACCAAAGGCCGACCACGCTGGGCACGAGGATGGGAATCATATAGCGAAAGCCCACGTTGAGCAGCGTCCCCGCCTTGATCTGGAAAGCGGCGGCGGCAAGCCAGGTGGCCAGGCCTCCCACCGCGAGAGGACGGAAACGCCGCGGGCCCAGCCCGGCAATCAACCCCGCGAAACCGAGCAGCGGCACACCCGCATGAGAGCCGCTCAAGGCGGCAATCTCGCCCAACCCGCCTCCTGAAGGACGCTTCGCAACGACGGTATTCGGAAGCCACGCATCATAGTAGAAGCGCCGGAACAGCATCTGGAGAACGAAGAATCCGATCGGCCAGGCGAGGTAGGAAGCGACGGCTGTCCACTCGCTTCCCCTTGCGCGAAAACCATCATCCTCCTGGCTATCTAAATAGACAGCGGGAGCCAGGGCCAGCGCGAAGCCGATTCCCTCGGGCCGCGTCCACGCGGCCAATCCCGCCAGCAGCCCTGCGACCCAGAGCCGCCCTCCGCCGCCAATCACAAACAGGGCCGCACCCAGCAGGGCTGCATAGAAAACCGTCTCCAGGCCACGATCGTCGTGGTAATGCAAGTAGGGTTCAACCACCAGCGCAACGGGCAGCCACCAGGCCGCCCACCAGCGGTCGCGTCCATTCGCCAGACGCAGCGCCATCCACCACGCAAGAACGACAAGGCCCGCAAAGGAAAGCGTGGACAGGATCCTCGCCGCGACATGCAAACGCGCCCCAATCCATTCGAACGGAGTGAGCACCAGAACCCACAGGAGGTTGGAATATCCTTCGACGAATTCGCCGCGATTATAGACAAGGCCCCAGCCACGGGCGAGGTTCCGTGTATATCGGAAGGAAATAAAGGCGTCCTCGCCGAGATGGCTATACGTGGCGAGGGCGAGAAGGAAAAACAGCCCGATCAGGGCCGCCAGCCAGGCCCATTCGATTCTCGAAGGGGACTCCCTATTCACGAAGCCCCTCCGCGTCCAGGCGGCGCCGGGCGTATTCGTCCGCGCGCACGACGTCGAATGCGCGGGAGAACTCTTCCACAATGCGGCGCAGCCGCCGTTCCTTCTCTTCGCCGCTCATGGCGAATCCGCCCAGCCTGGGGCGCCGCTGGCGAAAAACGATCGGGCGGGAGCAATCGGTTCCATCAATGGCGTGGAGCAACAGCAGCACGGGGCGGCGCTTTGCCGCAAGCCGCTCGAAGAGCGTAGCAAGGCGCCCGCGTGAAAGCGGCAGAAGCGAAGCGCCGGTCAGGGGCAAACGCATGCCGGGAGTCGTGCCCACCGGTATTTCAAGGAATGGAACACGGCGGTCCGGCGGGGCAGGCTTGCGGAGCTTGTAAGGAAGCGGTCTATACGGCTTTCTCGGGGCGCGGCCATAGGCGATCCGGCCGAACTGGCGCTTGCCGGGGTTCCAGCGCTGGGCGAGCCAGGCATCCGCGAGGCGAAGCACCGGCGAGAGATAAGTTGGTAAAATCGAGGCGTCGTAGAGGTAACCCTGGGCACGGACCAGGCGGACAATGCGCGCATCGATATCATAACCAGGCGATCGAAAGCCGCGCGGCGCGGCGCCGATCTGGAGCAGGCTGCGATGCGTCCGCGTGATTTCGCCCTTGATCAATCCCGCCGGCTCCAGAGTCAGGCCGATCCGGTGCGTATAGCTGTGGTTGCCGATTTCGTAGCCGCGATGGATGAGCTTTCGCGCGATGCGGCGCTTGGCATCAATCTCAAGATCGCGGCCGACCAGAAAAAAGGATGCGGGGATACCGGCTTTCTGAAACAGGGAGTCCAGCCGGGGAACCCCTTCGCTCCAGCATGGATCCTCGCGAAAGCTGTTGCCCTCGGGCCGGTTATAGCAAGCCCGCACGGCCCAGAGCCCGTCCACGTCAACCTGGAGAAATCCCTTGGGCCGGCTCATGGTTGCCCTCGAATCCAAGAACGTTCAGCGAACAATATCAAAACTCTCGTGAGACGGCTCCTCATGCCTCCACTCGAGATCGATGTCCGCCACTTGCGACATGACCGGGCCGCGATAAAGGTCGGTCAGGAATTCCGTCAGATCCAGCTCTTCACCCTGGGCGAAAACCTCGACGGTGCCATCGGGCCGGTTGCGAACCCAGCCTTTTACATTGTGCTTTCGCGCGGCTTCGCGTGTATAGACGCGGAATCCGACGCCCTGGACGCGCCCTTTCACGATGGCATGGAGGCTGTTCGCATCTTTCTCTTCACTCATACGCAATCCTTGTTTCGATCTTTGCTCTCCCCTGCGGCTTCAGTCGCCACCGGAGGAAGAGTAACGGCGGTTTACCTCGTCTTCCAGTCCATATTTCCTCAGGCGATAACCGAGCGTGCGCCGCGTGATGTTGAGAATCTCCGCCGCGCGCGTGCGATTGCCACTTGTTTTTTCCAAAGCCTGGAGCAGGCAATTCTTTTCAATCTCTTCCAGCGACGCGTTTCCCACCGCGGCAGCGAGCTTGCCCGCCATTTCCGCCGGCGCGCCGCCAGACTCCTGCACCGCAGCAGGCAAGTCCTCCCGGCGCACCGGGCCTCCCTCGCCCAGGACGATAGCGTGCTCGACGGCGTTTTCCAGCTCGCGGATGTTTCCCGGCCAATCATAGCCTCGCAACGCTTCCATCGCGGCGGCGGAAAACTCGACAGGGTCGCCCGGAGAGAAGCGACGCGCGAAATGGTGGACGAGAATTTCCAAATCCCCGGGCCGGTCGCGAAGGGGCGGCACGACCAGCGGCACCACATTCAACCGGTAGTAAAGATCCTGGCGAAATTCTCCGCTCTCGATCATCTTTTCCAACGAGCGATTCGTGGCGGCGAGGATCCGCACATCAACGCGCCGCGGAGCCGATTCGCCCACGCGGGTCAACTCGCCCTGCTGAAGCACGCGGAGCAGTTTGACCTGCAAGGCGGGCGAAACTTCCCCGATTTCATCCAGCAGCACCGTCCCGCGATCCGCCACCGCAAAGAGGCCCTCCCGGTCGCCGACAGCCCCCGTAAAGCTTCCTTTCACATGGCCAAACAGCTCCGATTCCAGCAGATTTTCCGGCAACGCGCCACAATTGATTTTCAGATAGGGCATCCCGGCGCGGGGGCTCTCTGCCTGGATCAAATCGGCGATCCTTTCCTTTCCGGTACCACTCTCTCCGCGAAGCAAGACCGAGGCATTACTTTTCGCCACTTTCCGGGCTTTGCGATAAATCTCCTGCATCACGGTGCTCTGGCACTCGACACCGGCACGGCCGGACGCGGGGCTTTGCTGTGTTGGTCCCGGGCGGTGGCCGGGTGCTTCGGCGGACCGCACCCCGTCCTCTGCAAGTAAGCGTTCGAGCAGGGGCTTTAAATCTTCTTCGGCGCTGACCGGTTTGACAAGGTAGTCAACAGCGCCTCGTTTCATCGCCTCGCGGACGGTTTCGACGGAGGCGTACGCCGTCATCAGGATCACATCGATCCCCGGATCGATCTTTTTGACCCGGTTCAGCACCTCGATGCCGTCGAGCCCCGGCATACGGAGATCGGTCAGCAGGACGTCGAACTGGCCGGCGCGGAGCGCATCGAGAGCTTCCTGGGCCTCTGTATGGCCCTCTGCTTCGTAGCCGGACCGCCGGAGCGAACGGACCAGCAAGTCGACCATCCGTTTTTCATCATCGAGAATGAGAATTCTTCCTGGCATTCCAACCTTCCGGAGAGGCAAATGGGGCCCGGCCAGATTGAGAAAAGAAGGCGGGGCCGCCAAGCGTTTTTCCTGGCGGGTGGGCGGGAACTGCATCGAGGCCGTGTCCGCCGGCATTCGGTGTAAAAGTCGCAGTGGAATGGATGCGCCGTTCCAAGCGGTGGTATCACGCCAAGAAGGTGAATCAATGTTCTGGTTGGGAAAGAAAAAACGCGCGGAGAAATTGCTGAAGTCCGGGGATCCGCGCCGGATCCAGATCCATTCGGTGATCAGCCTGGAAGAGGAGGGATGCGGGGGAAACCGCGTGGCTTTCGAGTTTCTGGATCCGCCGGGCCCCTGGTCGGTACAGTTCTACGAAGCGGCTCCCGGTCAGGAAGGAGTGCTGGCCGACCTGGAGCCCGGCAGCCAGGCGGTTTTCTACGAAAGCGAGGATGGGGCGAAGACCCGCGTTCTGGCGCTCAGCGATGGGAGAGCGCTCTGGCCGCGCTAAGCGGGCAGAGAACGATTACTTGTTTTCACGCTGGTAGTAAGATTCATCCTCTGCGGCCTGGGTTGCTCCGCGCTCATAATCATCGTCATAGGCCGATGTGGTTTCGGAATCACCCTCCGGGTTACGCGGGGGGGCGGTTTTGAGTTTGGTGCCGGAGATTCCCTCGCGCCGCCAGAGGTAGATATAGCCACGAATGCGGAAGCCCTTCTGGTCCGTCGCGTCGGACTGATAGGTATGCGGCTTCACAAACCCCTGGTAGTGGCTGTTGATGACGGCGTCGTATCCCTCGAGGATATCCTTGTTATAGAGCTTGGGATAGGTGTGTTCGTGATAGCGCTTGGCGACGGTTGCCACGAAATCGGCGATCTGGAGGCCAGCGGCGTCGGATTCTTCCTGGAGAAGCGGCGAGCCGACGATCGGTGTCGAACGGCCCTGGGGGCTGAAGACCATGGAGAACTGGGTTTCGGAAATGGTCTGGGCCTCTTCGAGGCGGCCGGGAGGGATCACGAGTGCTCCCTGGCTGCGATGCTCCCGCAAATACTGGCCGATGGGCTTGAGCAGATAATGATAGCTGAGGGGGAGCAGCCACTTGGGATGGGCCGGCTTGTCGGTGGTACGCTTGTCGATGACGACCAGGAAGACTTTCAGCTCGAGCGTGGCGGCGATTTTTTCAAGGCCTTTGCAATAGGCAATGGTCCAGGCGCGTTCGGCATTGCGCGGATGAAGAAGATCGTTTGCGTTCAGACGGGTCGAGCCCGGCTGATAGTTTTCTTTTTGGAAAGATTTCTGAAGACCGTTGATCCGAAGCTGAAGAGTACGCCAGCGGTCGGCGGGAACGGCCACGGCAGCCATTGCCCAGAAGATCCCTGAACTCCCCTCGACGGGTTTTCCGGATTGCTGCAGGTAGATAAAATGCATAAGACGTAACTCTTAGACCTCGGGGGGGATGGCACGAAAGAAGAATCTGAGCCTGAGCCGTTTGCGGCCATGCCGCATTCTTATTGATGTGGTTCCTCACGAATTGGAAACTGCGGCAACAATAAAAAGGCAATCTCAGATCGAGACGCGTGTATGCAAGGCAAACTCAAGTTCAAGCAAGGATTTCCCTCAAGATCGAATTGAAATTGCTCTGACATTCTCGCTTCGCATTTGAAAATGTAGCAAATTTAAAAAATCAAGGCAAGGCCGACTCTTCCCCGCTGATTCCGTTGTTTCAATTCTCCTGCTGCCCGGGCCTATGGAATACCGCTCAAAACCCCTCGCAAAGCTCGCTCAATACCCCCGGAGGCGCATGATCCTTTTCGGGTTGTTCGGCTTGATGCTGCTCGTTCTGGGCGGCCGCATGGCGTGGCTTTCCCTGGTCCAGCATTCCTACTACCTCGACAAGGCACGCGACAACCTCCGGGACCGGACACGGCTTTCCTATCCGCGGGGAAACATCTTCGACCGTCAAGGGCGAACGCTTGCAACCAACCGCAAGGTCTATACGGCCACATTCAGCTCTTACGGTCTGCGGCGTTCCGAGGCGCGAGAGTCGCTGGAGCGCATCGCCTCTCTCGCGGGGAATTTGTCCGGGCAAGAGATCGAGGAAATCCTGGATACGCGGCCACGATGGACCCGGCACGAGGTCCTCGAGGGCGCCACGCAGGAAGAGGTGCTTCCTTTTCTGGAAAGGCCGGAGGATTTCCCCGGGATTCGCGTGCATCAGGATTTCGAGCGGGAGTATCCTTTCGCAATCGATTCCGCGCACCTTGTGGGATATACGAGCAGGATTCAGCCGGATGAGGTCGAGGTGTATACGCGGCCGCGGTATCTGCTGGATGCCGAGGTGGGGCGCAGCGGCCTGGAGCGGCTCTACGAGGATTCCCTCGCGGGCCATCCGGGAACGGAAACGGTCGAGCGAGACGCGCGGGGAAGGCGGCTGGCCGAGCCCGAACTTCTGCAATCCAGCGAACCGGGAGAGAATCTCTATCTGTACCTCGACGCCCAGTGGCAGCAGGCCGCGATGGAGCTTTTACGGGGTCGAGAAGGCTCCATCGTCGTTATGGATGTTCAGACCGGCGGGGTGGCGGTCCTGGCCTCCAGGCCGACTTTCGATCCGCTCAACCCGGCGGCCCAGGTGGTCGACGGACAGAACGCCGGCTATGTCAACCACGCCATGCGCGGGCTCTATCCTCCCGCCTCCACCTTTAAGGTGGTGGGCGCGTTGGCGGCGCTGGAAAGCGGCCTTTCCCCACAGCACGAGTTCGTTTGCCATGGTCCGTTCCGCCCCAGCGGCTGGAGCCGAACTTACTGGTGCGCCCACCGCCAAGGTCACGGCCCGGTGGATCTGGTGGATTCCATCGAGTTAAGCTGCAACGTCTATTACTACGAATTGGGCCACAGGCTGGGCTTTGCACCGGTGGCTTCCGCGGCGCGGCGCTTCGGGTTTGCCGAGAAAACGGGGATCGACCTGCCAGGGGAAAAGGCGGGCCAGCTCGCCAACATGGACGAGCCGCCGCCGGGAGAAACGCTGAACCTGATGATCGGCCAGGGCAGCATGCTGGCCACGCCGCTCCAGGTGGCGCGGGCTTACGCCGGTCTGGCCAATGGCGGAACGCTCCCCCGCCCCCGGATGGTCGCGGTGAAAGGATCCAGCCGCGAATCCGGGGAA
>CAYFUR010000004.1:25806-75937 GCA_964346275.1 uncultured Candidatus Sumerlaeota bacterium
GCTCCCCCGCCCCCGGATGGTCGCGGTGAAAGGATCCAGCCGCGAATCCGGGGAATCAATGGGTCTCTCGCGCCGCCAGCTGGATCTGATCACTGAAGGGCTGTGGCGCGTTGTGAACTCACCGGAAGGCACAGCCTCCTCCGCGGGGTTTCCCCGGCGCTGGGACGTGGCGGGCAAGACAGGCACGGCGGAGCGCCCGGGCGACAAGCGCGACGCCTGGTTTGCGGGGTTCTTTCCGCGCTCGGCGCCGCGATATTCCTTTGTCGTCCATGTCGAGAATGCCGAGGGCTCCGGCGGCGAGGTGGCCGCGCCGATCGCCCGCGAAATGATCGCGGAAATCCTGGGAGAACGGCAGGATGAAGAAGCTGAATCGGAAGAGGAGCTGGCGCGCGCCGGCGGTTCGCCTTAATAACCGGCAGCCTGGCCATCCTTGCGGTGGTCGGATGCGCCGCAATAGCCGCTTTCCATCTTCATAATGAGCTGGGCGCCGCCAAAAGCGGTGCCATCGCACACCTCGATTTGATGGCCGCGCTCGTGCAAGGTATCGAGAATCCCCGGCGGATGCCCCTGCTCCAGCGCGACGGTGCGCCCGTGGAGCACACGCCAGCGCGGAGCATCGCTGGCAGCCTGAGGATTCTGGCCATAGTCCGCCAGGCGGACCATCATCTGGACGTGGCCCTGGGCCTGCATCGGACCGCCCATGACGCCGAAAGCCATGACGGGCCGCCCATCGCGCGTGACGAAGCCGGGGATGATCGTGTGGAAGGGGCGCTTGCGCGGGCCGACGCAATTGGGGTGGCCGGATTCGAGGGTGAAACCGCAGCCGCGATTCTGCAGGGCGATGCCTGTCCCCGGCACGACAATGCCCGACCCGAAACCGCCAAAGTTAGACTGGATAAAGGAAACCATCCGCCCCTCCGCGTCGGCGGCTGTCAGAAGCACCGTCCCGCCGCGCGGAACGCCGAATTCCGGTTCCCCCGCCTGGTGCATATCGATGAGCAAGGCTCGGGATGCCAGGTAATCGGGATCCAGCAAGTCATCCACATTCCGGTCCATCGTCTCCGGGTCGGAGATATACCGGCCAGCATCAGCCAGGGCGAGTTTCATCGCCTCGATCTGGACGTGAAGAAAATCGGCGCTGTCGCGCTCGATGCCCGAGAAATCAAACTGGCCCAGAATGCCAAGGGCGATCAACGCCGCGAGGCCCTGGCCGTTGGGCGGGATTTCATGGAGTGTATAGCCGCGATAGTCCAGGCTGACAGGCTCGACCCAGCCGCATCGATGCTGGGCGAGATCGTTTGACGAAAGGGCCGCTCCATCCTTCTCCGCCGCTGCGGCAATTCGATCAGCAAGCTTTCCCGTATAGAAGGATTCGCCCCCGGTTGCCGCGATTTCCTCGAGAGTCGCGGCGTGATCGCGGCTGCTCCACAGATCGCCCGGCCGGGGCGCCCGGCCCCCAGGGAGAAAGACGCGGCGGAATTCCTCGTAGCCGCCGAGGGTATCCTCCGCGTTTAGCCACGCCTTCGCCGTAACCGGCGGGACGGCAAACCCATCGCGGGCGTAATGGACCCCCGCCTCGAACAGACGGTCGAAGGGCAGCCGTCCGAATTGCTCGGACACGGCCCGCCAGGCGGAAACGCAGCCGGGAACAGTCACGGAGTCCCAGCCTCGCGACGGCATCTGATCGAGTCCGGCAAAGCGCTCGAGCGCCCACCCGGCGGGCGACCGCCCGGAGGCGTTGAGCCCGTGGAGGCGTTCCTTGTCCCAGATCAGCGCGAAAGCGTCGCCGCCGATGCCGTTCATGGCCGGCTCGACAATGGTCAGCGTGATCGCCGTGGCAATGGCGGCATCGGCGGCGTTGCCACCTTCCGCCATCGCCTGGAGGCCTGCTTGGGCCGCCAGCGGATTCGACGTGGCTACCACATGGCGGGCAAAAACCGGCGCTCGCCGGGAAGGGTAGGGAAAAGTCCAATCGAGGCCATTCATTCCGATCTTTCTCCTCGTCTATACGAAGCACAGAGGAAAACATCGCCAAAATCCTTCAACGCATCGGCGGCGCGATCGCGCCCTTCCTCGCTTTCAAAAAGACCGAACACCGCCGAACCGCTGCCACTGAGGCGCGAAAGCAGGGCGCCCTCTTTGTGGAGAGCTTCGCGAATCCGGCGCAGCTCCGGATAGGCTGGTTCAAGGGCCAGTTCAAAGGTGTTGTAGAGCTCGGGCATCTCGTCAATTTCCCCCGCCAGCCAGCGGCGCAAGCCCGCCGCATCACTTTGCGGCCCGAGCATGTCCGTATCGAGCGCCATGTAAGCTTCCCGCGTGGACATCGCGAAGGGCGGCCGGACAACAAGAAGGGGGACATGGCGGAGGGAAGAGAGCGGATCGAGCAGCTCGCCCCGCCCGTGGGCTTCCGCCGCGCCTCCCTCGATGAAAAAGGCGCAGTCGCTGCCGATCCGGGCCGCCAGTTCCCTGAGTTCCTGGTGACCGAGGGGGTGGCCTTGCCACGCGTTGAGCAACAAAAGCGCGGCCGCCGCGTCGGAGCTTCCCCCGCCAAGCCCGGCACCATGGGGAATGTTTTTTTTCAGGAAAAGGGACAACGGGGGAAGCGATTCGCCGACTCTTTTTTCCAACGCGCGGATGGAGTGGAGAACCAGGTTTTCCTCGCCGGTGGGAACACCTTCGCCGTGGGGCCCGGCCACTTCCAAGTGCGTCTCCCCCCCGGCAGCTTCCTCGATGACCAATTCGTCGCAGAGATCGATGGACAGAAAGGCGGTATGCAAATCGTGATACCCATCGCCGCGCCGGGCGAGGATATCGAGGAAGAGGTTGATTTTTGCCGGGGCGTCTATTTGCGGCATCGGGCGTTCATTTCGCAGCACTGGGCCATTCGAAGAGGATCAGCCCTGGGACATCGACAGGGCGCTCCGCCGACTCGGCAGGCCGGATCTGGTCGCGCAGGACGGCATGCTCTCCTCCAGGAAGAAAAAGGCGCAACCCTTCGATGGAAAACAACGCGGGAGGATCCGTGAGCAAGTTTTCCCATCCAGGATCAACCCCCGTGGCTTCGACGGGAGCCACCGGCTCAAGCCAGGCCAGGCCGAGATGGCGCCCTTCGTCCTTGTGGAATACCGTGGCCCAGCCGACTTTCACCTCGCCGGGCCAGGGGGCTTCGGCGCGGGGAAGGTCTGGCGCGTTCCGGCTGGCGGACTTCCACTCCAGGCCATCGAGTTCGTAACGCCCATCGGCGGTCCGCAGCACTCCCGACCATGTGGTGCCTTCAAGGGCAGGAGCCATGCGGCGGAAATTGATCATCTGGACCCCTTTGAGATATTGCGTATTCAAGCCGTCGTCCTGTGCCTCGGCAAAGGGAACCCAGAGTCCTTGCTTCGGAGTGCTCTCGACCCAGGCCAGGTTTCGGCGGCGCGCTTCCTCGCGGCTCCAGGGGCTTCTCTCGGCCAGCACGGCGTCGCCCGCAAGCATAGGAGGAATGCTTTCCGGATCCGCGGCCACCCAGAGCGGCTCGCGGATCGTGCCCCCCGGGTTCCAGCGATTGCGAAAGAGCCGTCCCTCGGAGACGGAAACCGCCGCGAGGCTTCGGCCCGGGAGGGGCCGCCACAGATCGGGGCGGCCACGGCGGCGCATCAATTCTTCCTCGATGGAGAGTGCTGTTTCCAGAAGCCACAGAATCTCTCGATCGTCGACGGGAGGCCCGGGCTGCGATGCGAGAAGGTCCACGAAAGCGTCGGCCTCGGGCCATTGGACGCCATATTGTTGCGCTGTCGCGAGCTCCTGCTCCAGGCGGCCCAGCGCCTCCGCCAAAGCGGTTTCGGAGGCCAATTCCGGCGGGGCGTAGCGAGCGATCCGCCGCTGGACGAGGCGCTCTTCCGAACCGGCGATGTCGATCTCGAGAACGAGCCATCCCGGATGGACGGGAAGAGGAAAGCGGCCAAGTTCGACGGCGTGGTTGGCATGAAGGCGGGAGTGGATGACTCCGGAATCGGCCACCAGGTCTCCCGAGGCATCCGGCTCCGGACGGAGCCAGGCGCGGGCGCGCCACTGGGCCTGAAAACCATGATCAGCCGGAGCAAGAGGAGCCGACCAGACGAGACTTCCTCCCTCCGGCTGGAGACGCCACGAGGGAGGAAGAGGCTTCGGAGGCGGATCAACCGTCGGCTCGGGTGGCCGGCGGCTGATGTATATCCTCGTGAGAAAGACCGGCGGCAGCAAAACCGTCACAGCCATAAGTGCCAGAGCGGCGGCAAAAGTTTTTGTCGGCAAAGGCACCCGGAGAGGTTTTCCTGACAGCGCGGCTCTCCGCGAGCCGCGGTTTAATTCAATTCGAAGACGCCGTTCTCATTCTGGCTCTGGCCGCTCTCCCGCTGCTCGCCTGTTTCCGCTTCGGTCTCTGTGCCGGTCGCGCGCTGAGACTGGTCCATGGTGTCCCCAAGATCACGCATGGCAGAGGCGAGATCCTGGATTGCTTCGGCGATCTGGGCATTGGACTGGGCAACTTCACGGGTTGCGGTGGCGACTTCGCGCGTGGCGCTGGCGATCTCCGCCTGGCTCTGATAGGAAGATTGAGTCTGAGCAATCAGATTGGCGGCGACGAAAGTGCCGATCACCGCGAGAATCAAGATCGCGTAGGAGCGCGCGTCGAGCTTGGGTCCGATCATGGGAGGAGCCCTCCGAATAGGGTTCGGTCATTAAAGCCAAGTTTCTTTCATCATTCGGGAAGTGTCGGGCAAGGAAAGTCAAGAGCGCAATGACAGGATTCCGGGAAACCCTGACAGCGAGATCAGCAGAGACCGGCAAGTCCTCGGGAGAAGGCGGGGAAGGGAGAAACTCTTTCCAAAGAGTTATCAGGCTTGCGGAACAGAAAAAAAAGTCCAGAATACTTGTTACATTTGAAACTCTGTAAAGGGGAAGGGATCGCCCACCATGATTGAGATCCACGGAGTCACCAAGGTCTACAAAGACCTCACAGCGGTCGATAACCTGAGCCTCTCCATCGCGGAAGGCGAAATCTTCGGCTTTATCGGCCCCAACGGCGCCGGCAAAACCACGACGATCAAGATTCTCGCGACGCTGCTCAAGCCAACCCAGGGCTATGCCATGGTCGGTGGATACAACGTGCTGACCCAGGCCGATGACGTGAAGCGCGTCATGGGCTATATGCCCGATAGTTTTGGCGTCTACGACGACATGAAAGTGTGGGAGTATCTCGATTTTTTTGCCGCCGCCTATAAGATTGAGAAGTCGCGCCGCACCCAAATCATCGACGATGTGCTGGCGCTGACCGATCTCGGCCACAAAAAAGACGACATGGTGGACGCACTTTCCCGGGGCATGAAGCAGCGCCTCTGCCTCGCGAAGACGCTCGTCCACGATCCGAAAGTGCTGCTCCTCGACGAGCCCGCCTCGGGCCTCGACCCGCGGGCCCGCATCGAGCTGCGCGAGCTGCTCAAGGAACTGCGCAACATGGGCAAAACGATCCTGATCAGCTCGCATATTCTCACCGAGCTGGCGGACTTTGTCACCACCATCGGCATCATCGAGCAGGGCAAGCTCCTCTATGCGGGGCCCGTTCGCGAAATCACCGAGAAACTCCGCGGCGGCCTCGTGGTGGAAGTCAAAGTGCGGGAAGGATTCGAGCAGAAGGCGGAAGAGGTCTTCCTCAATCACGAGACCGTGGAGAAAGTCGAGCGCGAGGGCAAGCTGGTGACGATCAATCTGCCCATCAATCTCGAAGAAGAAGCGGATGCCTTCGTGACCGATATCCTGGTGGAGAACGGGATCAAGTTCAACTCGGTGCGCGAGGTGGAAATCGACCTGGAAGACGTCTTTATGCAGGTGACCAAGGGGCTCGTTCAGTAAGACTTTTCGAAAAACCTCCTTCGAAAAAAGCCCGTGTTTGAAGGGTCGAAAAAGCAAAGCAAGATCCGAAATGCCAAAAGGTTATCGTATATCAACAGAAAAACGGGCCGGGTTGCCCCGGCCCGTTTCATGGAATACCCTGAGATTTCTGAATTACGGAAGCGGCCGCCGGGCAAAGGCGAAGGCCTCCGACCAGGTCTTGCTATAAAGGGGATCAGCAGGATCCAGGCTGTTGATCTGGACATAGGGGGGCGACGCGTGGATGAACCGGTTGCCGCCCAGGGAAATCCCCGTGTGGCCGACGCGTCCCGATTCGAAGGCGAAAAAGAGCAAATCGCCCGGCTGGAGCCCTTCGCGATGCCAGGGCGTGGCGACCAGTTCACCCACCAGGATCTGCTGGCGCGCGTCGCGCGGGAGCACGAGCCCCGCCGCGGCATAGCTGATTCCCGTAAGCCCCGAGCAGTCCAGGCCGTGGGACGTCCGCCCGCCAAAGAGGTAGGGTGCCTCCAGAAGCTCCGCCGCCGCCAGGGCTGCTTCCCGCCCGGCCGAATTCCCGAGGAAGCGCAGAATGTCACGCGGAACGTCCGCTTCCTCGCGCCGGTCCGTTGCGCGGACGCCCTGGGGCAAACGAAGCGTCACCGTGGTTGCATTTCCGTTGGTTTTCACCGGCAGGGAGCTGCCGACCGGCATGAGAAAATCATCAATATGGATATCGGTGGTGAGAATGGCCTGCGGGGCACTGCGCCATTCCTCGAATTCCTGCTCCGAGAAGCGGCGAATCGCTTCGCGCCGCACCCATCCGATATATCCATCGGCGCCATGGACGAGGTAGTAGGTTTCCTCGTCGTTTTTATCGAGCAGCCAGACCGTGTCGCCGAGCACGAGCTGGGTCTGCACGGAGGCCCCTTCTTCCGGATCCCCCCACGTCAACGCCATGGGGATTTGAACTACGCCATGGATCTTTTCACCGAGATCATCGGAAGGAAGGACACGAAGATCAGCCCCGGCCAGATTGACTCCCGCGGCTTTTAAAAGATCCTCAACCGCCCTAGCGGTGACCTCGTGATTCACTGCACCGCTCAGATGCAAACCATCCTCTGTGTCCTCGACGCGGGCATCGAGATAGAAGAAGGTGGAGTCGTTGAGAACGGTCTTCTTGTAGAGTTCAACCAGATGATTCGCCTGCTCGGCGGTTTCCGGTGCTGCCGGGAAAGGCCAGAGCTGCTTTGCGTAGCGCTCGATTTCCGAAGGGCGTTCGGCTGATTCAACTTCCGGGGCGCCGGGGAAGAGTTCTTTCCGTTTAGCCTCCAATTCCTCGCGATGCTGGCTCCACATCTTGACGACCGCTTGATAGACAGCCTCGGCTTCCACGGTGTGGCGCGTCCCCTCGGCGACCCATGCATCGAATTCCGGATTACTGAGAAAGCCGAACTCGATGACCGCGGAAGGAATGTCGCTATCCATGACCAGGGGATGCTCGAAGATATAGTGCCCGAAATCCTCGGTCCAATGGACGTGCTTTTTCGCCTCTTTCTTCAAGATGTCGGCAAAGGCTGTCTCGAGCGGCTGTTTGTTGCCGTTGCTGTCCGTCGGCCAGATGAGAATCACCACGCCATCGGCGGTTTCCCGGGCCGCGGAGTTGTGATGAAGAGAAAGGAAGAGATGGGAGGTTGATTGCTCGGCCATGTCGACGCGGCTGCCCAGCTCTTCCGCCCGGCCCGTGTTGCCCAGGGTCACCTTGCGGTCGTCCCGCCGGGTGAGGATCACCTCGGCTCCCGCGTCTTTCAGGAAGTGATAGAGCGTCAGCGCCACCCGGATATTCAAATCGCCTTCGACAACGCGGCTGTTCGTGCCGCGGGCGCTGCCGGCATAGCCGGGCTGGGTGGAGGAACCTCCGTGGCCGGGATCCAGCGTAATAATCAGCCCGTTCAGCGGCTCGCCCTCGGGTTTGAAGGGAGGCTCGAATTCAACATCGATGGGCTGGGCTTGGACAAAAGAGGCCGCCAGTATCAGCCCGAAGGTAAAGCTCAGGAGTTGTTTCCAATTCATTCCTTCTTCGATTCCTTCCCGCTTTGTTTCGTTGTTTCGTTTGGTTCGTTCTTTTTCTGCCACAAAAGCACCTCCCGCAGCCCCAGCACGGGCGCCAGCTCGCGATAGAAGCGCGCATGCCCCGCCCCGTTGGGGTGCAGCCGGTTGTACATGTGTCGGGCGACTTCTTCCGCGCTCAAATCTTCCGGCCAGGAGCTGTAATGATCCACAATGGCGACGTTCTCCCGGCGGGCGGTCTTGCGGATGGCCTCGACGATCGCCGCGAGTTCCGGAGATTTCTCCCACCCCGGCGATTCCGCCGACTCGTTGTAGAAAGGCACCGGCGTGCGAACCAGGAGAGACGCCGGGCCGAATTCCCGGATGCGGCGGATCATTTCGGACAGTCGCTGCTCGATTTGTTTCGGGGACGCTCCCGCATTCACGTCGTTCGTTCCGAAACTGATAATGACCAAGTCGGGATCGAAAGCGAGGACGTCGCGGTCCAGCCGGTCGAGTCCATCCGCGAATGTGTGTCCGGAGACGCCCGCGTTGATGACCCGGTGGCGTCCAACGCTTCCGCTTTCGAACAAGCCGGCGCTGAGAAGCCCCACCCAGTTGAGCGAGCCCTCGCTGGTCCAGTTGACCTCCGTGTTGGAGTCGCCAAGGCAGACGACGGTAAAGCGCGACGATCCGTCGCGCAGTTTTGAGTGGAAATAAGTCAGGCTGGCAGGCTCACCCGCTGGCTTTTCTCCTCGAGTGGGAGTGGCACAAGCCATGACAAGCAGGGGAAGGAGAACCAGCAGGGGTTTCATCAAAGAAAGTCTCATATCAAGGTTCTGTCTCGACTCCCTCTTCTTTGAAAGAGCGCCAGCCGCCGTCGACGGAATAGACATTCTTGTAACCCATCTTCTGAAGGTTCTCCGCCGCCAGCGCCGAGCGGTATCCACCGCCGCAGTAGAGATAGAGCGGCTGGTCATGATCGGGATGAAGCTTCTCGATATCGCGTTCGATGATTCCCTTGCCTATGTGCTCGGCCCCCTTCACGTGGCCCGCGGCGTATTCGCTTTCCTCGCGCACATCGATCAGGGCGGCGTTCGGGTCTTTCTTCATCGCCTCCAGAGTCCCAGGCACATCGGTTTCCTTGATCCGCGCCTTGGCGTCGTCCACGACCTTCAGAAATCCTGGTGAATGCTTTTTCATCGATTCAGTTCCTCTCTGAGTTGCGGTAAAGTTGCTGGGCTCCAATATAATCCCGCACGGACTTGCTCAGAAATAATTCCACGGAATCGCCGCTGGAGAGGGCCTCGCGAACTTCGGTGCTGCTGATCGGAGGCAGAGCCCCGGGGCGCTGGTCGAAGCGCTCTCCGGGCAGCGGGCGGGGGATTTCCAGCAGTGGAGCCAGTTCCATCACGCGGTCCGCCCTCTTCCATTTCGGCAAGTCCTTGGCCACATCGGAACCGGCGAGCAATCGGAAAGAAGCGCCGGGATTCTCGCGGTGCAAGATTTCCAGGGTTTCCACCATGTAGCTGGTACCCTGGCGCCGGCCCTCGATGTCGCTGATAATGACATCTCCTCCGAGACGGCGCACCGCCAGGCGGCACATTTCCATGCGGTGCTCGAAACTGGCGTCGCTTTTTTTCCCGAAGGGGTGGCGGCCAACGGGAATCACCATCACGCGGTCCACCGCGCCGGATTCCAGCGCCCAGAGACAGGCCAGCACATGGCCCAGGTGGGGCGGATCGAAGGTGCCGCCGAAGACGCCGTAGCAAAGCTTCTCGTCCCCCACGTCTATACCGCCTCGATGGAGCGCCGGATGGAATCGATCATCTCATCCAGCAGTTTCTCTTCGTTCTCTTCCAGGTTGCCGGTGGTTTTCTCCCTCAGGATTTCCAGGAGAGAAAGCTCGTATCGCGCAGCGTCCCGGTTGACCGGGTTGGGATGCCCCGTCATGGGATTCGGCATTGCCCCCAGGCTGAGCATGGCCTGGATATGATGGAGATTGGCGATGACGATAAGACTTGGCTCGGGACGATTTTCCATGACTCAATGCCTTTCAGAATTTCCACTCAGCGAGGGGCCATGAAGGTTAAGCACCCGGAGCCGGGATCCGTCAAACAGGTGTTTTTATTTCTCGCGGCCATCGCCGTGGCGCTGGTTCTGTTTCACGGGCCGCTTGTCTGGCTGGGGCAGGTTCTCTGCGGCGGCGACCTGGTCAACCAGTTCTATCCCATGCGCAAGGGCCAGCTCGAACGCGGCTGGTTCACTGGCTGGCAGCCGGAGACATTCTCCGGCCGGCCGTTCACCGGCGAGCCCCAGTCCGGCGCCTTCTATCCGCCGAATTGGCTTCACCTCGTCTTCCCCTCGATCCCGAAAACGGAAACCGCGCTGGTGATGCTCCACCTGGTGGCGGGCGCGCTAGGTTTCTTTCTTTTTCTGCGGCGCAGGTTCTCCGGCGCAGCGGCCGCGCTGGCGGCGCTTTTGTGGGCGTTTGGCGGCTACCAGATTCTTCGCTTCACAAACGGCGTCAACATATTCAACTTGGCGATGGCCTGGATTCCATGGATGTGGTGGGCCGCCGAGATGCAACAGGCCCGGTGGGGGCGCGGCCTCGCCTGGGCGGGATTGCTGGGCCTTCTCGGAGGCCTGCAAATCACCGCCGGGGCGGCGCAAATTGTCCAGATCACCTGGGCCGGGCTGGCTGTCTGGACGCTGGCTCGGATCATTTGGCCCGGGGAGGGAAACAACCGCCTCGCCATTGGGAGTGGCTTCCTCATCGCGGCGGTTCTGGCGCTCGGAATCAGCAGCCCGTATCTGCGATCAGTGATCCAGTTTCAGAGCGAAGCATTTCCTCGCGCCCAGGGAGATGAATGGGCTTTTCTCTCCGATGGCTCGCTGCCGCCACGGATGATCTGGACATGGATTTTTCCCCATCTCTATGCCCCGAGTCCGAATGATGAACTTCACTGGGGCTCGGCCGTCGGTTACGCGGAAACGGGAATATATCTTGGGGTCTTGCCCCTTTTCCTGGCGATTTTCGCTCTGGCTTCATGGGGGTGGCGCGGCTTGGCTGTCCGAATGAAGGCACCCGCGGAACGGAGCGCGGACCGCTGGATGCTGACGCTGCTTTTCCTGGCCGTTACCGCGTTTCTCATTTCCTTGGGGCGTTTTGGTTTTCTCTTCAAGCCATTGACAGTTCTGGTGCCGACTTTTGATCTGTTTCGCGTTCCGGCGCGCTGGCTTCTGTGGGTCGAGCTGGGGCTGATTGTGCTCGCGGCCTGGGGCTTCGATGCGCTTTTGAAGGGACGGAAAGACCACCCGGATTCGCCGGCGCGCGGGCCGCTGATCCGCTGGAGCCTCTGTGCTGGAATCCCGCTGCTTCTGTTTGCCGTGGCCTGGATCGGGACACGGCCGCTGCTCATGGCGCTGGGCCTGGGGGATATGGCGGCCACGCGACCGGCGCCCTTTCAGGCGGCCTTTCTGAATGAGCTGCTTGGCCTGGCCCGCAAGTCGATCATGACGGGACTTGTGCTGGGCCTGGTGGGCTCGGCTCTCGCGGGTTTGATTCTATCGGGAAAATACTCCGCCAAGTCGCTCGCGGCGCTGCTGGGGCTGGTCATCACCATCGATCTACTGGTGTTCTGGCTCCCTTACACTTCGCCGATTCCGGCGGGCCGCCCACCCACACAGATCCGCAACGAGGGCAACCACCACCGTATCAGCGCCGATTATTTCGAGGACTATTTCTATCCGCCCACGCCCCTGATTGATCGGGGGCAAGAGGCGGCCGGGCGGGTCTTCTATGACAACACGCTGAACTTTTATCAAGTCGACCAATTCCAGCGGGAATTCCTGAATGAGCGGCCCATGTGGCACGGGATCAAACTCGCCCGGGGCTATCAACAAATTCATCTGGAAAGCTATATCGACGACTTTTTCTCTTCATTTGAAAAGCCGGGCAGCGCGAGGGCGGGCGACGCTCTCTTGCTGCATGGCGCCATGGAAGACCGCCGCTTTCTGGACGCGTACAACGTCAGCGCCTTTTTCGCCTACCGGAACGAGAATGTTTTTGAACAATACCGGGAGAAGGGCCTGGCGGAGTTTCAACCCCTTACGGAACAGGGCCTCTTTCAGATCACCAATCCAGGAGCGCGAGGCTGGGCGTGGCTTTCCCCGGAGGAAGAGTTCCTCGATGCGGAGGCTGATGCGGAACTGGGCACCGTGGAATTGGAGGAGCGGGCTCCCGAGCATTGGCGCGCCACCGCGACGGTGAAACGTCCGGCCTTCTTCCACTTTTCTTCGCCGGACTTTGGCGCCTGGAAGCTGACAGCGGTGAGCGATGGCGGCCAGATTATCGAGGGCATCGACTCGCGCACGATCCGCCTGCCCCAGGGCCGTTGGACTGTTGAGCGGGTTTACGATACGGCGGGATTCCGGCGCGGATGGCTGGCGCTCTGTGCTCTTTCTCTCCTTGCGGCGGGCGCGATGATCGGGATGGGGCTCGGCCGTGTGAAAAAGGGGTGAAGCCTTCTCAGGGAAACTGAAACGGCTTGCTCTCTCCAGGTCATGGGCCACGGTTCATAGAATCCAAAGCGTTCAAAAAGTGAGACCCGATGAAGAGACCGTTTCGAAGCTCCCTTCCATTCCTCCCGGAAAACCCCTGGGCAAGAGCACTGCTCTTTTGCCTGAGCCTGCTGATTGCCAGTCATGCCAGCGCGGAGGAGTTTTCGGTCATGACCTACAACGTTCGCCATGGCCTTGCCGCGGACAAAGAAAACCGCTGGGAACTAAGAAAAGACGTGGTGGTGCGTTCGATCCGCAGAAAGGATCCGGACTTCGTGGGGGGGCAGGAGTTCTATCGATTCCAGACGGAGTTTCTCGCGCGTGAATTCCCCGCCTTCGATTGGTATGGCATGCCACGGAGCAATGGACTCCCCTCTACTGGGGGAATGGACGAAACCTGCCCGGTCTTCTACCGCTCTCAGCGTTTCCTGCCGCTGTCCCTCGGGACGTTCTGGCTTTCCAAAACGCCGGATGAATTTGGCAGCAACGCGTGGGACGCCGCGATCCCGCGCATCTGCTCCTATGGCGAGTTTTTCGACCGGGAAACGGAGCGAACCGTCTGGCTCTTCAACACGCATTTTGATCACAGGGGCCCGGAGGCCCGGCTTGAAAGCGCCCGGCTGATCGCTCGCCGGGCGGAAAAGCTTGCGGAGACGGGGGATGCTATTCTCATCATCGGGGATTTCAACGCCCGGGGCGGAAAGAGCGATCCCTGGAACGCCCTCATCGAGGCGGGATTCCGGGATGCGTGGGCGGAAGCCCTCGAAACATCGGGGCCCGCCACCACATGGGGGCGCTTTCAACCACCCGAGGAGAACGATGACCGGCGCATCGACTGGATCCTCTTCAAGGGCCCCTTGAAGCCCTTGTACGCGGAAACGGTAACCTACAACGAAGAGGGGCGGTATCCCTCGGATCATTATCCGGTTTTTGCGCGCTTTCGTTGGGCCGCTGAATGAACGTGTCCCGGCGTTTCACCGGGGGAAAAGCCGCTTTGCGGCTGGGTTGATGGGCAAAAGCGTTCTTCTCCCTTGCCAACGGGCCGTTTTTTTGCAACCGCACTCTGCATGAATCGGCCTGATGACTTGCACAACCTGGATAATCTTGCGGCTTCCGTCATGGAAGCGATCCGGTCCTCTGGCGACTCGGTGCTGGTCGCCTTTTCCGGCGGAGTGGATTCTTCGGTGGTGGCCAGGCTCGCCACGGAGGCCCTCGGCCCCGAGCGCGCACTGTGCGTCGCGGCGCGTTCTGAGTCCAACACCGAGGAAGAGATCGCCCTCTGCCGCCGCCTTTCCGAAGAGCACGGCATCAACCTGGAAGTGATCGAATACAGCGAGCTGGCAATTCCGAACTACGCGGAGAATCCCGCCAATCGCTGTTATTTCTGCAAGAACGAGCTTTACGACCGCCTGGGGGCGTTGGCCTCCGAGCGCGGGATACGCACGGTGCTCGATGGATCGAACGCCGACGACGCGGGGGATTACCGCCCCGGCCTGAAGGCCGTGGCGGAACACAAGGTGCGCTCGCCCCTCAAGGAATGCGGCGTGACGAAAGAGCAGGTGCGGGCACTGGCCGCGCGCTATGGCCTGCCGAATCACGACAAGCCCTCCTCGCCCTGCCTGAGTTCCCGGGTGCCCTATGGACAGGAAATCACGCGGGAGAAGCTGGAGCAGGTGGCCGCGGCGGAGAGCTTTCTTCGCGGGCTGGGCCTGAAGGAATTCCGATGCCGCCACCACGACAAAGTGGCGCGGCTGGAAGTGCCTCCGGAGCAATTTGATCTGGTGCTAGAGAAGCGCGAAGTCCTTTTGAAGGAATTCCGGCGTATTGGATTCCTGTGGGTCGCCCTGGATCTGGCCGGATTCCGCAGCGGGAGCTTGAATCAGGCGCTGGGAATTGGCGTGGAGAAGGAAACGTGAAGCTGAAGGGAAACGCCCAACGCTCGATGATTCGATCCATCGCCAGTATCCTGGCGGTGTTTTTCGCGCTGGTCTTTCTGGAAGCGTGCGGCAAGCCGGTCCCGAAAGAGCCGGCGCTGAAGGTTCCCGAGTCCGTTGATTTCGGGGAGGCCGAGGGATACCGCCGCATTCCCATCATCATTCCCTTGGAAAACGTGTCCGACCGCGAGGTGGAAATCATCAGGGTTTCCACGGGATGCGGATGCGCCAGCGTCGAGGCCAATCCCGGTGTGCTGGCCCCCGGGCAGAAAAAGGACATCAAGCTGCTCTTTGCCACCGGCGACACCGACGGCGAATACGAACGGACCGTGGCCATCAAAACCGATGACCGGGCGCAGGCGGACTATCCAGTCCGCTTCCATGGCAGAGTCTACTCGCCCCTGCGCTGGGAGACGAAGACCGTGGACATGGGAGAGATCCCCGCTGGAGAGGGGGCCAGTAAACAATTTGCCCTCATTTCCACGCTCGATGAAACCCCCGAAATCCTGAATGCCTTTTCCGAGGAGGGCCGTGTGGAGATCTCTTATCTCGGGAGCGAACCTTTCGAGGATGAGCGCGCGGAAGGGAAAAAATTCCTGTTCGAAGCCAAGGTGCCAAAGGACTTCCCCGCTTCGCGATTTGCCGGCGAGATCATTGTGCAAGGAATGAAAGAGAATCTGGACTTTCCGCCCATCAATGTTTTCGGAGAAGTGGTTTCCGATGTGAAGTTTACGCCGCCGAGAATGTTCTGCCGCCTGAACCCGGGAGAGAAGAAACGGGAGCTTCTCCATCTTTCCACGCGAAGCGGCACCCCCTTTGAAGTAGTGGATATCGAGACAGAAGGCGATATGCCCGCGGAATTGAGTATTGAAAAGGGCGATGCGCCAAATGAGAAAAACCTGGTCGGCGTGTTCGACGGAGGGACAGAGGCCGGAGGCAAGCGCGGCACGGCTCGCCTGTATATCGAGCGCGAGGGTGCAAACTCTCGCGATGTTGTTGAAGTCCCGGTCATCATGGTGAGCGAGGCCCGGCGATAGGAGGGCTCCGCTTGACCGCCAGATGTCGCCCGTGTCCCATCATGAAAAGCTTTCAAAGAACAAGGAGATTACGATAATGATGATGGCAATGCCCTGGAAAAAATTTGCACTTCTTACCTTTGTTCTGGCTCTTGTCATCACCGCTTTCGAGCCGGCACCGGCCCAGCCACTGAAAGAGGGCCAGCAGCCAAGCCGCCCGCTGAAGCCGGCGCTGGAATTCGAAGAGTCCGAAATGGACTTTGGCGAAGTGGAAGAAGGCGAGAAGGTCTCGATTTCCTACAAAGTGACAAACACCTCGGATCGCGCGGTGCGGCTTATCCGCCTCCACACCGGTTGCGGATGCACCACCGGAAACAATCCGGACCGGCTCGCACCGGGCGAAGAGGGTGTAATCCAGGCCATCTATAACACAACGGGACGGCGTGGCAAAACCCGCCGCACCATGACGCTCTATACAAATGATACCGCCCAGCCCCGCTATGAATTGACGTACACCGGCGATGTGATTTCCCCGCTTTACTGGGAGCGCACGCTGCTGGATTTTGGCACGGTGAACGCCGGAGAAGGCGCCAGCCGCACCGTCTCGCTCTTCAGCACCGTCGACAAAAAACTGAACGTCAACGACGTGAAGGCGGATAACCTGACGGCCAAACTGGTGGAAACAAAGCCATTTGAGCAGGGTGGCAAAAAGGGGAATGAATACGTCTTCGAGATGACAATTCCCGAGGACCACCCAGTGCAGGATTTCTTCACGCGTGTGCAGCTCGACGCGGACCTCGGCGACCACCGGGTGCCGACGCTCAGCGTACGCGGAAGCGTCCAGGGCGACGTCATCGCCAAGCCCCGGCGCGTTTACAGCGTGTTGAACCAGGACCAGGTAACCTCCACAACAACGATGTTGATTTCGCGATCGGAAACACCTTTCAAGGTCCTGGGCGTTGAAGCCGGTGATTCCATGCCCGTGAAGTTTGAAGTGCAGGAGGGAGAAAACCCGGGCGAGAAAATCCTGGTGAGCACCATGGACGCCAGCCAAACAAACCAAACGCGCTCGGGAACCGTGACCATTCAGATTGAAAGTGAAAACGGCAAGAGGGCGGACCTGGAATTGCCGGTGTTCATGATTGTTCGCCGCACCACGATCCGGACCCCCGCGCCCTGATCGACTCCACCTTCGGGAATGTAAGGAAAGTGATGAAAAACGGGCTCTTGCGTATTGCGATCTTAATGGGATTACCGGTGCTTCTGGCTCTTGGCAATGCGGCCGTGCGTCCGGCGAGCCTTTCCTCGTCCAGCGAAAAGACGCCGGAGGAGCGGGGAGGGCGGGAAATGGAACAAACGGCGGAGCAAAAAGAGGCGGCGGTTCAGAACGAAATGGACCGCATCATTCAGCACTACAACGATGGAACGGCCCTGTTTGTCGACGCCCGGCCGCTGGATCAATACGAAGAGGCGCATGTCCCGGGAGCCTTTCACCTTCCTTTCAGCGCGTTCTTCCAGGGCCAGCCGGAAGCCGTGAATTACCTTCCTCCCGAAATGCTGCTTATCATCTATTGCGAGGGCGGCGATTGCGATTCGTCAAAGAAGGTGAAAGAAATGCTGGCCGATTATGGCTATGACAATGTCGAGGTGTTGGATGCAGGCTTTCCCGCCTGGATAGACGCCGGACTGCCCACAGAGTCAGGATCCCCTACGATTTGAACGCGCTGAGAACCTCTCCCCAGTCCCTGCTTCCCTCGACGGCGCTGCTCGCTTGCCGCGCCGCCGCTGGAGGCGCACTCGCCGTTGCCGCCGTCTTGAAGATTCAGGGAGGCGCGAAAGTCTTTGCGCTCAGCATCGATTCCTTCGAATTGGTTCCCCAGGCGCTTTTGCTTCCGCTTGCATATTATACTCCATGGTTGGAACTGATCGGGGGCCTTGCCCTTGTTCTTGGCCTGTGGACCCGCCAGGCGGCCATGATCGTCGTCGGCATCTACTGCGTCTTTACCATCGCGCTGGCGTCGGTGCTTCTGCGCGGAATGGATGTGGATTGCGGGTGCTTTGGCGATATCTTTGGAGATTCCTCGGTGAGTCTGCTCACCATCGGACGCAATCTGTTGCTGTTGCTGCTCTCGGTGGTTCCCCTGGTTTTTGGCGGCGGGATGTTTGCCATGACAAGAGAAGGCGAGCGGAAGTCTGAACCCGCGCCGGATCAGGGACAAAATGCTCCGGCGGCTTCTTCGCTGGACGCCGAAACCTGAGACGAGGGCCTGAAAAACGGCTGGGGAAGGAATGCGGACGATGAAAACGCTGCCGCCCCTCGCCGTGGCTTCCCTCGCAACCGCCGCCGCCCTCTTTCTCCTGATCTATACAGAAACCTATACACCCGCGGGAAGTCCCTGGGCGCCAATCGCCTTGCTCTTGCTGGTGATTGGCCATTTGCCGCTTCTGAATTCCGCGGACCAGAGAGGCCGGACGCCCGAATGGCTGCGTTTGCTGCCACGTTGGGGGACAGCCGCCCTGGCAATCCTTGTGATCGTAGCCGGCGCGGGGTGGTTTTCCTGGCGAGGCCAAGACACGATTTTCGAAACGGGCGTCTCGCCTTATGAGAATGTCCAGCTCGGCCTCATGACGCAGGCGGTCGCGCGAATCGAACAGGGCGAGCATCTCTACGCCCGCGAATATCCCCGCGGGGAACGGAAGGAAGCCGGTTCCACGGCACCGGGACTGCTGATACCATACGCCCTGGCGCGCAGTTGGGGATTCGACTGGCGCTATGCCGGTGTGGCGGGGGTGATCCTGCTGGCGGGTTTGCTCTCGGCGGGTGCTTTGTTTATCGCGCACCGCGCACCCCCGGGACAAGAAGGAGAGGCCGGCTTTTGCCTGGCCGCTCTCGCCCTGGCGGGGGCGTCCTGGCTGCTGCTGCCGACAACGCTCCCTTACCTCAACTGGGGCGTGGCGATTCCGCTCTGGCCGGTGGCGGCTCTCTTGGGGCTTTCGCTGGCGATGGGATGGCGGGCCATGGCGGCGCTTGCGGTGGGAGCGCTCGCGGCCATGAATCCCGGCTGGCTGCTGCTGTTGCCCCTGGTCGGTGTCGTGCTCTGGAAAGAGGATCGCGCGCGCTTTCCGGTCATGGCCGCGCTGGCGGTTGTTCCGCCGCTCCTCGCCTACGGCGCCTGGCGCGCTTTCGACGTCGAGATGTGGCAGGGGATCCTGGGCGGGGCGTTCCAGGAAGGGAACAGCATCGATCCAACGGCGGCATGGCGCTTTGCTTCTGTCCAGGCGCTGAATTCCGTGCTGAGCATGCGCTATGGCGTCTATACGGCCGCACTGATTGGCCTGGTCCTGATCGGGCGGGAAATTCTGCGGCGCGATGAGCCCGTGGAAAGAATCCGCCTGCTGCTGTTCGCGGCTTTTGTTGTCGCCGCCTGCGGCCCCGTCGCCTATCAGCACCATTGGATGGCCCATGGCGTCCTTGCCGCGTCGTTGATCCCCGCGGCGTTTCCGCGATCCGATTGGACACATCAACAGCCGCGTTGGCCTGTCTATGCGGGCGGAGGAGTCGCGGTGCTGCTTTTTCTCCTTGCCGGATGGCGGATCCTCAGCGGTTTCGACGGAGCCCTGAATCACCAGCCCGATCACAAGCAAAGCCACATGGCATTTCTGGAGACGGGATTTCATGTGCCCAGCGAAGACCACGTGTGGGGAGCCGAGCGCCGCATGGCCCTGGGCTTCACGCTCGATCGCGTCGAGGCGGGCATTCTGGAACTCAGCCTGGGAACATTGGGGGGAGAGTTTACACCGTTTAATCCGTTGGTGATTCGCGTGAACGGCCGCGAACAGGGAATCTATCGCGAGTATCCAGGCAATTACAGCACGGCGCGGATTCCCCTTGATCCGAAAGACCTCCATATCGGGTTTAACACCGTTACGCTGGAAGCCGACTGGGTGCGCACGCCAAAGAGCTATAACGTGCGCGACGATCTGCGGCCCGTGACCATTGTCTATCAGGGGCTGCGTTTCCTGCCGCAATCGGCGGCGCCAACCCGCCAGGCCGCGCTGGCGGAACAAGGCGCCGACCGGCTGCTGGCCGTCGATTTTGTGGATTTTGAACTCAACGCCGACGGGCGTATAGACGCCGCGGACGTGGTCGCGGCCAGGCCTTCACCCTAAGGCAATTCGACGGGCTCTTCCAGAAACCGCAGGCTGCCGTCCGCCCCGTTCATTTCCGCCATGAGGCCGGCGGGCAGCGTCGCATTTTCCCGCACATGGCCGAGAGGGAAGTTGAGCACGACGGGATAGGGACGCCCCTCGAAATACTGGCGGAAGACTCTCTCCGCCGTGAAGTCCTCTGGGTCGTCCGGCGAGCACCCGGCCCAGATGCCGAGGATCACGCCGTTCACTTCGTCGAGCTTTCCTGCGTTGTCGAGGGTGGAAAGCATACGGTCGATCCGGTAAGGCTCTTCGCCCACGTCTTCGAGAAAAAGCAGCGCGCCGTCCGTTTCCACTTCATAGGGCGTTCCCATGAGCGCCGCCACCAATGAGAGATTTCCCCCTGTGAGGCGGCCGCGCGCAACGCCCGGATTGATCGTGGTAACCGGAGACGTGAATTGATCGGCCGTATAGCTGATATACGACTCCGCCGAGCGAACCTGGCGGTGGCGGAATGCGTCCGCGGAAATCGTCTGCCAGAAACTTTCCGTCGCGAAGGGCCTCGATCCCACATCGCCGCCGTAAACCCATTGGGTCGTCGGGCTGTGGAAGGTGACGAGTCCGGCCTGCTGGTTGATGGCGAGGTGGAGGGCCGTGATGTCGCTGAACCCGGCGATGATTTTCGGATGTTCGCGCATATACTGATAGTCGAGAAGCTTGAGAATGCGCGGCGTGCCATAGCCGCCCTGGATGCAGAAGATCGCGTCCACCTTCGGGTCGCGCCAGGCATCCATGATGGCTTTTGCGCGCGCATCGTCCTTGCCCGCGAGATAGCCGCCCCAAACTTCCATCGGGTTGCCGAAAACCTTCGTGCCGATGTCTTTTTCGGCGAGCCCTTTCTCGATGAAATCGATCTTCTCCTGGCTGCTCGGGCTCGCCGGGGCGATGAGAGCCACGGTGCCGCCCCGGTCCAGGGCACGCGGCTTGACCAGCCCCTGGGCGCTCGCCGCGGCGAAGCATGACATGAGAACAAACATCGTATAGACAAGTCGTGCGGCCATGGGGGCGATCCTCTCAGGCGCGGATTTCATCGGCGCCCATGCGATCGTGAAGAACCTCGGGGATGCCTATCGAGCCATCCTCGCGCTGGTTGTTCTCCATCAGGGAAATGATCAGGCGCGGCAGGGCAAGGCCGCTGCCGTTGAGCGTATGGGCAAACCGGGGCTTGCCGCCGCCCTCCGGGCGATAGCGTATATTCGCGCGGCGGGCCTGGTAATCGAGGAAGTTGGAGCAGCTCGACACTTCCAGCCACGTCTCCATGCCCGGAGCCCAGATTTCCAGGTCATAGCACTTTGCCGCCGCGAAGCCCAGATCGCCGGTGCAGAGTTCCATCACGCGATAGGGTACATTCAGCGCCTCGAGAATCCCGGTGGCGTGGCCGACGAGTTTTTCGTGGGTCGCTTCGCTGTCCTCCGGGCGGGTGATATGCACCAGCTCGACCTTGTGGAACTGGTGGACGCGGGAGATGCCGCGATTCTCGCGGCCGGCGCTGCCCGCCTCCCGCCGGAAACAGGGCGTGTGCGAGACATAGGCGAGGGGGAGCTCGGAGCCGTCCATGATTTCGCCAGCATGTAGATTAGTCAAGGGGACTTCCGCCGTTGGGATCAGGAACAGGTCTTCGCTGTCTATACGATAGGCATCGTCTTCAAACTTGGGAAGCTGGCCCGTCCCGGTCATCGTCTGCCGGGTGACCAGGTAGGGGACACTGGCCTCTGTATAGCCGTTCTTCTCCGTGTGTTCATCGAGCATCCATTGGATCAGGGCGCGCTCGAGCCGTGCGCCGAGGCCCCTGAGCGCCGCGAACCCGGATCCGGCGACCCTGGCGCCGCGAGGCAGGTCGAGAATGCCCAGGGCCTCGCCCAATTCCCAGTGCGGCTTCGCCTCGAAAGCATGCTTCACCGGCTCGCCCCACTCGCGAACTTTCACATTTTCCGAGTCGTCCTTGCCCGCGGGAGTCCCTTCCGCCGGAAGGTTGGGAATCCGCATCATGCCATCGCGGAGGCTTTCGTCCACGCCGCGCACATCGGCATCCACCTGGGAGATTTCCTCGCCAATGGCTTTCGATTCTTCCTTCAGTGTGTCGATCGGTTCCTTGGCTTTCGCTTTCTGGGGGATCAGCTTGCTGATTTCATTGCGGCGGGCCTTCAGGTTCTCCGTGCGTTGGAGCAATTCGCGGCGGCGGCGGTCCAGGTCGAGGATCTGATCGATGGCGGCGGCATCTTCCCCGCGAGCGGCCAGCTTTTCACGCACCAGGCTGTCATGATCCCGGATGAACTTAATATCGAGCATGGGGTGGGCAACTTTCTCCGGAGAGGAAATAGGTGGGCGTAATCCCTACCCGCGCCCCGCGAAGAGTCAAGGAAAGGGTCTGGGGGGAGAGAGCCCCGGCACGGTCCATGCAAAAAGGCACTTGACAAGACCCCCGGGTGTCAGTGTTCAACCCGTAACATGCTGTCCGATTGGACTTGAGGACAGCGGACATTGCGAAGAATTGGCGTCGACGAGGAAGAGTAGGAAGACCCGGCGCGCTTACAGAGAGGAACCTGAAGGGCTGAGAGGGTTCCGCCGCCGCCTTCTGAACTGGCCTCCGAGCCGCTGGTGCGAACGTCCCCCGCGAGGGATCAGTAGAGCCGGCCGGGATGGACTCCCCCGTGAGCGGAGTAAAGAAGACCGTCATCGCGCACGGATGCGCAAGGCGGTAAACTGGGGTGGCACCGCGCCCACTTTTGAGAACTGGCGCCCCCGGAAGAGTAGAGCGGACCCGCCAAGCTTGTCCGCCCTCCTCCTCCGGGGGCGCGGGCTTTTTAGGACGCGGCGGGACGCTCGGCAGTTCTCCCAATTGCTGGAGGTAACGAACCATGCAGTGCGAAAACCGGGTGCTCATCTTCGACACCACCCTGCGCGACGGGGAGCAATCCCCGGGCTGCAGTATGAACCTGAAAGAAAAACTCCAGGTCGGGCGCCAGCTCGCCCGCCTGGGTGTGGATATTATTGAGGCGGGCTTTCCCATAAGCTCCATCGGCGACTTCGAATCGGTGAAGGCCATTGCCGAGCAAGTCGGCAACATGGAACTTCCCGGCGGAATGGAGCCGCCCACCATTGCCGGGCTGGCTCGCTCTCGCGAGGGCGATATCAAACGCGCCGCGGAGGCGGTCGCCCCCGCCAGGCATCCCCGCATCCATACGTTTCTGGCGACCTCGCCGATCCATCGCGACCGCAAGCTGCGAATGACGAAGGAGGAGGTCGTGGAAGCAGCGGTGAACGCCGTGAAGTACGCCAAGTCCTTCGTCGACGACGTGGAGTTCTCGCTGGAAGACGCGGGCCGCACGGAGCTGGATTTTGCCGCCGAGGTGACCGCCGCCGTGGTCGAGGCCGGCGCCACAACGGTGAATGTGCCGGATACGGTGGGCTACTGCCAGCCGGACCAGTACGCCGCCATGATTAAACACCTGGTCGACAAGGTGCCGGGCCTGCTCGATAAAGCGGTGATCAGCGTTCATTGCCACAACGACCTCGGCCTTGCGGTGGCCAACTCGCTCGCCGCCATCAAGGTCGGCGCGCGCCAGGTCGAATGCACGATCAATGGCATTGGCGAACGCGCGGGGAACACCTCTCTGGAAGAAGTGGTGATGAATCTCGCCACGCGCCAGGATCACTTCAGCGCGGACACGCGCATCGTAACGCGGGAAATTTATCCCACGTCCAAGCTGGTTTCCCAGGTCACCGGGTCCCGCGTGCAGGCGAACAAGGCGATTGTCGGCGCGAACGCCTTTGCCCACGAGGCGGGCATCCACCAGGATGGAATGCTCAAGCACAAGGAAACCTACGAGATCATGACGCCGGAGTCCGTGGGCTGGATGGGCGAAGGCATGGTCATGGGCAAACACTCGGGGCGCCACGCGTTCTCGCGCCGGCTTCGCGAGCTGGGCGTCGAGCTGGAAGGCGACAACCTCCAGAAGGCCTTTGTCCGCTTCAAGGAAATCGCCGACAAGAAGAAGGTGGTGTGGGATGACGACCTGATCGCCTTGGTGGAAGAGGTCATCTTCAAGGAACCGTCGCAGGCATGGGAGCTGGCGTATATGCAGTCGACCACCGGCACAAGCACGCTGCCCACGGCCACCGTGAAAATGATCTACCAAGAGCAGGAATTCACCGACGCCGCCATGGGCGACGGCCCCGTGGATGCCGTGTTCCACGCGATCGACCGGATCACGGGCAACCCGCTGAAGGTCCACGAATACCACCTGGAAGCAGTCACGGAAGGCCAGGACGCCCTGGGCCGCGTGACCCTGGTGGTCAGCCGCCAGCCCGGCGAAGGCGAAGAGGAACGGCCCATCGAGCACATCCGCGTCAAGGGACGCGGCGTCTCCACCGACGTGATCCTGGCCTCGGCCAAGGCCTACGTGAATGCGCTGAATTCCCTGGACCGCCTCGAGAAGACACGCAGCGCGGAGGAAAACCGCATCATCGCCGAAACGCCGTGACGACAAAAAGACCTTATCATCCCCTTCCCCATAATCGTCATCGCGAGAAGGGCGATGAGGGATGATTCAGAGCAGATAACCAGAAAAGGGGGGCGAAATGTTCGCCCCCCTTTTGCTTTTCGTCTATACGCGCGTTAATTTCCACTTATCGAAGGGCCTTCAGCTTCTCCTCGATCGCTTCGATGTTGGCGTCGTATTCGGCGAGTTTGTCGCGCTCCCTGGCGACGACGTCCGCCGGGGCGTTCTTGATAAACTTTTCATTTTCCAGCTTCTTGCCCGCGCTTTCGCGCCCTTTACTCAAACGGGCCAGCTCTTTCTCCAGGCGAACGATCTCCTGCTCGCGCAGTTCCTCGGGCAGCAGCGCCTGAAGCCGCAGGTCGCCGCGCACAAATGTCGAGGCAAAGGGCGCCTCTTCCTGCTTCGCCTTGATATCCAGCGATTTCACGTTGGCGAGCGTTTGAATCTGGTCCACGGCCTCGCCGATCAGGGCACGCACGTCCTCCGACGGGTGCTCGGCCAGGACATCGACCTTCGTATCGAGGGGCACGCTCATCTCGCCTCGGATGTTGCGCAGGCCGCCGATGATGGTCTGGAGCATCTCGAGTTCCTCGCAGGCCCTCTCGTCGCGATACTGGCTGTCGCGGGGCCAGTCGGCCCGGCAAATCGACAGCGACCCAAAGCCATCGCGGAAGCCGATCAGCGTGCCGGCTTCCGCGGGAGTCCGCGGGGCGGGCGGCGCGTCCTCGCCGGTGGCCTTGCCGCTGAGGCGCTCGCGCAGAAGCTGCCAGACTTCCTCCGTGGCGTAGGGAATCACCGGGTGGAGGAGCCTCAAAACGTGTTCGAGAGCGGTAAGGAGCACCACCTTGGCGGCGGCGGTGCCGGCCTGCTCCCCCTTTGTATAGACGCGGTTTTTGACCAGTTCGAGGTACCAGTCGCAGTATTCGTCCCAGAGGAAGCGATAGATGGCGCCGACATATTGATCGAACTCGTAATTGTCCAGCGCCCTGGTCGCCGTATCGATGGTTTCGGAGAGGCGATGGAGGATCCAGCGGTCTTCGCGCTCGAGCCCTTCCTCCAGGATGCCGCCCCGGAATTGCTCGGGGGTGACATCTTCCGTGGCGGAGAGCACAAAGCGCGAGGCATTCCAAAGCTTGTTGATGAAGTTTCGGTATCCGGCGATGCGCTGCCGGTCGATCTCGATGGTCCGGCCCTGGCCGCTATACGCCGCCAGCGATATACGCACGGGATCCACGCCGAAAAGATCGAACATTTCGAGAGGGTCGATGACGTTTCCCTTGGACTTGGACATCTTCTCCCACTTGAACTCGATGCCTTCGGGGAGCTGCTCCATGTCGTCGAGGCCGAGTTCATTGCGCTCTTGCGGTGAGACAAGTTCCATGTCGCCGCCCCGGCGCCGGTAATACGACTTGCCGAAGATCAGCCCGTGGAGAAACACGTCGTGAAACGGCTTCTTGTCCACGAGGCCATAGGACATCATGATCATGCGGGCGACCCAGAAGAACAGGATATCGTGGCCGGTGACGAGCACGGAGGTCGGGAAGTAGACCTCCATGTCGCGCGTCTTTTCCGGCCAGCCCAGCACGCTGAACGGCCAGAGGCCCGAGGAGAACCACGTATCGAGCACGTCCGGCTCCTGCTCCCAGGCGTCCGGATCTTTTTCCACCTCCGGAGGAACCCCCTCGCCGTCCCAGCAAATCATCTCCTCGCGGTTGTCTTTCCGATACCAGATGGGAATGCGGTGGCCCCACCAGAGCTGGCGGCTGATGCACCAGTCGCGCAGGTTCTCCATCCAGGTGAAATAGGTCTTCTCGTGCTGCTTGGGGATAATCCGGATTTCGCCGGATTCCACGGCCTCGCGGGCCTTTTCCGCCAGCGGAGCCACTTTCACGAACCATTGATCCGAGAGGCGCGGCTCGACGATTGCCTTCGAACGATAGCCACGGCCCACGCGGTGGCCGTGCTTTTCGATGCGCTCGATGAGGCCCGCCGCTTTCAAGTCTTCCACGACAGCTTTGCGCGCCTCGTAACGATCCATGCCCTGGTATTTTTCCGGGGCGTTTTCGTTCACCTTGGCGTCTTCGGTGAAGATATTGACCAGATCGAGGCCATTGCGCTGGCCGCAGGCAAAGTCGTTGGGGTCGTGGGCGGGGGTGATCTTGACCATGCCCGACCCGAAATCCTTCTTCACGAAATCATCGGCGATGATGGGAATCGTCCTGCCGGTGAGGGGCAGCTCGAGGCTCTGCCCCACGTCGCCGGAATAGCGCTCGTCGCTCGGGTTCACCGCCACCGCCGTATCGCCCAGCATCGTTTCCGGCCGGGTTGTCGCCACGATGGCGTGCCGCCCGCTGCCATCGGCGTAGGGATACTTGATGTGCCAGAGGTGGCCTTGCTCGTCGTCGTATTCCACCTCGTCGTCGGCCAGCGCCGTGAGCGAGACGGGATCCCAGTTGACCATGTATTTGCCGCGATAGATCAGGCCGTCGTCGTATAGACGCTTGAAGGCCTGGCGCACGGCGGATGCCCGGGTTTCGTCAAGCGTGAACGCCTCGCGCTGCCAGTCGCAGGAGCACCCCAGCATCTTGATCTGGTTGGTGATGCGGCCGTGGTATTCTTCCTTCCACTTCCACACCTCCTGGAGGAACCGCTCGCGGCCGAGTTCCTGGCGCGTCTTGCCTTCCTGGCGAAGCTTCTCGACGACAACATGCTGGGTGGCGATGCCCGCGTGGTCCGTTCCCGGCACCCAAAGCGTATTATCGCCCAGCATGCGATGGTAACGGATGAGAATGTCCTGAAGCGTTTGCACCAGCCCGTGTCCGAGGTGGAGCGCGCCGGTGACGTTGGGCGGGGGAATCACGATGGTATAAGGATCGCCGCCGTCTTCGGCTTCGGCGTGGAACAGATTCTTTTCCTCCCAGAAGCGGCGCCAGCGCTGCTCAGCTTCCTTCGGCTGGAAATTCTTCGGCAGTTGATTTGCAGGGGTTGCGGACATCGCTTTGCAAGGCTTTCCCAGGATATTGAGCCCGCCGGCGGGGCATTTTGACGCGCAAGGACGGGCCCTTGGCAGTGTTGGAATCTCCGCCGCGAAGTCAAGGGAAGCGGCGCTCCCCGGCACACTTGACGCTTCCTCGCACGGGAGCGATATTGATTTCATGTGACCCCCGCCAAGGGGAGGAAGGTTCCGACCGATCGATGAAGCCTGCCCTGCAATTTTGCTTTGCGCTGATGGCGCTCCCGCTCCTCACCTCCTGTGCGGCGGCCCAGCCGCCGAGCCCCTTCGGACTTCTATCCGGTTCGTCCAGACAGGAGAGAGAAAGCCCCCTCCCGCAGGACCAACCGGCCGTCCCCGAAGAAGCCGAGCAAGGCATCACCGACTTCATCCGCAATCCCGGTTTCGAAAACCTCGACCAGGATCAGAATCCGGCGGACTGGACCGGCGTGGGCAAACCGGGCATCCGAAGCGAGCCGGATGGCAACGGCGGCACAAACCATTTTGCCCGCGTGGCGCGAAATCACTTCTGGGCCCAGACGACGCTTTTCCCCCAACCCCTCTGGCAAAGCATCACCATCGGCGTTTCCGTACGCACGGACTTTCCCCAGGTGCTGCCGCGGATGGACCTGGAGACGAAGGGCGATCCGGGGGTGCTCGACTATACCGGCTTTTCAAGGTCCGAAGGACCGGGTAGCGAATGGGAGCCGTTTTTCCTGTCGGCCACGCGCATCGAGGAAAGCAACCGCTTTGGCCTGATTCCGAAAACCCGCCACGATGCCGCCTGGGCCGATTACGATGATTTCTATTTCCTGCGCGAGGGAATCAACAACGGCGGTTTTGAAGACCCGGTCGAGACAGGCCGGCCGGAGATCGATGGCTGGCTTCTGGCCAATGGAGCCGACCGCGCAACGAGCGCCCCGCTTTCCGGCGCGGCCTCCCTTTTTCTGCCGCCCGGCGGCGAAGCATCCCGGCTGGTGGCGCACTCGCCCAACGCGGTCCGGTATTTCATCGCGGGCGAGACGGACGGGCCGCTCCTTGTGGAAGAGCAACGGCTCACCTCGGCTAGCAATCCCGGCGATGGCACGACGTCGAAGACGGTCAACCTCGGCGGGCCAGGCCGCTTCCTTCTCGAACTTTCAAAAAGCAGCGGCGCGGAGGCCGCGCGTCTTCTTCTCCGCAATGAGGGCGCCTCGAACGTGCGCGCGGATTCCCTCAGCCGTGGCTGGGCCTACGCCTGGCCGCGCGTCTTCGAGCCCGTGGAAAACAGCCCGCGGCCCAGCGTGCGGCTCGCCGCCGCCTGGCCCGGCGAGCTGGAAAGTGCGGAAATCCAGATCCTGGATGAGAGCCAGGCGCTTCGCGAAACGCTGAAGCTGGAAGACCTTCAACGGGACGAAACAAGCGTTTGGATTGACTATACAGGCGCCGGCCTGGAAGCGGGTGGCTATACAGCGCGATTCATTCTCTCCGATGAGGCGGGCAATCAGGTGTTGCTGGAGCGGGAATTCGAAAAGGTGATCGGGCCGGCCTATCCCACGCGGCCGATGGCCGTCCGCCGGCTTGATTATACGCGTATGCCCTGGATATTCCTCATCCCTCTGACGCCGCTCGATGAGTTCGATTCGGTGGATGAAATGGAGGCGGAGCTGGAACTCGCGCGGGATGATGGCTTTAACTTCTTCTGGCTGAACCTGGCCCAGAGCCAATTCGAAATGGCGCGGGAAGCCGCGGAACGGGTGGGCGTGCCCTATGTCGTTTACAATCCCGGCTTTGCGTCGAACTTCGAAAATGACATTGGCAACCGCACCTGGACGCCGGACCTCGTTATGGATGAACTCTCCATCTTCGATCCGTTTCTCCAATCGGAGTTATTCCAGGGGATCTATCTTTTCGACGAGCCAAACGGCCGCAGCGAGGAACTTGTCCGCCGCGTCCGCGAAGTGATGATCATGATGGAGCGCCAGGACCGCTATCCGCCGGGCTACTCGTTTCTGAATCCGAATCGCGAAGTGGCGGGCTCGGACTACAACCTCGTCTCTTCCTTCGAGTATCCGATTCTCCGGAGAAGCTGGACTCCGCGCGAGAGCGTGGAATGGTTCGTTGGCCGCCTGGAACCGCACCGGGAATATGCAACATCCATCCGCCGGGATTACTGGATGGGAATGCAGGGTTTTGCGAACTACGCGCCGCATTTTGTGCCAACACCCCACGAAACACGGGCGATGCTCGGGCTGACACTGGCCCTTGGGTCGCGCGGGTATTTTGCATTTATATACGACACCATCGGCGGCCTGAGCGGCCCGCGCGGATTCCAAAACGAAGAAAAGACGCGTCTTTCCGCCTTTCGGGAGTTCAACAGCCGCGTGGCAGCCATCAACAACACGGTGATGATGCTCGAGACGGAACGATCCGCACCGCCCCAGCAGGATATCATCGCCCGCGTGGCGCGCGCTCCGAACCGCGATGTCTATATCTATCTCGTGAACGTGGAGACGGAAGCGCGGATCCGCGCGGAAATGGAGACGGAGGAGGCGACCCGCCTGGTCAATGTGGAGACGCAGGATGGGCTTTCCGGGTCGCCCCGGACAACCCATGCAATCGATCTGGCACCGGGCGACTGGGCGCTTCTCCGCGCGGAAGACCAGGTGTCTTTCACCAATGTGGCGGGAGCGGTTATAGACGATCAGTCGCCAGCGGAAACGGCCATGCCGGACATGATTGCCACGCTCAGCGCCCCGCATACTTTCGAGTATCTCTCGCTGCGGCCGGATGGAAGCTACCTGGCGGGGCTCGGCAATGGAAAACTGTCGGTCCTGAGCCTGCTCCAGGACACCCTCGGCCGCACCGTCCACCAGGAAGACGTTCTGGCACGGAGCGGCGGCGTGCGTTATCTCGACAATGACTTTCTCTTTCGCGGCAATCGCGAGTTCGGCTTCCGGCTGCTGGAGCAATCGGGAGAGGACTTTTCCCCCGTCTATACGTTCGAGCGCGAATTCGGCGGCGGGCGCGATATCCTGCGCGACGGCAACCGCCTCTGGAGCGCCCAAAGCTTCCGGGGCGTGGCGCGCCTGGACTTTTCCAGCCAGGAAGACTTCACCCGGTCGGGCCAGTTCTTCGGCAGCGAGTTTGGGTTTCAGACGCTCGCCGGGCCCTTCGAAAACAACGCTCTCGCGGCTTTCGCGAAAGTCCGCGGGCTCTACAGGCTGGAGAATACACCGGAAGGCCTGGAGGGTGAGAGGCTTTCCGGCGAGCGGCGCAACTATGACAAGGCGCGGCTCTCCCCCGGCGGGCGGCTGGCCGCCCCGGCGCTCGACCAGGGAGCGCTTGTGATCGAATTCACCCCCGAGGGACGGATTGCGCGGGAGGCCCTCATCGACGATCCGAAGCTCGTTCAGGCGCAGGCCGTGGCCTGGCCTTCCGATGACACCCTGGCCGTGGCCGACCCGCGGTTTGGCGTGCGCTTTTACCGTCTATACGAAGATGGGGATTGGGAACGCCTGGGTCTTTGGCAACCGGCCGAGCGGCCGTTTATCATCGAGGACCTCGAAGCGCTGCCGGACGGCACGCTTGCCGTTTCGCTGTTGAACAACCAGCTCGTGCTCGCCGACACCACGCCAGTGATTCTTTCCGGGCGCCAGAGCGGCTGGACGCTCTATTGACGCCATTGTCTATCGGATTCTGGCGGCTTTCTCGCCTGCCTCGTCAAATTCAATGGGGGTGGTGCCAGAGGGGGCTTTGACGAAAACGCCGACAGGGCCGCCGGCGCGCACGCGCACTTGCCATTCACCGGGGCCATCGGGCTCGGCATGGAGATCCACGGGAACTCCAGCGACCAGAAGATTTTCGATGCCATGAGGCTCGTCAGGGAGAAGGGTCCAGTGGACCTCGCCCAGGACGCCATTGACCCGGACGCCGAGAACGAACTCGATCAGCAGCGCGATGGGGCCCAGGGCGGACCAGCCGCAGAAATCCGGCCGCGCGGGATCCCCGGGAGCGGGTTCATCGGGCGCATAGTTTTCCCAGAAGGAGCCGGTGTCTTTATAGACGCGGGCGCAAAGCTCGGCGTGGTTTGCGGCGATTTCCCGGGCGAGGGTGCGGTGGCCGCAACGATCGAGCGCCCGCACTGTCATATAGACAATGGGAGGCCACACACCTCCCCGCCAGTAGTTCCCCTTGGAATTGAATTCAGCTGTTTTGGCAGCGAGATTCGGAATCAGGTTCTCACGGCCGAAACCACGACGCGAACGCAGGTGCCGGGTCATTTCGTTCACCCTTGAGGGCGGTGCGAGGCTCGCCATGAGAACCCAGAACGCCCCGGCGTGAAGCGGTCCGGTCCAGAGTTCATCTTCGTCCACGTCGCAATAATGCCGCTCCATCTCGTTGTACATGGACTCGTTTGCGATTTCTTTCAATTCCAGGTATATCTCGGAACAGAGCTGGCCGGTGGGATGATCTTCCAGGTAGAGGGCCATGTTGGCGAGGAACTCGCAGTCAAGTGCGGCCTGGGCTGTATAGTCAACCCATCCCCAGGCATCGCCGCGCGGGCAGTTGTCCATGCCGCTGCCGAAAGCATCGTACCAGAAGTATCCCTCGGGGTGGCGGCGTTCCTTTCGATACCAGTCGAAGTATTTCTTGAGGACGGGAAAAACACGGGGAAGGCGCGCATCGTCGCCGGTGTGCTCGTAAAACTCCCATTCGGCCCAGGAGAACAGCGGCGGATTGGTCAAGGCCGTATGGCGCGCGTGATCCGGCGTCCGGTCCGTGTCCTGATCCGGATGGCGGTTTTGCTCGGGGGTGCCGTCGGGCCGGTATTCACGGGCAATGGCTCCGCTTTCCTCCCGCAGCGCATAAAAGTTGTCTAGACAACTCATCGGATTCTTCAGGCCCGGCAGAGCGCCCTGGGCATATCGCCCCCAGAACGTCAGAAAGCAGGAATCCCACTGGAAAATGTTGTCGGAAAAACAGGCGTCGAGGAATGTCTCGCCGTTCTTGACGGCGGGATGGGGCGCGCGAATTCCTTTTTCCGCCGCAATCGCCCACGCCCCTCGATAGGCTTCCACCAGGTGCGGCCGTGCGGGCAGGAGCGGCCGAGGCAGGGCGTCCCAGATTTCCGGTGCCAGATCGCGGGTTGTTTCGGACGACGCCATAGAAAAGCCAATCAGAAAGACTGTCTAGACGGAGGAGGACTCTCCGGCCGATTCGGCCAGGCGCTTTTGCTCCGCCGCGACCATTTCCTCGAGGATCGAATCGATTGTGCGCTCGATCTTCCAGCCGGGATAATGCGACCGGAATTTGCCGAGGTTGCTGATATAGCAAATGTGATCACCGATGCGGTTTTGCGGATCGATGCGGTAATCCATTCTCCGGCCGGACAAGGCCTCAATCTTGTGAATCGCTTCCAGCACCGAGATACTGTTCTCCCGCCCTCCGCCGAGGTTATAGACTTCGCCCTGGCGCGGCGCTCGGCGAAAATGCTCGAAGGCCTGGATCACGTCCGAACTGTGGATATTGTCGCGCACCTGTTTGCCCCGATAGCCAAACACCGTGTAGGTGCCGCCGCGAACAGCGACCCGCACAAGGTAGTTCAGAAAACCGTGGAGCTGGACACCCGAGTGCGCGGGGCCCGTCAGGCATCCGCCGCGAAAGACGCCGATGTTCAACCCAAAGTAACGCCCGTATTCCTGGGCCATGATATCACCCGCCGTTTTCGAAGCGCCCATGAGGGAATGGGTGCACTGATCGATGCGGCAGTTTTCGTCGATCCCCTCATAGTCCTCCTCGCGCGCATAGTCCCACCGGGTTTCCAGTTCCACCAGGGGCATCTCGTTGGGCACATCGCCGTAGGCTTTGTTCGTCCCCATATAGACAAAAACGGCGCCGGGCGTATGGCGGCGCATGGCCTCCAGGAGATGCAGCGTTCCATTGGCGTTTATTTCGAAATCCAGCACTGGGATCTCGCGAGCCTTGTCGTGGGAAGGCTGAGCGGCGCAATGGATGATCAGCTCCGGGCGATTCTCGAGAAAAAAGGCCTCCACCGCATTCTTGTCGCGTATATCAATGGGATAATGGGTGAAATGGCGGCATTCTTTTTCAATGCGCCTCAGGTTCCAGGTCGTGTCGCCCTCCGGCCCAAAGAATTCCGCCCGCATGTTGTTGTCTATACCGTAAACGGTGTGGCCCTGGGCGTCATAGTAAAGGACGGCTTCCGAGCCGATGAGACCGCTGCTGCCGGTGACGAGAACGCGCATCAAGTCGCTTTCCAGGCGAAAAAGATCCGGGAGCGGACGGCTTTGGGAAGCCTGCCCCGTGCCTGCTTTTCCTGCCTGAGCACCGGAAGGCGAGCAAGAGAAAGTCAACCTTGCCCCCGCTGCTCTCGCGGCCCGTCTCTCTAAAAGCGCCTCTCGGGCTTTCTGCCTGCCAGCGCCCCGGTTTCCAGCTCTTCGCTCACCTCTTCAACGAGGTATTCGAACTGCTCTTTGCTGAGGTGGCGCCGGACGTCGTGGAGCAGCGTCTCCAATTGCGGCGGGCATTCCTCGCGCTCGAGGTAAGCACGCCAGAGGGCCTGGGCCCGGAGAATCTCGGTGCCCGCGGCAAAGGCGGCTTCCTGGCCGAGATAAAGCTGTGCCATGATCAGGTGAGTCCGCACCATGGGCTCGACAGAGCGCGTTTTCCGCCGCGCTTCCAACTCGCGGTGGAAGAAATTCATCGCCGCCAGGGAATCCTCGTGGCGCAGCGCCAGCAGGCCGCGTTCGTGCCACGATTCCGCCTCGAGTCCCCGGTCGCCGCTCTTGCGGGCGGCCTTCAAGGCTTTCACCACAAGGGTTTCGTAGTCCGCGCTTTCCGGCCGCTGCGCCGCAGCGCGGAACAGGTCGAGATAGGTCTCCGACAGGCCGCCATAGTCCGACAGCTCGGCAAAAGCCGATCGCGCGCGGCGAAACCATTTGGCGCCTTCCTCGATCGATCCTTCCTCGATGGCCAGCCGGCCCAGCTCGAGAAAACAGCGGGCCTCCGCCGGGCGGTGGAGAAAGCTGCGGGAAATCCCCAGCGCCGAGAGCAGCCACTCGCGCGATTCTTCCATCTTCCCTGTATAGCGCAGTGCCAGCCCATAGCGGACAAGCAGCTCGGCGAAGGCGGGGAAGCGCCGTTCGGTGCGCTTTAAGGCCTCCACCACCTGGCGCACCAGGTAGATCGCGTCCTGATACTGGCGGGTTTGAATCATCAGTTGGGCGGCGCAATTCGCCGTATCCAGTTCTTCTTCATGTAAATCGTGGGTGCGCGCGTAGAGACAGGCGCGGAGAAATTCGTTAATGGCTTCATCAAAGCGGCCCATTTCGCGATAGGCGAGGGCCATGGCGCTCATCGAAAGCACGGTGCCGCGCACGTCGCCCCGGCGGCGGTTCAGGCCCTCGGCGGCGCCATAGGCTTGAATGGCCCGGGGGAATTCTTTCCGGCGCAGATAGAATTGAGCGTACCGGTTGAGCGCATCGCTTTCCTGCTGCGTGTTGGGAAAATGACGCGCGGCGGCAACGCTGGCGGCCAGGAGGCGCCCGCCAGCGGCGGACTGGCGGACAACTAAGGCCCGGCCCAGAAAACGCCCAAAGTCCACAAGCGGACCGGCGACCGTGTCGGGAGCGCCCCCCACCTGTTCCAGCTCGTCCATCCAATAGGACGTCTCGAGCCCCAGTAATTCCTCCATGAGATCGGCGGCGTATTCATAGGCCAGCAGCATGTTGGAGAAGCGCCAGTATTTCGGCGTGCTCAACTCGGGGCTGTCGGCGAGTTCCCGCGCCACGCCCGCGAAGTGATGGATCATGCGGAGGCGAATCGATTCCCGTTCCAACGAATCCAGAAAATCAACGCCCTCGAAAGAGAGCCGGACGGGAAAGGGGATGCAGTATCGCTCTTCGCGCCGCAGATGAATGAGCACACCGGCGCGAACGGCGCGGCCCAGAGCCGTGCGGATCTCCGCCCACCGGGGGTTCTGAGGCTCGGGAACTTCACCGATGGCGACAGCCGCCGCGTCGGTCATGTTGAATTCGCCGGAAAACTGGAGGCATCCGCGCAGCAAGACGTTGGTGAGCGGGCTGGTTTCCTTGAGCCGGCGCATTGCCTCCAGAACCCAGGCCGCGCAGATCTCCATCAGCCGACGATGGGGCAGGTTCAGGATCCAGCTGTCCAGCGCGGTCATGCTGTCGGGACGTTCATCTTCGGGAAGCAATCCCAGCAGGTCAGGCTGCCGCCGGGCCATGTGGGAAAGAAACTCGTCTAAACGATGTATTGTATGATCATCCATTCCTTCGGCTCGCTGGAAATCGGCCTCAAGCAGAAGGTAGGATGCAATCCACGGCCTCACAAGGGAAATGCAAATGCGAAAAAAAGCTTGATTGGCCAGGATCGGGCCGCTGCTCAGTCGCGGCGATAATGTCCCCCGCGGCTTTCCCGGTTGCGATAGGCCTGGTGAGTCACGGCCAGCGCCGTTTGCATGGCATTGCGCAGGCCGATGATGCCATCGGTCAACTCGGCCCGGCGGTAGAAGGATTCGATTTCGAATTGCAGCTCGCGGAAAATCTTCAGCGCCCGGTTAAGCCGCCTGGTTCTCCGGGCCAATCCGACGTAGTTCCACATGGTCAGCTTGATCGACAACCAGTCCTGCTGGATCAGGGCCGGGTCGACCTCTTCGGTTTCTTCCTGCCAGGGTCGGACTTCGCCAGTTTCCGGAAGGGGGTTTTCCGGCTGGTCTTTCTGCACGCCTTCGGCAGCCTGGTATCCCCAGGTGATCGCTTCCAAAAGGGAGGTGCTGGCCAGGCGGTTTGCCCCGTGAAGCCCTGTGCAGCTGACCTCGCCAATGGCTCTCAGTCCAACCACGTTCGACCGTCCATGGAGGTCCACGGCGACCCCGCCGCAGGAGTAATGGGCCGCGGGGACGACAGGACAGGGCTCGCACGTGATATCGATCCCGTGTTTCAGGCAGTAGGCGTGGATCATGGGAAAACGCCCTCGAATCCAATCGCTCTCCCGGTGGGAAATATCCAGATACATGCACTCTTCGTTCTGTTCCATCATCTCTTCGTGGATGGCGCGGGCCACGACGTCACGGGGCGCGAGAGCGCCTTGCTCATGGTATTTTTTCATGAATTGGTTGCCGTAGCTGTCGACCAGGCGGGCCCCCTCGCCACGCATCGATTCGCTCAGAAGAAACCGTGGCGCGTGGCGCTTGAAGAGAGCGGTGGGATGGAACTGGATGTATTCGAGGTTAATGGCCCGCGCTCCGGCGCGGTAGGCCATGGCGAGTCCATCGCCGCGGGCGGTGCTGGGATTGGTGGTGTGAAGGAAGATTTGTCCCAGGCCGCCGGTCGCGAGAATAGTCTCGCGGGCCACATAGGGCTTCACCTCGCGCTGTTCCTCGAAAAAGACATAGGCGCCGAGACACCGGGGCCGATGGTAGATATCCGTGGGATTCTTCGTGTGAAGGCCGCGCATGATCAAATCCACCGCCGTGGCGCGATAGACAACCTCGATGTTGGGATGCTTTTCGACTTCCCGGCGAAGATGCTGGGCAATGGCCCGCCCGGTGGCGTCCTCCACATGGACAATGCGGGGCAGGGAATGCGCCCCTTCTTCAGTGAGATCGAACTCTCCGCCCGCTTGCCGGTCGAAGGGCACGCCGCACCGATCGATGAGCAATTCCTCGACGACAGCGGGGCCGCGATGGGTGAGCAAATCCACCGCTTCCTCACGGCAGATGTGGCCGCCCGCGATGTGGATATCGCGGGCGAGCGTTTCCGGCCGGTCGTTCTTCCCGCGGAAAATGATCCCCCCCTGCGCCCAGCTGGTATTCGAGTCCCTCTCCGGATGGGCCGATGCACAGATCACAACAACAGAAAGACCGAGATCCGCGGCCCGCAAGGCGGCTGCGGCGCCACCTGCCCCAAGGCCGATGATAAGAACATCCGATTGCATGGAGTCGCTCGTCTTTCTTCAGGATTCTCTGGCCAATCCGGCCGAAAGTGCCCAGAATGAAAGATGCGTGCCGGGAATCAATCGCAGAATGCGCCCCGCCTGTTTGAATGATCATCTCGGGAGCGCGGGGTGAAAAACCGGGGGAATTTCAGGAGGGAGCCGCTTGCCAGAACTTCCCCGGACCACGGCATTTCTGGAAAACGGTGCCGGACCGGCCCGGGGCGGTGTTTCCGCCTCGTGGAAGACCTGATACCCGGGGTTGAAAAGGCTCCAGATCACTGGCGGGGCAATATTGAACAGCAAAAAGGCTTGCCGTAGTTTGCTCGCAAGTCTAGTTTTGTCGTGGGGTTATGACAAAAAACGGGTCTCGGTTTGCCTAGCAGCCTGCTCGTTTTTTGTTGGTCTGTGAATACTTTGCAGGATTTTGGGGTTATGGCTCGGTTTGAACTCAAAGATACCGATTACTCTTTTAACGCATCCCTCGATTCCTTCGAGGTGCTCAAGAAGATGGGCTTTACCGAGCATTCGATGTATCAAGAGGGAAGCATCGTCCGCGTCCACTGTCCGATCCACAAGGATCTGGTTCGCAAGTCCCTGATCATCGACGTTGTCGAGAAAACCTTCAAATGCCAGTATGCGAATTGTGATGCCCACGAGGGCGGCCTCCTGGTCGAGCTGGTGGCGCTCTATTACGACTGCGGAATCGACGAAGTCAATAAGGCCCTTTTTGGCGAAGAAGACAAGTCGGCGGACTTGCTCTTTCGCGGCGAGATGTTCATCAACCAGGGCCGCCACCTCGAGGCGCTCCCCTACCTCGAGCAAGCCTCCGATCTGAACCCCCGCGACGAAATCACGCGCTGTAAACTCGCCGCTCTCTACCTCGAACTGAACCGCAAGGACGACGCCTATCGCGAGTACCTGAACGCGGCGGAGAGCTACGCCGTTCGCGGCGAGCTGGACAAGACACTCTCCATTTACAACATTTTGATTATGCTCCAGCCCGGAGCCGTCAAAGCGCGCAAGGAACTGTCCTTCCTTTTCTCCCGCCTGGGGCGGCCCGATGCGGCGGCGGAACAACTCAAGTGGGTTGTCGACTTCTACATGAAGTACAACCAGGTGAAGGGCGCCCAGGAAGCCTGCGAGCAGATTTCCGAGATGGACCCGGAAAATGGCATGGCCTACTTTCTCCTCGGCAAGCTCCACCAGGACACCAACAAACGCATGCCCGCCATGCAAAACTACGAGCAGGCGGCCCGCCTCTTTCTCAAGAGCGAAGATTACGATCGCGCGGTGACCAGTCTGGAAGAGGCGGAAGCCCTCTCGCCCAATAACAACCGGCTCAAGGAACTGCGCGAAGAACTCGACCAGGTGCTGGCCACGCTGCCCGAGGACGAGCAGATTCATGCGGCCAACCTCAACCCGGAGATTTCCCGGAGCGAGGAAGAAGAATTCATCGAGTGGCTCAACGAAGTGGACGACAAGCTCGCCCAGGGCGAAGTGGAAGAAACGTCGCGCGACTCCCTGGATTTCGAGATTGGCGATGACGGACTCCCGCGCCGCAGCCGCGCCGAACCGGAAGAGGGAGAGGCCGCCAGCGAGAACCTTGTCGAGGAATCCTCCCCGGACGCCCAGCAGCGAGCCTCAACGCCGAATGACACGACAGAGATTTCTCCCGAGGACCGCCGCGTGGCGCTCTGTCTCAACGACATGAAAGAGCTGAATTCGGATCAGCTCGAGGCCATGCGCCAGCAACTCGTCTCCATGTTCACCGACGTGCGCAAGAGCTACGAGGAAGGCGATCTGTCGGACTGGGAAATGCGCGCCATCAAGGACTTCTACAAGTCCTTCTGCGTCGCCGTGGACATGCACCGCCGGAAGGAACAATCCTCGCCGGTGTGAAATTCTTTATTCCGTGTTTTATTCGAGTTCCCCCGGCAACTCTCCCTCCCGCGTGAAAACCGAATAGTACGGCCCGGCTTCTTTGCCCTCCAGTTTCCAGAGGGCGATCAGCGCGTAGGACGTCGTGCGGAGATTGATGTATTCCCGCGAGTCCGGCTTCTTGCCCGAGTAGCCATGGAATCCGCCGCGCGCTTTTCCATCGTCCGATTCCGTTTCCTGAAGAGTCAGCAGGTGCTCGCCCGCGCGGTGGGCCGCGTCGAAGTATTTGCGCTCGCCTGTCAGCCGGTAAAGGTCCAGCAGCAGGATCGGCACGGTGGCCGAAGCGGGTGGCACATAAGGATCGTGGAACGAACCGGCGGGGTTCTGGTGATCGATCATCCGATCGGCGAAGGCCCGCACACGGTCAAGATAGACGTCGTCTCCATAGCGCAGCCACGCCCCCAGGAGGCCAATCGTTGCAAAGTCGTCGTTGTATTCGTGCATGGTGACCCAGTGGGCGGGATACTGGGGATTGTCGTCGGTGCGGTATTCCCCCGTCTCGCGGTCGCGCACGACATGGACCCGCCCGTTTTCATCGATGAAGTGCTCGACGAAGTAATCGGCGAGATAGCGGATTCCCCGCTCCGAGTAGCTGTCGTCGCCGGTGATCCGCCAGTAGTCGTAAAAGTAGGCCACGTCGCCGCCGTGAAAGGAGCCCTCGATCCCCAGGTTCTTATAGGGCTCGCCGCGCATGTTCACTTCCCAGAGAGGCCAGCCGCGGGCCATGCCTTCCCGCAGAAACCAGTCGTTAAAGAGGCGCACGCGGCGCAGGTATTCTTCATCGCCCGTTTCTTCGTAGAGCCAGAGCATCCCCCAGACGCCGGTGAGGGCATCGCGGGGATAGCCCCATGTGGTCTGGGGGGTGTTTTCGCGGAGGTAGCCGTAGTGCCGGGGCTGGCGCGGGTCGAGGATCTGGAGCGATTTGAGATACATCCCGGCGCGGGTTGCGGCCTCGCGGTATGAATCCTCTCCCGTCCGGTGATAGGTCATGAGCAGGCCCATGACGCTCGCCGCCGTGGGCCAGTTGATGGAATAGGAGAGGTCGCCGGTTTCCACATGGTAGCCACCGATAAACCGCCCCTGGTTCGCGTCGCCCCAATCCCGCACCTGGTTGCGCACCATCCAATCGGCGCAGAGCAGGGCCGCCTCGTGATAGGCCTTGGCCTTTTCATCGGGAATGCCTGGCAGGGGATGAACCTTTGGCGCGGCTTGAACGGCCATTGTGCAGAAGAATATCAAGACGGTGAGAAGAAGTTTCATGGGGGCAGGCCTCCCATTTCGGGTCTTTGGACAGGATCATCGCGCTCGATCATCTTTCTAAGTTCAGGCAGGGCAAGTCTTTCCGACGGAGTCAGGGATTATGATTTGGAGCCTGGTCCTTGCCCAGGAAAGAAACCCGCAAGCCCCTTTCCGGTTGCCTCGTGACGGTTTTGCGCCCCATGCTCCCAGGTCAGAACTGGGTCGCGTGGCGAGGATCCCGCGCGGCGCTCCCTCCGACACAAGTCCGGCAGACCGAGACGGCTCTTTTGACGACCGCGATTATCCTCCTGATTCTTGCCGTGAGCGCAGCGCTCCTGATTCCGATGCGCCGGCGCGTGCTCCGCCTGGAGGAGCAGGCGAAGGCAATGCGCCGCGAGAAGAAGACGATGTATAATTTTCTCGATCGCATCGGTTCGAGCATCACCCGCGGCCGCGATCTGGAATCCACCATCGAAATCGTCGTGGAATTTGCCAAGGAAACGGTGAAGTCGGATGCCGCCTGCCTGTTTGTCCGCGACCCCGAAACACCGCTTTTTCGCGCCCGGGTGGTGCAGGGGCTCTTTCCCCCGCTTCACAAGGTCGGGTCGGACAAGCTCTTCGCGAAGCGAAAGTATGTTGCCGAGATGGTCAAGAAGGCCGTCGTGCAGGAAGGCGATGGGATCATCGGGCTGGTGGCCTCGCGGGGCGAGGCGCTGCTCATCCCCGACGCCAGCGCGGACCCGCGGCTGCGCAAGATGAAGGAAGCGGGCATCGAGGTGCGCGACCTGATCCTGGTCCCGCTGACCGTTCGCGGCGAAATCCTCGGCGTCCTCGCCCTCGTGAACAAGCTGGGCGAAGAACGTTTCAACGAAGAAGACAAGAAAACCGTCATGGGGATCGCCGACCAGGCCGCCGTGACCATCGACATGGTGCGGCTGCACAAGCTGCAGGCGGAACAACAGCGCCTGGAGCATGAGTTGGAGCTGGCTCGGACCTTTCAATCCCTGCTCCTCCCGCACGAGATTCCCCAGTCCGAGAAAGTCAGCATCGCGGAATTCTATCGTCCAGCGCGCGAGGTGGGCGGCGATTACTATGATTTCATCCCCATCGACGAGCGCCACATCGGCGTCGTTGTGGGCGATGTTTCCGGCAAAGGGATTCCCGGCGCCCTGGTCATGGCTTCGGTGCGGGCGACACTCCGGGCGGAAGCGCGGATCAGCCTCTCCCCGAAAGAGGTTCTCCAACGCGTCAACGTCCAGGCCGTCCACGATACGAAGGAGAGCGTTTTCATCACGATGACCTACGGAATCCTCGACACGGTGACGGGCAAATTCCGGTTTTGCCGCGCTGGCCACGAACCAGTTATCTGTTGCAACATGCAGGATGAGACCGTAAAAACATACACCCCTGAAGGAATGGCCCTTGGGATCATCGAGGGCGAGATGTTCAACGTGACGGAGGAAAAAGAGATCGACCTTTCCGAGGAGCAGCTCATCGTTCTTTATACCGATGGGGTGATCGAGGCCATGAACAGCGAATCGGAAGAATACGGCGAGAAGCGATTCCACAAGGTCCTGCAAGGCCACGGAGGGGCGCCTCTCAGCCAATTGGTCGACCGCGTCGTGAAGGACATCGAAGAGTTTACCCGCGGATTGCCCCAGCACGACGACATCACCCTGGTCATGCTGGGATGGAAAACCGGGCCCGAAGCACGAGAACACCGCGACATGGAACTCAAGCCTTCCATCGCCTGAAAAACTGAAGGAGCTTGTCAGTGAAGAACTATGACCTTGTGATCCACGAGCCCGGGAAAGACGCCTCGATCAGGCGAGTGGATGTGGTCGGCTGCCTGGACAGCCACACCGTCGTCGGATTTGAAAAGGATCTGCATGCGCTCTTGGACGAAGGCGCCAACAAGGTCCTCATGAACCTCCAGGATCTCTCGTATATCTCCAGCGCGGGTATCAGCGCCCTCATGGGCCTGACGCACCGGTTGCGGCAGAAACAAGGCGAACTGATCCTCCTCAAACCGACCGACAAAGTTTATCGCGTCTTCCGAACCCTTGGCTTCACGACGATCTTCAAGATCGTCGAAGACGAGTCCGAGGCTGAAGCCGCTCTCAAGGGCTGAATCCCCCTGAGGGCCCATTCGCCGGGAGCTTTCCGAGCCATGACATCCAGTCGAGACAACCAATCCCCCGATACGGTCGACCTGGAAATCTGTTGCCCGGTGGAAACGCGGATTTTATCCATCCTGCGGGCATTCAGCATCGCCATGGCCGACGAAGTGGGATTTAACGAGGAAGGGGCCGCCCAGGTCGAGATGGCTGTCGACGAAGCGTGCACCAACGTCATCCGCCACGCCTACAAGCATCTGGGCATCTCGCCGGACCTGCCGGAGGAAAAACGCAACCGGGACGACGACGCACGGCGTTCCTGCGTTCTGAAGCTGAGGGCGTTGCTGGGCCGCGATTACCTGAAGTTTTCGATCATCGACCACGGCATCGGGCTCAATCGCATGCCTTGTGGCGTGCAATCCGTGGAAGAGTTCCAGGAAAAGGGGGGGCAAGGCGGGCTTGGAATCTACATCATTCACAACTTCATGGACGAGGTAGAATACGACTTTCCCCCTGAATCGGGCACGATTCTCACGATGACCAAGTTTCTGCACTCGCAACACGCCGCCAAGTGATTCCGCCAGCCCAGAGCCCGTCCATCGCCATGTCCAACCATACCCCCGAGAAGCAACTCAATCGCCTTCGGAACCAGATCGTCTGGGTCACCAGGATCAGCACGGCGCTCAGCGCGACGAAGAACGTCGACGATCTGATCTCCGTGATTCTCGCCGCGCTGGTTTCGCCGACCGGCCTGGGGTTTTCCCGCGTCCTTCTCTTCGAGCACGACGTCACCCAGTTTAAGCTCCGCGGCCGGTACGCCCTTTTTCACCAATCCCGGGAATCCATCCAGGCCCTCGCGAAGGATATGGAGGATGACGCGCGATTTCTCGAGGAGAGAACGGAAGATCAGGAAGCAAGCGGCTATGATCTGGGCGAAGAAAGCATGCATTCGCTGGAAAACAGCGGGCCCTGGATTGTTCTATTCCAGCAACTGAATCCGGACAACGAACTGACACGGAAGCTCAAAGAGCTCGAATTCGACACCGTCCCCGCGAAAAGGCGGGCCGACGGCGGCACCCTCTTTCAAAGCCTCCCTCTTTGGAAAAAGCCTCACGCCCTTGGGCCGGAGGCACTGGGTTGCGAGCTGCCGGAAGCCCTTTCCGCGCTCCTGCCCAGCCATTTCGCCGTGATCCCGATGTTTACCAACAAGGGCCTGCGCGCCGTGCTGTTTGCCGACCGGCACCTGGAGGACAATGGCCCCATCTCCGAAACCGACCTGGAAGAACTGAGCTGGTTCAGCCGGCAGGCGGCGCTGGCGATCGAAAACGCTGAAATCAATTCCGATCTTCAGAACGCCTACGAGGAGCTGAAACAGCTCGACCAAATGAAATCGAACTTCCTCTCGGTGATTTCTCACGAGCTGCGAACACCGCTCACCGCCATGTCGGGCTTTGTGGATTTGCTGCTCGAGGAACGAGTCGGCGAAATCAATGAAAACCAGCGTATGCTGATGTCACGGGTCCAGAAAAACACCGGCCATCTGATCCACCTGGTGAACGACCTGATCGAGGTTGCCGAGGTCGAAGTCGAAGGGGCCGTCGAAGTCCGGCTGCGCCCCGTGGAGCCGCTCGGTGTTCTGATGGACGTGCTCCCCCGCCTCGACCAGCGGCGGCGGCAGAAAAGCGTGAAGGTTGTCCCCGTGGTGGACTGCGAAATCCCGAACATCCAGGCGGACGATCGGGCGCTCGGCCGGATCTTTTTCCACCTCCTCGACAACGCGATTAAGTTTTCTCCGGATGAAACCGTGGTCGAGGTCCACTTTCGGGCGAACAAGGATTGCCTCCACATTGATATATCCGATCAGGGGGTGGGGATCCCGCCGGAGCACTTGAGCAGGATTTTTACGCAATTCTATCAGGTGGATAATACACTGACCCGGGGCCACGAAGGGCTCGGCCTTGGCCTTGCCGTTACGAAGATGCTGATCAAAGCCAGCCATGGGCAGATCGATGTGGCCAGCGAGGTGAATGAAGGCTCGACCTTTACCGTCACCTATCCCATCTATCACCCGAGGCGCCGCGGCACCTGAGCGGCCGATTCCCACTTTCCTTTCCGTGCTAGCTGCCACAGAATGCGCACTCGCGCAGAAAGGCGCCGAGAGCACAGAAGGGAGAAGCCGCCATCACGATCTCCGCAGACCGACTGGAAGAAATCCTCGATAACCTGCCATCGCGGCCCGGTGTCTATCTCATGAAAGACGCCCGGGAACGGGTGATCTATATCGGGAAGGCGATCAACCTTCGCTCGCGCGTCCGTTCCTATTTTCGCGAAGGGGGGGACCAGCGCTTCAGCATCCAATTTCTCCGCGGCAAGGTGGAGGACGTGGAAGTCGTTGTGACCGACACGGAAAAGGAAGCCCTGCTGCTGGAGAACCTGCTTATCAAGAAGCACCAGCCGCGCTATAATATCCGCCTGCGCGACGACAAGACGTATATATCCCTCCGCCTGGACACGGAACACGAATGGCCACGGCTCCACCGCGTCAGAAAACGCCGGGCGGGCGACAAGGCCCTTTACTTCGGCCCCTTCAGCAGCAGCCGCGCCGTGAAAGAAACCATGCGGTTCCTCCAGAAGCTCTTCCCCCTGCGCTCCTGCCCCGACCACGTGCTCCGCAATCGCGCCCGGCCCTGCATCCTCTACCAGATCGAGCGATGCTGCGCTCCCTGCGTGGGAAAAGTGGATCGCGAGCGTTACCAGGATTTCGTCGACCAAACGGCCCTTTTCCTCAAGGGGCGCCGCGAGGAAGTGATTCAGCTCCTGAAGGAAAGAATGTGGGAGTATAGCGAAAGCCTCTCTTACGAAAAAGCCGCCGAGGTGCGGGACAAAATCGCCGCCATCGAGAAAACCGTGGAAAAGGAAGCCGTGGCAAGCCACCGCGAATTCGACCGCGACGTCATCGGCGTGGCCCGCGACCGGGGCCGTATCGCTTTCGTCGTCCTGGGCTTCCGCGGCGGCAATCTCACGGAAACATCGACTTTCGATTTCCGGGACTACGGACAGGATGACAACGAAGTGCTCGAGTCTTTCCTGAGCCAGTATTACACTGCGGGACGCGAGGTGCCCCGGGAGATCGTGGTGCCCGGCGAACCGTCCGAGGCCGTCCTGCTTCGCGAGGCTCTTCACGAACAGCGCGGCGCCACGGTGACATTGCTCGTGCCGCAGCGCGGCGAGAAAAAACGCCTCGTGGAAATGGCCGCGAAAAACGCCGCCCTGGATTTGGAAAAACGCCTCGCCGGCGAAAAAACCCGCCGGGAAATCCTCGCCAGCCTCCAGCGCAAGCTCAAGCTGCCCGAGCCGCCGCGCCGCATCGAGTGTTTCGACATCTCGACCTTCCAGGGATCCTTTAACGTGGGGTCCATGACGTGCTTTGTCGAAGGGGAGCCCGAAAAATCCCTGTATAGACATTTCAAAGTCCGCGGCGTGGAAGGGCAAAACGATTTCGATTCCATGCGCGAAGTCCTGGCGCGGCGCTATACACGCGTTCTGAAAGAAAAAACGCCGCTGCCCGATCTGATCGTCATCGACGGGGGGAAAGGCCAGCTCAACATCGCCGCGGAAGTCCTCAAAGAGCTCGGTCTATACGGAGACGTTCCCGTTTGCGGCCTTGCCAAGGCGCGTTGGAAGCAGGGCCAGGCGGAACGCACCGAGGAACGCGTTTTCCTGCCGGGGCGGAAGAATCCAATTCGTTTCGATCAGAGCGACCCGGCGCTCTTTATCCTCACACGCATTCGCGACGAAGCCCACCGCTTCGGCGTGGCCTATCATCGCAAACTGCGCTCGTCGGCGAACCTGCGCACGGGCCTGGAAGAAATCCCGGGGGTCGGCGCGAAACGCCGCCGCGCTCTTCTGACGCATTTTGGCAGCCTGGCCCGCCTGCGCAAAGCCACCAGCGAACAAATCGCCGCCGTGCCCGGCATCCCCGGCTCCCTCGCCCAGGAGATATACGACTTTCTGCACATGCCGGTGCCCGGGCCAGGGGGCCAAATGGAATTGGAACTGGAGGAAAAAGAGGAAGCGGCCGACGACCTTTACTCGGAAACCGATGAAGAGGAAGGAGAAGATGAGGGAGAGGCCTGAGCAACCAGTTCAGTGAAACTCGTGTTCTTTACCGGGAAAAAAGCGCATGCGCACATCGCGTGTATATTTCCGCACCGCACGCAGGACTCCGCCCCGCATATCCACATACTTGCGGGCAAATCGCGGCGGCTTCTCGGTCATCCCCACAAGATCGCTGATTACCAGAACCTGGCCGTCGCAGTCCACGCCGGCACCAATCCCGATCGTGGGGATCGAGACGGATTGGGAAATCTCGCGGGCAAGCTCCCGCGGCATCAGCTCGAGCACGAGCGCAAAAGCCCCCGCCTTCTCCGCCAGGCGCGCCAACTCCACCAGCCGCTCGGCCTTCTCCTCGCCACGGCCCTGCACCTTGTATCCGCCCAACGCATGAATCGACTGGGGAGTCAGGCCGATATGGCCCATGACCGGCACTCCAGCCTCGTTGATATATTGCAGGATATCGATGATCCGCTCGTTGGTCGTTTCCATCTTCACGGCCTCGGCGCCGCCTTCCTTCATCAGCCGCCCAGCGTTTTCCAGCGTTGTTTTGCCGTCGATCTGGCAACTCATAAACGGAAGGTCGGACACGATGAGAGGACGCTTGGCACCGCGGACGACGGCCTGGGTATGGAGCATCATCATCTCCATGGTCACCGGCAGCGTCGTCTCGAATCCATGGACCACCTGCCCGACACTGTCTCCCACCAGAAGGATATCCGCGCCGCCCTGGTCAGCCAGCGCCGCCATCGGCGCATCGTAGGCCGTGAGCATGGCAATCGGCCGGCCCGACTGCTTCATCTCTTTTAAATGGGGAATGCGCACCTTGCGCGCGACCCCCTTCGGTGGCGGGGGGATGCGCGGTGTCGTTTCCCGAGAGGTGGTTGAAGATTCGCTCAAAATCGATCAATCCTTAAAAACTACAGCGAGAAGGCCATCGGGAGCCTCGCTTCCAAAGGAAGCAAACATCATCACAACACCCCGCCCGGTGCGAGGCCTTTCTGAGTAAGAAGGCCTGCCCCGTCTTGCAAACCCTTTCAAATCCCGCGACCTCTTTCCGGCTTTTCAAGAAAGAATGAAAAGCGAGGGCTTCGCGAAAAGGATTTCTTGCGCCCCGGGGAACTGGGGTAATAAGCTCTTGTCCGGGCTATCACGAAGGGGAGGCCGCACCGGCCCGATCAGTGGCTTCACAGCAGAGAAACTCCTGTCAACGCAGCCCTTTTCATTTGTCCAGAGGATCCAAAATCATCTGCCCGATCGAATAAATCAAGATGCCTGCGCGGTCAAAAAAATGAGCAAATCCTCATTTGGACCATGAAAAAGAGGTTTTTTGTTGCACACGCTCCCGTCCCTCTCGTAAACCTGAAGGGACGTATTGGTCGAGATAATTGACCGGTCACGAGAAGTTTTTATCGCTTGCGAGGTTATCATCTGTGTCTGTTTATCCAGCGAGAAGGCCTGTGTCTAGAAACCCAAAGAAAAAACTAGCGGAAGAACCTCAGACCAATCGCCTCCATCCCGTTCAGGTCGAATTCACCTACCCCATTGGCTCCCGTGTTGATATGGAGCGGGTGCTGCCGCTGGACATCGAGGAGGAGGATCCCGAAGAGGTGCTCGACCTGCTGTCGAACCCTCCGGAATACGAAGGGCGCATCTCTCCCCTCTCCTGCCAGTTGGATTCGGAAACGCTGACCGGCCTCAATCCCTCCGACCTCGAAACCAAATTCCTCCGCAAGCTGACCAGCCGCCTGGGCCGTCTCGCCAAGGAAATCCGCGTCAACTCCATCACCGCCTTCGGCGAGAAGGATATTGTTTCTTTTCTCGGCCTCGGCCTCGACCCGGATGCCATCTCGCGCCTCATCGAGCAGGACTACGATACGGCGGACAATGTCTACAGCCGCCTCATGAGCCTCATTGAGGAAGGCGCCATCACGCCGGTCGCCACGATCCCCTTTCACAACCTGCTGCCTCTTGCCGGCCATGATTTCGAAATCCGCCTGCAAATCCGTATCGGCCTCGAGTTCTACTGGCCCATGCTCTTGAAATACAATCAATCGGTCGCGAAAAACCTCGGCGAAAAATTCTTTGTCGCCCCCTTCTGGCTTCCCGAGGGTGCCTACAGCGCCAAGGTTCTCCAAATCCTGCACCAGGAATTCGTCAAACGCTGCGAAGACGAGAAGATCGAGCCTTATCACCTCGTGGTTCTGCTCGATATCGAGCAAAGCAAGGAGCGCGAGCAGGACCTGCTCATGAAACGCTGGAATACGCTCCGCCCCGCACCAACCACGCGGGACATCGTGACCATCATGTACAAAGAGCGGAACTTCACCGATTGGGTGATTGAAGGGCACCCCTCCACCAAGAAACAACTCGACCGAACCATCGCCAAGGTGGACGCCGCCCTTCGCGACAAGGGGATCGATCATCTTTGGAATCACTGCGAGCCCCTCACAACGCTCCTGTCAACCTTCAAGACTTGCAACAACTTCGAGCAAAAACTCCTCAAACTCACGGAACTGCGTTACCAGCCCTCCGGACCCGATGTGTTTGTGCGCCGAAAGCTCCTCCGGCTCTTCGGCATGGAGGAAGACGAGCCCCGCCGCACCGCCCTCCAGGACCTCACCTGCTGGAACTCCTATCCGGACACCCCAGGCTCCCTCGTTCGCTTTCTTGGTTACGAGGAGCAAAGCGGCGGCTTTGTGACCAAGCGGTTCCTCGGCGCCGACCGGCCCTTTGAGCAAATCCTGGCCAACGGCCAACACAAAAAACGCCAGGGCAGCCCCTGTTGGAAACCCGCCCTCCTCGCCAGCCTGCGGAAAGTCCACCGCGCCGTCGTCGGCGAACCCAAGACCTTCATGGGCGGCATGCTCGGCCTGATCCGCGAAATCATCCCGATCCGCCGCGTCCCCGTCGCCATGCGCAACATCGAGGACTTTCTCGTCATCATGGCCCGCGTCGCATGGAAAGAACACTTTATCCATCACGTCTGCAGCGAGGCGGACATCCAACTGGAAGAGATGTGTCTCACCTACCTCCTCAAGGACGCGCCGGACGACGTTGAAGAGCAACTCACGGAAGAGGAATGTGCCGTCATCGGCGCGGCGGCCCATGCTATCTATCACGCTTTCATGGGTCTCAATTCCACCGCCTTTGCCTACGAGAATATCGACAACCGGGCCGTCTACGACAACACCGCCATGATGACCCTGGCCGTTGTCCACGCCATCGCCGCCTATAGCTGGCACGGTGAAGAAGAGAAAGCCAGAGAGCTTTACGAGGTGTTCAAAACCGAATTGATCGAATTCGATGGCGCCTTTGAGCGCCACAATATCCAGAAGGATTTCGGCGTCGACCGGAAGACCTGGGAGAAAACCATCGCAACGGAAGTTCCCCAGGAATCCGAACTCAACGTCGTCACCCGCGCCGCCAAGCGCCTGGGCGCAAAACACCTCCGCCTCATGGGCTTCCGCCGGGAATTCGACCGCCGCGACGAATATATCTCCACCTCAACCGGCCACATTTGGACCCACGAAATCGGCCATCTGAACTTCAAGTGGGAAAACGAAATCTTCTGCGGCCTGCCGGAAGAGTAACCGCCCTCCACTCATAATCATCCTCCTTATCATCCTCGACCTCTTCCTCATTATCTTCC
>CAYFUR010000005.1:0-1231 GCA_964346275.1 uncultured Candidatus Sumerlaeota bacterium
CCACTGGCTGCCCAGCACGATCAGGATCAACCAGTCCGCCGTGACAATCATCACCGCGATCCCCGGCATGGTCAGCATCACAATCTTCTCGATCACGCGCAGATACGTGCGCCGATAGGTCTGCGGATCCTCCATCAATCGGCTCAGTGTCGGAATCGCCACCGCCGAAAGTGGTGTATTCAGTTGCCGAATCGGAAGCAGGAAAAGCTGGTACGCCTTGTCATATAACCCCAGGGTCGATTGGCCCCACGCCCAGCCGATCAGAACCTTGTCTGCGTTTCGTGCAAAATAATTCACCACGCTGAACCCCGTCAGGTTTCCCCCAAAGGCCAGCATCTGGCGCACGCCGGAATGGCGAACCGGCGGCCCCGGCCGCCAGTGGCAAGCCACCCAGACACCGATCAGCGACGTCAGAGTGCCGGTGATCGGCTGGGAAACCAGCGCCCAGTAACCAAAGCCCCGGTAAGCCATGATGATGGCGATGCCCACGCTGAAGAAAATCGCGAGGTAATCGATCAGCGCCAGCCGGAAGAATTGAAGCTGGCGCCGAAGCAGCGCCTGGTGCTGGATCGTCAGCCCATTCAGCGTGAAGGAGACCCCGAACGTGCACGCGATGGGAATCAGCGCGCTCTCGTCATAGAAGCCGGCGATCAATGGCGAGATGGCAATCGCCAGCAATGTCATCAGCAACCCGAGCCCCGCGTTGATCCAAAAGAGCGTGCTCACCTGGCCGTGGTTGATCTTTGGCCGCTGGATCGTCGCGGCGGAAAGGCCCAGGTCCTTGAAGATCTCGATAAAGCGGAGAAAGGCCGACACCATCGCCACGAGGCCGTAGTCTCCCGGCGTCAGCAGGCGGGCCAGGATCATCGTCCCGCCCATTTGGGTGACGAAGCGCCCGAACTGGCCGAGCAGCGTCACCGTGCCGCCGCGCACCGCGCGCGTTCGCAGGTTCGCCCGGACATCTTCTGTCTGAAAATAGTCGTGTTGCTTCTTCAAGAGACCCCGAAACGATCGCCAATATCAAGGCGCTGGAGCAGGCGGCCCAGCGTTCAGCCTAGCGGAGAAGCGAAACCGCGATAGCCGCAAGGGCTTTCTCTTCCGCCGGTGATCCCACGCTTATCGCCATTTCTTTCGCTTGCCTCATGGCAAACGGCCTCCGACAGTCTCCGGAGTCAAGAATTGGAGCAAATTTCGCCGTGAAGCCCCCTGTGTTTATCGTCGGATGCGATCG
>CAYFUR010000005.1:1331-19278 GCA_964346275.1 uncultured Candidatus Sumerlaeota bacterium
GAATTTCTCGGGATGGATTATCACTCCGACATGTTGAATTACTACGAGGGAGCGAAACGGAAAGTCGCTCCCCAGCATCTCGAGCTTTTCCCCCTTCTCGACAAGCCCGTCGATGCTTCCCGGGCCTACGCCTGGAAAAAAACCATGAACTCCGTCGACCTCGCGGACTGCGAACGAATCGGAGGAACTTTGCTGAAAGAGCTTGGCTACGAAATTCGCGGGGCGAAAGTGCCGCTTGTTCGCCAACTGCTCAGGTCATCACGCAACGCGGCGAAACCGATCCTAACCAAAATCTACCACAGGGCGAAAAACCTGTAAACGCCGCCCCTCAGATCAATCCGCGCTTGGATTGCGCCCCCCCCGGTTTCTCGTGGCGCGAAATAATCCGGAACACCTCCTCCGCGGTTTCGTGAACGTGGACAATCTGGGCCTCGCTTCGATCCGCAACACCCGCATCCTGCTGCATGAACAGCAGCGTCCCCTCGCCCGCTGAATTCGGAATGAACCGAATGATGTAATTCGGGTTCAGGTAAACATCCGCTCCCGTTTCGTTCTCCGTCAGCTTGAGAAACATCGGATTATTTCCTTTTCATGTTTGGCCTGGAAGTATCAGAATTTCGGCGCACAGTTGCAAGTGAAAGAGTTCAACCCCGCGGTGCATTCTTTTCACTGGCTTTGGAAGAAAATCGTTGGACCGCCCGGCGGTAAACGTCTTCCATCCGGGGGGCGCACCGCTCCCAATCATGATGCGCGGCCACATGGGCGGCATTCCGCCGCGCGGCCGCTCCCAACGCCTCGGACGACAATTCGTTCCACTCCCCTAAAAGCTCCGCCACCCCTTCCGCGTCTGGCCTGCCGGTAAACAACGCCTTTCCCTTCTCGAAATCCTCCTCCACCAGGTCCCCGAAGGCGGACCGGTAACACCGCTGCTCGTTCAGCAACGGAAGGCTGCCGCAGCCCGCTGCCTCGAGCAGCGAGAGCGCCAGCAAATCCGTCTCGGGCAGCATCACCGTCGCCGAAGCCGCCGAATACAGCGCCGCCATCTTCCGCGAATCCAGATACTTGTCCACCAGGCGGATGGAAGCATCGTCAAGCTCTCTTGCTTGCGAGGACAGCGCCTTCCAGGGCGCCTCGTCCGCCCCCGCCCGCAGCACCACCAGCCGCCCCTCCCGAAGCCGCGAGCCCTCCGCCGCCTCGCGGCGCGCCCGCACCCAGCCCTCCACGATCTTTTCAATCCGGTAATTCCGCTTTGCCAGGCGGGGACTCAGCACCAGCGGAGCCCCCGGCGGCAGGCCCAGCTCGCCGCGCACGGCACGCCGTTCCGCCTCCGGCCGCGGCCGAAAGCAGGTCGTGTTCACCCCCCAGGAAAAGAGCTGGAACCGCTCCCGGGGCAGTCCGGACAGCCGCGCCCAGTGCTCCTCGAGCCCCGGCGCGTTCGTCGCCACCATGTCTGCGGCCTCCAATCCCTGGCGCACCAGCGCCGCCGCTTCGCCCCCCTCGGCAAGCCGCTCCATGTCCGGACCCCACGGAGTCAAAACGCGCGGAAAACCCGGAAAGTGCGCCAGCATCGGCCCATAGGCCAGCGCCTCCTGCGCGTGCAGCAGATCCGGCTTCTCCGCCAGGATTGCCTCACGGTAAGCTCGCCATTTGTGCCGGTTGTTGGCAAACGGCCCGCCCCCCAGCTTAAACGCCCGGATATTCCGCCACAGCGTCCATTCCGGCCGGATCACGCGCACATCGCCCAAAACACAATTCCCAGGCGCCGCCGTGTCGCTGAACAAAACCACCTCGTGGCCCCGGCCGCCCAGCCACGCCGCCCACCGCGCCACGTGGGATTTGTGCGCGCTCCCCAGCAGCCCGATCTTCACCAGCGCCCTCCCGCCTCCGGGCAAAGCGCCCCGATCCCCTCCAGAAACATCTCCACTGCTGCGTCCTCGGAAAAGTGGTTCTCCGCAATGCGCCGCGCCTCGGCTGAAATCTTCCGCGCCAATTCCTCGTCAAGCAAAATAGCTTGCATGGCCCTTTTCAGCCCTGGCGCATCATCGCGCCCCACCAGCAGCCCCCCCGGCGCCTCCAGATAACCTCCTTCCGGGATCGCATCCCCCAGCTCCTCATCCGGCGAGAGAGCATCCCTTGCCCCGCTCACGTCCGTCGTCACCACCGGAGTCCCGCAAGCCAGCGCCTCGACCATTGTGTTGGACAGCCCCTCGGAACGGCTGGAAATCACCAGCGCCCGCGCCCGCCGGAGCGCCGCCGCCGGTTCATCGGTCCAGCGGTCCAGCGTGATCGTCTCCCGCGCCGGGGACGCGCGCAGATGCGCCTCCAGCGCCGGGCGCTCCGGCCCGTCCCCCACCATCCGCAGCCGCGCCTCGGGGTGATCCGCATGCAGCAGCTCGAACGCCTCGATCAGCAAGTGGAGGTTCTTTTGCGGGTGCAACCGCCCCAGAAACAGGAACTCTCCGCCCCGCTGCTCCTCCTTCGGCCGAAAAGCCTCCGTATCCACGAAATAGCGATAGGGCCGGATGCGGCTTTCGCTCACCCCGGCTTCGAGCAGCTCTCCGCGAATCAGCCGCGAGAGGCTGAAAAACCCATCGGCCTGGATCGCCTTTTTGAGAAGCAGCCCTCCTCCCTTGTGCCTCGCCAGCCGCGCCATGTCGCCGAACTCGCCGGAATTCACCAGCAAATGGAGCGATCGCTTGCCCAGCCGCCGGGCCGTCCGGTTGGCCATGGCCGAATGCAGGTCGAGCTTGTGGCAGACGCAAACGTCCCACTCCCCCGCCAGGCGGCGCATCTCGCGGCCAACCTGCAACATATACGTCGCCCCCCAGAGCGGGCCCAGCGCCAGCGGCCTGAGCCGCCGCTCGATGCGCAGGTTCTCCATTGGCTCTTCCTGAGGCGCGAGGCCCTTGGCCCACTGAGTCAGCACCGCCACCTCGTGGCCGCGCCGCGCCAGCGCCTCCGCCAGCCGCTGGCATCCCCGCTCCATGCCCGCCTTCTTAGCGGGTGGATAGCCGGAAACAATCATCAGCAGGCGCGGCGGTCGATCGGTCATGAAAGCCTGTGCCATCGGAGGATTCTCCTTTAACGCGCGGCAAACCGGGCGGTGGCAAGGGCAAGCGCCCCTTTTTTACCGGTTTTCCTTGCCATGGAGAACCTTGCCTCGAACCATACCCCGGCGAAAGCGACTTCACTCTCTCACGAACCGGAGAAAGCATCCATGAATTACTCGGCAGTTCGGCCGGACGGCGTGGCAGTCCATCCCGCATCCCATGCAGAATCAGGAGAACGCCTCGCCTTTATCCGCAAGGTTTACGGACTTGTCTTCCTCGGCATCTTTTTCTTCGCCGCCAGCATCACCCTCCCCATCGTCGGGGCGGCCGCCGGCGTGCCCGTCCTCACTCAGATTTTTGCTCTCAGCACGAAAGTGCCCTTTATCCTCGCGCTGCTGCTCATCATCGGCAGCTCCATGCTCGTCCACAGCGTCTCCATGGTGCGCGGCTGGAACCTCGTGGCCTATTTCGCCATGTCTTTTGTCTGGGCGTTCCTCACGATTCCCCTCGTCACCTATGCCCTTGGCGTTGGCGGCATCTCCGTCATCGTCCAGGCCTCCGTCCTGACCACCACCGTCTTTGGGGCGCTCTCCTGCTATGTTTTGATTTCGCGCAAGGATTTCAGCTTCCTCGGCGGCATTCTAACCGTTGGGCTGGTGATCGCCCTTGGCGGCATCGTGATGCTCTGGATCGGCAGCTTCTTCTTCAATGTCGAAATCTTCCATATCGCCATGTCGATTTTCCTCGTGATCCTGTTCAGCGGCTACGTGCTCTATGACACCTCAAACGTCATCCATCGCTATGCCACGGACATGGTGGTTCCAGCGGCGCTGGCGCTCATGGTCGACTTCATCATCCTCTTCCGCCAGATTCTTTTCCTCCTCATCGCCGGACGCGACTGATGACAACAAACCCGGGCCGCCGCCGCGCGGTCCCGTGGAAATTGAATAGCCCCGATTGCGAAACAGAAGCGCTTGGGGCTATTCCTTTGCCCCGATGACCAGAAGAAACCAAAACAATTGGGCGTTGACCCCGGCACGCCACCGCATCCAAAGCCAAGCGATGGCGATCCGATCCGAGAAAGGATGGCAGAATATGAAGAGAACACTGATTAGCTTAACAGCATTTGCGCTCGCGGCGGGGCTTCCCCTCGCGACTCCGACAGCGTCCCCGCTCTGGGCCGACCAGCCCGCGGAAGCCACCGAGCAGGATCCCACGGGCAACAAGCGCGTCAGCGACGACACGGAATTCGTCGAAATCAACGGCGAAACTTACACGGTCGGAGAGTTCAAGATCCTCGCCGCAGTCCGTCCCATGCCCGGCGGATTCAGCAATCCGGCCAACCTGGTCCCCCGCCTCCGCGGCGAACGGCTCGAAGAATACGCCCGCCATGTGGGCTCCTTCGAGCTTCTCGCCCAGGATGCCCAAGAAGCCGGCATCGAACTTTCCGATCAGAACCAGGAATCCGCCGATGACCTGGCCATGCGCCAGGCCAATACGATGCTCTACGAGCAAGTGGTGACCGACAAGCTCGAGGATTTCTCCGATGAGGAAATCCGCGAGAAATACGAAAAGTGGAAAGACGACATGTTCGCGGTGAAAGAAGAACTGCGCATGCGGCACATCTTCGTTTCCACTTACAAAGAGTATGAAGTGCAGCCCGGCGACACACTGGAGTCCATCGCCGAGGAGATGTCCGGCGACGGCGAAATGGCCGACCGCATCATGTCCATCAAAACCAAGCGCCCCCGTATCGAGGGCGTGGAAACGGAAGAGGGAAAACTGGAGCCCCGCGCCTTGGTTGAAGGCGAACGGCTCATGGTGCCCATGACGGAGGGTGAATCCGTCGAAGCCGCCAAAAAGAAGATCATGGACGCCTATGAAGAGTTGGAAAACGGCCGCCAGTTCGCCGAAGTCGCCAAGGAATACTCGGAAAACGAGCGTCCCGGCAATCTGTGGGTTATCCGCCCGGAAGAACAGGACAGGCCGATCATGGAGGAGCTGAAGGAAACCTTCATGAGCCTGGACAACCTGAGCTACTCCGAGCCCATCCGCACCAAGCACGGCTTCCAGATTGTCTACCGCGAGAACTATACGCCCAAAGGCACGCTGGCCTATGCGGAAGCCAAGCCCCGCGTGCGCGAGCGCCTTCGCCGCGAACAAACCCAGGAACTCATCAGCGGCTTCTTCGAACAGCAGATCGCCAACGAAGAGATCGTGTCCCTCCACATGGAGAACATCAAGAAAGGCGAAGGCGAAGCCGCTGCCGAAGACGTCCTCCTCACTGTGGACGGACAGGATTTCGATCGCCAGTCCATCGCAACACAGCTTCGCATGGAAACAAGCGCTCCCATGGGGCCAGTGGAGGACTTCAAGGAGTCCGCTATTCAAGTTCCCTCGGTCCAGCGCGCGATCGTGAATTCCTACATCGAGAACTCCGGCCTGATGGAGAAGCCTTCCGTCCAGCTTGTTCGCGAAACCGCCCGGGAAACGGCCCTTGCCAATCAATTCATCGAGCAGAAGATCGAGGAAGAAATGGGCTCCATCTCTGATGAAGAAGCCAGAGAATATTACGAAGAAAACATCGGACGCTTCACGGAGAAGGAAGGCTATTCACTCTACGCTGTCGTCGACCCGCTTGACGAAGGCGAAACATCCGCCCAACTGGAAGAACAGATTCGAGGCATCCAAAGCCTTGCCGACTTCAAGCTCCTCGCATCGCAAATCAATCCCACCGACAACGACAAGCGCTTCCGCAGTGACAACGGCATGATGGGCTTCGTCAACGCCGAGCGCATTGACGAAGAAACCCTCGAAGTCCTCCGCGAAACCGAGTCCCCCGGAATGACCCCGGTGATTACGCGCGAGGATGAAGCGATCGTTTACTGGATCGAAACCGCCCGCGAAGAAACCGTGAAGCCCTTCGACGAAGTGAAGGAACAGATCAAGGGCCAGATGAAGAACCGCAAGAAGAGCGAACTGCGCCAGGAAATCCTCGACGAATACGAGCAGAAGGTCGAATACGCCCAGCTCGTCGAAGAATCCGAAGTCGAGAAAGTCGACGAAGGGAAGTAAGCCCCGCCTGCCCTCTCAGGCACAGACCACCGAAAACGCATCGGGGCGGCTCATTGACGAGCCGCCCCGATTCTCTTCCAGGGTTCCTGAGCTTTCGGAAGTTTTCTTCAGCGGCGGGGCGGCGCTGTGGCGCTGACTCCCCATCGGAATGATCTCAGCAATCCCGAGCTGCGTCCCACGGACCAAAACAAAAACGAGCAGAGGATCAACACTGTCAGGAGTAAAACATCGCCCCATCGCAGAAAATGCTGTCCTGCGTCGAGAAAAAGCCTGTTCATCTCTCCGACCTCCGCGAGGCCGGCCCTGCCCGGGCAATGCGTCCGGATTAGTTGGCCGGAATGTAGAGTTTCTGTCCGCGCGCGATGCGAGCGCCGTTGGGAATCCGGTTGGCCTTGCGGATCGCTTCCGCGTTCGTGCCGTGCTTCTGAGCGATCGACTCAATCGTATCGCCCGACTCAATCGCATAGTAGCTCCCCCGCTTCGAGGACGAAGAGGAACTGGCCTGTTGCGAATTGGACGAAGAAGATGAGGACGAAGCCGACTTGTTCGTCTTCTCCTTAAAGGATTGAGAGGAACCGGACTGGGCCGTCTTTTTCTCCGGCGCGGTCGCTTGCGAACTTTGCTGCTGCGCCGCAACCACGTCCTGGCTGTCGGAAGAGGAGGACGATCCGGCAAGTTGATCCGTCTCCATGCTCGACGAGTTGCTCGATCCCCCGGCCGAAGCCGTCGTGGTCGAGTTATTCGAGGAGGACGAAGACGAGCTGGAACCGGTGGAAGAGCCGCTTGTGGAGGCGTCCGCCACCAACCGGTCAGCCGCCATGCCTTCCAGTTTGTTCAGCCGGGACTCAAGCGCGGAGATTTTCTCCAGCGCCGGCGCGCCATCGACATCGGGCAGGAACGCGCGCAGTTCCTTGTTCTGTTCGTTAAGAGTGCGCACTTCCTCTTTCAAAATCTGGGTTTCAGCGACGAGGGTTTCGACGTTTTCCTGCATTTTTTCCATCTCGGCGAACTTCTTCCGGATCACCGGGCTATTCTCCGGTTTTCCGGAACAGCCGGCAAGAATCAGCGCCGAGGTGCTTCCAAGCATCAGGGTGACAACAAGCGGGCGAATACGCATGACAGTGTGAACTCCTTGCAGCGGGAACAGGGTTATTTGCTTGGCGGGATGCCCCCCGCCCGGCCGCGCCAAGAAACGTTTGCCGGGCAAGGTTTACGGCTCATTCACAATGTTGCCGCGAACACCGGCAAGAAAAAAACGCGGCCCGGGAATGGAAAAATCCCGGGCCGCTCTCGTCGTCTAGACAGGTTGTTTTTCGCCGCTTACTTTTTGCGGTTATAGAAGGCATCCTGGCCCGCGTACTTCGCCACGGGGCCCAGCTCGCGCTCGATGCGCAGGAGCTGGTTGTACTTGGCCACCCGGTCGGAACGCGACGCCGATCCCGTCTTGATCTGGCCGCAATTTGTCGCCACGGCGATATCGGCGATTGTCGCGTCTTCCGTTTCGCCCGAGCGGTGCGACAGAACAGCCGTGTAGTTCGCCCGCTTGGCCATCTCCACGGCATCCAGGGTTTCCGTCAGCGAGCCGATCTGGTTCACCTTCACCAGGATCGAATTCGCCACCCCCATGTCGATGCCCTTCTTGAGGAACCTGGTATTCGTGACGAAAAGGTCATCGCCCACGAGCTGAATCCGGTCGCCCAGCTTCTCCGTGAGGATTTTCCAGGTGTCCCAGTCCCCCTCGTCGCAGCCGTCCTCGATCGAGATGATGGGATACTTGTCACACAGCTTCACCAGGCTGTCCACGAACTGCTCGCCGCTCAGCTTCTCGCCGCTCGACTTCTTCATCACATACTTGCCGTTCTCGTAGAACTCCGAGCTGGCAACGTCCAGCGCAAAGGCGATCTGCTCGCCCGGCTTATAGCCCGCCTGCTTGATCGCGTCGGTCAGGCAGTCCAGCGCCTCTTCCGGCGTTCCCAGATTCGGGGCAAAGCCCCCCTCATCCCCCACGTTCGTATTCAGCTTCTTCGCCTTCAGCACCTTCTTCAGCGCGTGGAACGTCTCCGCGCCGGCGCGCAACGCTTCCGAAAACGAATCAAAGCCTACCGGCATGATCATGAATTCCTGGAAGTCGATCGTGTTGTCCGCGTGGGCGCCGCCGTTGATCACGTTCATCATCGGCACGGGAAGCGTCTTCGCGTTCACACCACCAATATACTGGTAAAGGGGCAGCCCGACTTCTTCCGCCGCCGCCTTGGCGATTGCCAGGGAAACACCGAGAATCGCATTCGCGCCCAGCTTGGACTTCGTCTCCGTGCCGTCCAGCTCGAGCATCTTCTGGTCGATCGCCGTCTGATCCGTGGCGTCCATGCCTTCCAGTTCCGGGCCGATCACTTCGTTCACATTGTCGACGGCTTTCTGGACGCCTTTCCCGAGGTAGCGGTCCTTGTCTCCATCGCGCATTTCCAGGGCTTCGTTTTCACCGGTGGAGGCACCCGAGGGAACCGCCGCCCGCCCGGTCGCTCCACTGAGAAGCACGACTTCCACTTCGATGGTCGGATTGCCGCGGGAATCGAGAATCTCCAGGGCGTTCACGACTTCAATCAGGCTCATAGTATGTAATCCTTCGAAATTGATTTTGAGAGCGCATTCTTCCGCTGCAGTGGCGGCCAAGAGTCAAACGATTGCAGCCAGCAGGTGTCAATCCCCACTGTTGTCGCCGAACCGCTTCACACACTCCTCTTCCCCTCGATTTTGTTCTGAGTCCCGGTCTCTGATTCTCTGAATCCTTCGAGGAAGAGGCAGGAAGTAAGAAATCCCCCCTCAAAGCCGTCGGGCTTCGAGGGGGGAATGTGTTTTCCGACGATTAATCCTGGCCGTTAGCGCCGTCCGCCAAAGATCAGCGCAGCGAAGTAAAGCAACTGGAAGATCGCCGTGAGAGCCGCGACCACATAGGTCAGCGCGGCGGCGTTGAGCACCTTGTTGACACCCTGGGCTTCCTGGCCGTGGGAGATGATGCCATATTCCAGCATCGCCTGTTTCGCTCGCGACGAGGCGTCGAATTCCACCGGCAAGTTCACGACCTGGAAAAACACCACGGCACCGAAGAAAATGAGACCCACGATCGCCAGGCCCATGGCATTCATGAACAGCCCGATGATGATCAGGATCAGGCCAAAGTTCGACCCGAAGCCCGCCATCGGCACGGCAGCGTTGCGGATCACCAGCGGCGCGTAATTCTGCGCGTCCTGGACCGCGTGGCCCGCCTCGTGGCACGCCACCCCCACGGCGGAGACGCTGTCGCTGTCGTGGACGTTCGGCGACAGACGGATCACCTTTTTTCTCGGATCGTAATGATCGCTCAGAAAGCCCTGAACGCGCTCTACGCTCACATTATTCAGCCCCGAGCTGCGCAGCATGTGCAGGGCCGCCTCCGCGCCCGTCATTCCGCTGCTCGTGCGCACCCGCCCGAATTTCTTGAAATTCCCCTGAACGGCGTTCTGAGCCACCATCGAGAGGATCATCAGCAGGATCAGTCCAATGAAATAGACACCAATAGGCATTGTTGCATTGACCTCAGTTTACTTGATTCGGGCAGCCACGTCTCCTCCGCCCGTTTATCGCAAGCACATGGGATGGAAAAAGCGTGCCAGCCGAAAGAAAAATCGGATGGCCCCCTTTCCCGGACGGCGCAACGGCAAGGCTGCGACGCAAGCGCCGTCGCAGGGCGCCTGAGCGTCGGCGTCGCGGCGACTCGCCTGCAACGCTTTTCCGCCGCAAAACCCCTTCAAACCGGGCATTCCAGCGGTTTCGCAGTTGGCAAAGGAATTGAATTAGAAAGGGGCGAACGCTGCTCCTGCCGCCATCGTGCGAGCGGGCAGAAAACAGACAACAACTCCCACGGAGGATCACAACAATGAGAACCATGCGACTGTTCGACCCGACCAGCGAATTCGACGCACTGCGCCGCGAAATCGATCGAGCCTTTTCAACCTTCCGGCCCAACGGAGTTCCCCGGAATGCTTTTCTGCCGGGCCGCAGCCCGCGCAACTATCCCCAGGTGAACATCGCCGAGGACGAAGACGCGGTCTACATCGAAGCCCTGGCACCGGGGCTGGACGCGGAGAACCTGAATATCACCGTTTTGCGCAACCAACTGACCATCTCCGGCGAGAAGCTCCCCTTCGGCGAGGACGTCAGCTCGGAGAAAGTCCACCGCACCGAACGCGCAACGGGCCGCTTTGTCCGCTCCTTCACGCTCCCCACGGAAGTAAAAGACGAGAAGGTCTCCGCTGAATACAAGAGCGGCATCCTCCGCGTGAAGCTGCCCAAGGCCGAAACCGCGAAACCCAGGAAAATCGAAGTCGCTGTCGGCTGATCGCCCCGGCGTCTCAACCCCATACCGAAACACCATTCCCATTGGAGGTAACAATCATGGCTGAGAACACTGTTCCAACCCTGAATGAAGGAAACAACGCTGTCGCAAACCGCGAAGAAACCCGCGAGCCGGAGCGTTTCGTCACGCCCGCCGTGGATATCTATGAAAACGGCGAAGGCCTGGTCGTCGTCGCCGACATGCCTGGACTCCAGAAGTCAGACATCGACATCTCCACGGAGAAGGACATCCTCTCCATCAAGGGCAGCGCCCGCGAGTCCTTCGACCAGGAGTGGGCCTACCAGGAATATGAGCCCGTTGGCTATTATCGCGAGTTCCGCCTGAGCGAAAAGATCGACCAGGAAAACATCCAGGCGGAATACAAGAATGGGGTTCTGAAGGTGAAACTCCCCTTCGCCGAAGAGCAGAAGCCCAGGAAAATCGACGTCAAAGTCGACTAAGTCCCTCATCTCCCATCTCAATGAAAAGCGGCCCGGCCCGATTCCCGGGCCGCTTTTCTTTTCCTCTGCGCTTGATCCCCCGGGCGTTGTCCGCTTCCCTCCACAAATCAAGGCCCCAAGGGGCCGGAACGCTCCGGGAGTCCCATCATCGCGTGAACCTCACTTCTCTGAAAAACGCTCTTCTCTGCCTCGTGCTGGCCGCCGCGTCCCTCGCAGGGGCGGAACCCATTCTTTCGGCGAAACGCCACGGCGGCTTCGCGGCCTCCCCCTGGCTGGATGCCTCCGTGGAGTTCCACCTGGAAGAAGCGGGGGAAGCCACCGCCCGGTTCTGGATCGAAGTCATGCCGCCAACTCCCGCCGATACGCTCACTGTCCCCGGCAGCGAACGGGAAATCACCGCGGCGCTCGATGCCGGATCGCACCGCCTCGGCCTCGGGGACAACGGGCAATATATCTGGCTTCTGAACCTTGAGCCCATGTTCGGCTACCGGCTTGCCGGTGAGCTGGAAACGCCCACTGGCGAGCAAAAGCTCGGACCGATTCCCATCTCGCCCCCCGCTCTCAGCGAGATCTCTCCCCCGCCCATCGACCCATCTCCGGGCAAGCTCTACCGCGTGCGCTATACACTCGGAGGCAAATCCTTCGTCCCAGCGGAAACGCGGCCCTTTCGCTTGCTGGCCGCCCCCGAACGCCCCGGAGAAGCGCCCTTCCTCTCCGCTCTCAGGGTCGCGACTCATCCCGTCTCCAACAGCCTCGCGGGCCCGCCGGTCCGCGGCAACGGCTACAGGGACTATGACGTCTATATCTCTCTCCCGGAGTCCTTCGAAGCTGGCGGCGAAATCTGGCAAGGCATGCAATCCGCCGGCGAAGGGCAATACCTGCCCCTCCTCCATCAAGTCGGCTGGTCCGCCATCAATCCGGACAAACTGACCTGGCTCAAGTCCATGGAGTGGCGATTCAACTCCTCCCCTTACTCGACCGGCTGGGAGCCCATGGAAGAGGAATCGGAAAGCGGCTCGGTGACGGCCTACTGGTCCACCGGCCTCACGAAGAAACTCGCGGATCAAATTCGTATAGACGAGGCCTCCCCCGGCATTCCCCGGCGCATCCACCGCCTGCGCGTCGAAAGCCGGAACGCGAAAGGCCTGCGCGGCGGCTGGCGCCTGGTGAATCTCTTCCGCGCACCCGAATCCGACGAGGAAAGGCGTTCACCCGGCCGCGACTCCCCGGAAAAAGCGCGCGACCTGGCCAATCGCCTCCTGCGCTTCGACGTGATTCTCAGCGCCAATGTTCCCGGAGACCAGATCCCCCGCCTGCGCTTTGCCGTCGAATCAAACGGCTTTGCCCATGAATATGAAGTGCGAAAGCTGTCTCGACAAGACGGGACAATCCTTCCCACCGGCGAGTTCACGCGCGAATCCTTCTACATCGCGCCGCCGCACAACCAGTTGACGCAATCGGGCGAGGAAGCTCTCAAGACACTGAATTTCCAGTTTGAAACGATCGGCCATGGCAATGGCGAGGCGGCCGTCAAACAAGTCAACCTGGAGAACCTGACGGTCTGGGAGACGCTCATCGCGGACCTGCCCAGCGGCCCCGGCTATGAGACCCTCTCCATCAAACAAGACCTTGAGCGCTCGGAGGAGCCCTGGCCAGCGGCCAGCATGCTCCAGGTCAAACCCGGCAGCGAAATCACGACGATCAAGCCTCTCGCCCCCGAATGCGGCTCCGAACCGAAGGAAACGGAAGGATACTATCTCGCCGATCACGCGGTCTTCCAGGACGACGAGGCCCGCTGGCATCTCTATGGAATCTTCAATTCCCTCGAAGGTTTCACGCCCCTGAATGAGGAAGGCCGGTCGCTCGCCAACGGCCCCTACATGGCCGGCTTGATTCACGCCCAGGCCTGCCGGGCGGGTGCTCCTTTCGACGCCCAGGCATCCGCCGGCCGCGCCGACTGGAAAGGTGCGGCCTTCACGGGCGAAGAGCGCCGCACGGAGGATGTCTTTGTCGATTTCGACCAGCCCCTGTTCTTCTTCGGCCCCTGGGCTCCTTCAATTATCCGCGTGGGCCGCGAATTCGTCATGTTCTATACAGAGCACGCCCTCAACCATCCCGCCAAGCGCCGCGGCTTTGGCTACGCCACCACCAGCTCTCCCGGAGATTCCTCCTCCTGGAAGCCATGGAAACCCGTCGTCCCCGAGCACCGGCTTGTCTATACGGAAACCCAGGCCAACCGCGCCCGCGATATCTCCATCGAGCGGCGGAAATCGGACGAAGGCGGCGCAACTCGCGATTTTTTCCACGCCGTCTGGACGGGATACAAGGCCGAGCTGGCCGGAGCGGCGGACGAGGGAACCGGAAAGGTGCTCCACAAGCAGGCCGCCGAAGATCCCCGCCTCCTCTACGACGTCCCGAAAGACGAAGAATACATTGTCTATAACGAGCACAACGCCGACTCGGGCCGCATTGATTCCGAATCCGAATCACCCAGCCTGATATACGACCCAGCCACGGAAATCTTCTATCTCAAAGTCACCAAGAACGGCACCACCTATCCCGGCCACGCCTTCGAAAACGATCTTTTCGTTCTCGACCGCGAGCGGGGTGCGTTGATCCACGGCGAGATGCTCCAGGGCGACCGGTCGGACCTCATCACCGGCTTTCGCAACCCGGCGGGCTTTGCCGTTCTGGAGCCGTTCGTCTGGGAGCCTTCCCGCGTTTTTGGCCAGGGTACTTTTCGCTATCGCTACCGCCTGGTCGTCGCCGAACGCGGCGATGAAGAGAAAGGCGCGGGACTCCTCGAGGTCAACTGCCTGACCGGAGAGAAGACGCCTTTCGCCGGAGCCGGACCCGGAGCAGGCCATTTGGAAGCCCCCACGGACGTCCTCCGCCTCAATGCCATTCATATAGACGACCAGCGCCAACTCGGCCTCATCATCGCCGATGAGGGGAAAAACGGAGAAGGCTTTCTCCACGCCGCCTGGACGCCCTGGGATGAAACTTCGAAAGCGGACAACGGGCGAATTCTGGAAGGACTCGACCGGCCCCGCGCCCTCTTTTCCACCACCACGGGCCTGACCGGAGCCTCGGCGCTGTTCGGCTCGCCGGAACGGGAAAACGTTTTCCGTGTCGAAGCGACCCACAAGGGGCTCTATGCAACACCTCACAACGGCGAGATCATCGTCAGAATCCAGCACCCCGGCGAGCCCAACGCCGAGCTGCAAGCCTCCTTCTTCACCTATTATCCGGATTTGATCGCCAGTGTCACCGTAGCAACCGATCTCCACGGCGATCCAACCTCCACAGTCGCCCAAGTGGTCCGCGCCCTGTATGAACATCCCGTGGGCCAGATCAACCTGAAGGCCTCGACCCAGAAGATTTACGCCGATCAGGTCGCCTCAATCGAGCGCCAGAGGCTCACCGGCGGCCAGGAAGCCCGCACTCTCTATTTCGCCAGCGGCAGCGGCGCGGAATCCACCATCCAGGCGTTGAACATCACGGATCTCCGCGATCCCGGAGAGCCGTGGCTCATCGCCAGGGCGGACTTCTCCTGGGACCCCGCCGGAATCGTCATTCAAGGCGAGAAGCTCTTTCTTCTGGATGCGGAGAGCGGGTCGATCTACCAGGGAGACCTCTCCGAGGGGCCTTTGACCATCTCGCGGGACCAGGTTGTGGCCAGCGGACTGGAGGGCGCCGCGTCTTTTTCTGTTCAGGACGATAAAATCTTTATCAATAAAGCGGGGGGCGTCGCGCGCTTTGATCCCGCCACTGGCGAGGTCCAATCCATCCTTTCCCAGGATATTGGAGACGGGACGCCGCTTTCCCGGCCCGTGGATTCGGTGAACCTGAGCTTTGTCGTGGAAGGGATCGACGCCGGTGTGAAGGTATACTGGTCCCGCCAGGATCCCGAATCGGGCCGCCTGCTGCCTTTTACCGCGGATCGCTATATTGGCTATTTGCCCCACTATGCGAGTGAATTGTCCCGTGATTCGAACCAGCCGGGTGCCCCTTGGTTTGCCTCGTTCACACGGACAAGCGCCGATGGGGGCTATGGAATCCGGCGCGTCGAGTGGATGCCGGAAATCGGCGGCGGGCAATAGTCTCAGTAGCGGCTTTCCAAAGCCCGGGGCTTTGGCATGGATACAGCTCCCTTTGAGAGTTGTCTTTGCGCGGCAATCACGGGAGTCGAGCGGCCGCCGGGTGCGGATATAGTGCTTGACGGGAGGCCAGCGGGCTGTGTCATTTTCCCCGGCGCGAAGGGACAGCCCCTCGAAGGGGAAGGGCATGCGCAATCCCTCCTCAAGCCGGGCTTTTTGAAATTATATTTGGTGAACCGGCGAAACCTTTCGCGAGACGCCGGTAGGTCACGACGGAGTTTCTATGCAGATTAAGCAGGTAGCAGAGCTTCTTGGTGTCGACAAGAAAGATGTTATCGCGGAGGTGGAAGACCATCGCGATGAATTTGTCTCCCAAGGACATAAGATAGCCAAGAAGCTTACCGCGGCCAGTGCCCTCGACGAGGCACTTGTCCGCCATATTCTTGCGAACTTCGACCGCCGCAAGCAGGAAGAGCTGAAGAAAGAGAAGGCTCTCCAGGACCGCCGCGAGCGCGAAGAAGCGGAACGCCGCCGCGCCGCGGAACAGATGAAGCGCAAGCAGGAAGAGGAAGAACGCAAGCAACGCGAAGAAGCTGCCCGCAAGGCGGCGCAGGTGGAAATTGCGCGCCGCCAGGCCGAAATGGCCCGTCAGCGCGAGGAATCCGAACGCCGCAGCAAAGAGACTCCCGCTCCCGCGGCTCCCCCCGCCGCGGAAACGCCCGCTCCTCCCCCCCCACAGGCACAGGAGCAGAAACCGATACCCGCACAGCAACAGCCCGCTTCCAGGCCCCAACACCAGCGGCCCGCAGCCAGGGCGGAGCAACCGCCCAAGCAGAAAGAGGAGAAGCCCGCGCCGGGCAAAGGCGTGGCTGCTTTCCTGGAAAAGGGGCTCGAACCCACCGTTACCGACGATTACAAACGCCAGCGCCGCACGCGTCCCGCCAAGGAAAAGGCCAAGGAGCGGGAAGAACCGCGCGATACGCGTCCCCGCCGCAAGGGGCCGCCCCCCTCGGACGGCCGTCGGCGTTTCCGCCCCAGCCAGATCTTCAATGTCGAACAGGACGATCGCCGTGGCAAAGGCGCCGGCAAACGAAAAGGACCGGACAGAAGGCGCGACTCGGGCTACGGCGCGAAGAAACCCGAGGCGCCGAAGGTCATTAAGCTTGTGGGTGACTTCACCGTCGGCCAGTTCGCAGAGAAAACCGGCATCGGCATGAACGAGGTCATGAAGAAGCTCATTCAAATGGGCCAGATGCTCACCGTGAATGCCCTGATGGAGCCAGACCTCGCCGAAGAGCTGGCACTGGAGTTTGAAATCGAAATCGAACTGGTTCGCGAAACCGACGAAGCTGATGTGGAGAAATACGTGAAGATCGAAGAGAAGGACGTGAAGTTGACCCCGCGTCCGCCGGTTGTCACCGTCATGGGCCACGTCGACCACGGAAAGACCTCGCTGCTCGACCGGATTCGCCAGGCGGATGTCGCCTCTTCGGAATATGGCGGTATCACCCAGCATATCGGCGCCTACAACGTGCAGACGCAGAAGGGCGACATCGTCTTTCTGGACACTCCGGGCCACGAAGCTTTCACGGAAATGCGTTCCCGCGGAGCCACCGTCACCGACCTGGTGATTCTGGTGGTGGCGGCGAATGACAGCGTCATGCCCCAGACGGTGGAGGCGATCAACCACGCCAAGGCAGCGGGCGTCCCCATTCTTGTCGCCCTCAACAAGACCGACATCGAGGGGGCTAACCCCGACCGTGTGAAGCAGGATCTCATGCGCCACGAGCTGGTTCCCGAGGAATACGGCGGCGACACCGTCGTGGTGCCCGTTTCCGCCATTACGGGGAGTGGTATCGATGACCTGCTCGAGTATATCGCGCTTCAGACGGACATGCTGGAACTGAGCGCCAACCCCGCGCGTAACGCCCTTGGCGCCGTGATCGAGTCCAACATTGATCCCAACCGCGGCGCCCTGGCCACGATCCTGGTTCAGGAAGGCACGCTGAAGATCGGCGATCACTTCATCTGCGGCACCGAGTATGGCCGCGTGCGCGCCATGCGCGATGAACGTGGCAAGGATGTGGAAGCGGCGGGTCCCGCAACGCCGGTGGAGATTCTCGGCCTGCGCGGCAGCCCGGAAGCAGGCGAGCAATTCGTCGTCGTGCCCACGGAAGCGGAAGCGCGGGACATCGCGGAGCGCCGCATGTCGCGCCGCAAGGTTCGCAAGGTTGTCGGCAAACAGCATTTGACGCTGGACAACCTGGCCGAACAGATGACCGAAGACGACATCCTCACGCTGAACCTGATCGTCAAAGGCGACGTTCAGGGCTCTGTCGAAGCGATCATTCAGGCGCTTTACAGAATCAAGAGCGACAAGGTCGCCATCAAGGTCCTGCACTCGGGCGTGGGCGCTGTTTCCCAGGCCGATGTCCAACTCGCCGATGCCTCGGAAGCGATTATCCTCGCTTTCAATGTCAACGTGGCCCCCGCGGCACGCGACGCCTCGGAAGAAATGGGCGTTGAAATCCGCAGCTACCAGGTGATCTACGCTCTTCTCGAAGATATCGAGAAGGCGATGGTCGGCATGCTCGAGCCGGAATACGAAGAGAAGGAAGAAGGCCGCGCCAAGGTGCTGCAGATCTTCAAGGTTTCGAAGGTCGGCACGATTGCCGGTTGTTTCGTGGAAGAAGGAAACGTGGCGATCAATCACTATGCGCGACTGATACGTGACGGCTCGGTGATCTGGCGTGGGAAACTGGAATCCCTGCGCCGCGTGAAAGACAACGTGCGCCAGGTTGTTGCAGGCCTGGAATGCGGAATCAGCCTGAAGGGCTATAACGACGTGAAGGAAGGCGACGAAATCGAGACCTATTCCCTCGTCGAACA
>CAYFUR010000005.1:19378-67400 GCA_964346275.1 uncultured Candidatus Sumerlaeota bacterium
GCTATAACGACGTGAAGGAAGGCGACGAAATCGAGACCTATTCCCTCGTCGAACAAAAAGCCTCACTCATCGTCGAGCCGGAAAAAGAGAAGCAGGAAAAGGCCGAAACGATGAGCTAGTCCGGCTCATCCAAAACCCAACCAAACCAAAGGCGCTTCCCGCGAGGACGCGCCTTTTTTCTATTATTTCATTTTTTCCACAGCGTGTATCGCGGCCTGCAATCGCTCGTCCCATCTGGCGCCGCCGATGACGGCGTATCGCCGCTCCCTCTCCTCCAGGCGGCGGCGAATGCGGGCGGTGAAGTCCTGGCGCGCTTCCTGGGTCGCCAGGCACCGCTGGGGATCGTCCTCCCAGGGAACATCGCAATCGAGAAGAAGGGTGAGGTCGTAACGGCGGTCGCGGGAGACATCGCGGATCCAGGGCACGCATTGGCCGTAAATCACGTCACAATATACCTCCGTGGTCAGTGTATCCGTATCACAAAAAAGCCGCCGGTTGGCGTGGCGGGCTAGCGCATCTTCCGAGGCAAGCTGGCCGCGGGCGATCCATTCGGCATCCTGGAATGTAATCTGGCCGCTCTGAAAATCCACCAGGCCGCGCGCGTATTCGCTCGTATAGACAGTCTGAAAGTGCGCCGCCAGGTCCCTCGCCAGGCGGGTCTTGCCCGTCGATTCGGCTCCAACAATGGCAATGCGCCGGACAAAATGCGGCCGGGCAGCGGGGGAAAGAAGCTCCCAATGAGCGATTGGGTCGGCGAGGATCTCTTCACTCGGAACGGGAAAGAACTCCCGCGCGTAATCCACGGGGATAAAACGTGCCGCATAGCTTCGCGCCAGCGGCGGGCCGAGGAAATTGGAACCGAAAACCAGGCCGGGAGCTTCGGGCAGGACACAGCGGATCTGGTAGCTCCACCTGAGGACATCCGCCTCTTTTTCGGGCATGTGTTGCTGAAGGCTGTGAACAGAGACGCGGGGGAACGTTTCCTTCAGCCATTGGCGCCGAAGCTCTCCGGGAATCGGATCCCCGCTTTCGAAACACACAACGATGGCGAGCCGCTCGACATAGCTTCGAGCAAACTGCACAAGGTAATCGTGTCCCGCGTGGGGAGGCAGAAACCGCCCCGCGATCAGGCCGCTTGTTCCCGCTCGTGGAGGACTTTGCGCCATTCCAGATAACCCATTACGGCCAGAATCGTAAAGAACGCATAGAGGAACACGTAGCTCCAAAGATCCTTATAAATATAGATCCCTGTCGCCAGGACGTCTACAAAGATCCAAACGCCCCAGTTTGCAATGAACTTGCGCGTGAGGAGATACTGGGCGACGAGGCTGAAGCTGGTGGTTGTGGCGTCCAGGAAAGGCACGCTGGCGTTCTGATATACCGCCATATAATAACCAAGGCCCACCATGGCAAGAAACCCGGCGGCGATCCAGGAGAGCAAATACCACAAGGGAATGCGGGAGACGCGCACGCCTTCGTGGTCTTTCCCGCCGTATAGCCAGCTATACCAGCCGAAGATCATAAGCGCACAATAGACCCCGCCCAGCGTCATATCGGAAAAGAGCTGGGCGGAGTAATAAACCCAGACGGAAAGGGCGGCCCAGCCCAGCCCCACGGGCCAGCACCAGACGCTGCGCTTGATCTGGAGCCAGACCGAGATGACTCCCAGCAAGGCCGAGAGCCCCTCGATCCACATGCCCTGGAGCCGGGCATCGCGCACGACATCCCAGAGGTTCTCCGATGAGATCAAAGCAAGCAGGCTGTCCACGGCTCGGGCCGCCTTTCCCCTTCTTTAATTATGCGACTGGATGAAACGGCCAGCCGCATTCATCTGGCTGCCGCCGACGCGGAAAATGTTTCCACGGCTCACGGTGCCATTGGTCGGGTCGTAGTAAATATCGGAGAACAGGCCGATATCGGAATCCGCCTCGCGCACGCGGTACTGGATGCCTTCGCCGTCGTTCAGGCTGTAGGTGAATTCATCGATCTTGTCCGGGCCAACGCTGATCAGCATCCACCAGGGGAAGTTGCGCTCGGCGACGTAACCGGACTGGATATTCCAGCCGGAAACCATCTTTCCGTCCGGCGTCATCGGATCATATTGCACCGTGGTGTACATGGCGCGGTCGTCCTTGGCCGGATGAAAGGGATCCTGCATATCGCCCGAGGTGACATACGAAATCGGGGTGGAGAGCAGGAAGAGGCTGTGGCTGTCGGGGTTGCCCGGATCGACGTTGATTCCCCATCCGGTGGGATAGGAATTGTTATCGACGTAATACATCTCGATGGCGTTGCCGGTGGTGCGCATGTCGGCTTTGACGCGGCTGACCTTGCTGCGGGTCTGGGCCTCGAGAAAGTTGGGCACCGCGATGGCGGCGAGGATGGCGATAATCGCCACCACGATCAGCAGTTCGATGAGGGTGAAGGCGCGGGCCTTCGGTGTGGAGTTTCGCATGGTTGGTTCCTCCAATTGGGAATTGGGGGAACCTGACCGGTGGCTACCTGCGTCGAGGCTCGCCGCGCCGGGCGCGGGGCCTTTCCGCAAGCAATGCCTGGTTGTGCGAGGGAATTGAAAACGTCCGTCGGATGGGCGCTTTCCTTCGCCGGCATTACCCGGATCAGGTTCGAGGGTATAATCTCAGTCCCGGAATTTTTGCCGGGACACCCCTAGCTGTCTGGACAATGAGGCATCTCCCGTGCCAAGCTCAAGAGGATTATCGCGGCCAGCACGCGGCCGAGCAGCATTCCATGAGCCACCTCTCCATGAGCTTTTCCGAAGAACAGCTTCAGCGTTACGCGCGCCAGATCGTGCTGCCGGAAATCGGCGGCAAGGGCCAGCGGCGGCTTCTCGATTCGCGGATCGCAGTTGTCGGCGCGGGAGGACTGGGGTCGCCGGTGCTGCTCTACCTGGCGGCGGCGGGTGTCGGCACCATCGATGTCATCGACGATGATAAGGTATCGCTCGACAATCTCCATCGCCAGGTGATCCACGGCACGCCCGATACCGGGCGGGCGAAGACGGATTCGGCGGAAGACGCGATCGGGCGGCTGAACCCCGGCGTGCGGGTTGTGAAGCACGCCCTGCGCCTGGAAGAGGGCAACGCGGAGGAACTCCTCTCCCCTGCTCAGGCGGTGCTCGATGGAAGCGACAATTTTCCGACGCGCTATCTGGTGAATGACGTGTGCATGCGCATTGCCCGGCCGCTGGTGAGCGGGGCCATGTTTCGCTTCGAAGGGCAACTGACCGTCTTTCCCATGGTGCGCGGCGGCGGGATGCCCTGCTATCGCTGCCTCTATCCCGAGCCACCGCCAGAGGGTGCCGTGCCCACCTGCCGCGAGGCGGGTGTGCTGGGCATGCTGCCCGGCGTGATCGGAAGCCTCATGGCCGCCGAGGCGATCAAGGTGATCCTGGGAATCGGCGAGCCCCTCGCGGGCAGGCTCTGTCTATACGATGCCCTCGCCGCCCGCTTTCGCGAAATTAAGGTGCCGAGAAGGCCGGACTGCCCAGCACCCCATTGAAAGGGTAGTAGAAGACAAGATAGCGGAGGTTTCATCCCACTTTTCGTCCCGCTGAAAAGCTTCTGTCTTGCTTCAAAGAGCAGACCGGCGCACCCTTCTCTCGATAAAACTCCGTGAAGAAAAGCCGCATCCTGATACAACAATGCCCCGAATACGCCGCTCTCGTTATCTTTCTTTCGCCGCCCTCTTGTTGTTGGCCACCTGCGCCCCGGCTATCTATCTGCTGGGATCATGCAGGACGGTGTCCCCGCCTCTTGAGCCGGTGAAAGCCGAGCCACGCCCGCTGGAACTCCACGGCCTTTTCACGTCCGGGATGGTGCTCCAGCGCGGCCGGAAAGTGCCTGTCTGGGGGTGGGCGGCGCCCGGCCAGGAGGTCTCGGTATCCATCGAAGGGCAGAAGGCCACGGCCACGGCCGGCGAGAATAGAAAATGGACGGCCTGGCTGGAGCCCATGAACGCCGGCGGGCCGCATGAAGTCAGGATATCCTCTGGAATGGAGGAAATCGCGCTGGATGAGGTTCTCGTCGGCGACGTCTGGCTGGCGTCGGGCCAATCCAACATGGAATTCCGTGTTCAAGCGGCGGCCAACGCGGAGGAGGAAATCGCGGCGGCGGACTTTCCCCGAATCCGCTATTTTAATGTCTATCACCATGCAGCGCCGAAGCCAGTGGTGACTCTTTCCGGCGATCCGTGGGTGCCCGCGACGCCGGAGCATGTGGCAAACTTTTCCGCCACGGCGTATTACTTTGCCCGCGAGATTCACCAGGAGATGGATCTCCCTGTCGGAATCATTCACAGCAGTTGGGGCGGATCGATGATGGAGGCATGGACGCGGCGCGAGGCGCTGGAGAGCGACCCGCGATTCGATTGGGCCATCGAACGCTTCGAGAAATGGGACCGCCTGCACAACGATCCCGAGGTGAAGTCCGCCTACCAGCGCGAGCTGGATAAATGGAAAGAGCAAACGGGCGGCGGGCTCTATCACTCCGACCCGGGGAACACGAAAGAGGCGCAAGACTGGGCCGATCCGGGCTTTGATGATTCCGGCTGGAAAATCATGGACTTGCCGGGACCGTGGGAGGCGCGCGGCCTGGACGCGATAGACGGCGCCGTCTGGTTTCGCCGCAACGTGGATATTCCAGAGGGATGGGCCGGCCAGGACCTGGAGCTTTCCCTCGGTGCGCTGGACGATTTCGACGACACGTATTTTAATGGAACGCGGATCGGCGGTCTGGGCACGGAACAGCGGGACGCCTGGGCAACGCCGCGCGTCTATACAGTGCCGGGCGGCCTGGTCGAACCGGGCGAGAACACCATCGCGGTGCGGATCTTCGATCACCATCTCGGCGGCGGGTTTACCGGTTCCAGAAACCAGCTCTTCATCGAGCCAAAGCAAGGCGGCGGCAACCCGATTTCTCTGGCTGGCGCCTGGAAATACCGCGTCGCCCACGAACGGATGCAGCAACCGGTGCAGCCCGGCGGACTCGACCCGCACAGTATTCCAACAGCGCTCTATAACGGAAAAATCGCCCCGCTGATTCCCTTCGCGATCAAGGGCGTGATCTGGTATCAGGGGGAATCGAACGCGAACCGCTATGCGGATTATCCCGCGCTGACGCGGCTGATGGTGGAGGATTGGAGGCGCCAGTGGGGACAGGGTGAGTTTCCTTTTCTCTATGTCCAGCTCGCGGGGTTCCAGGCGAGCGGCAATACATGGCCATATTTACGCGAAGCCCAGCTCCGATCCCTCGGCAAAATCCCCAACAGCGCCATGGCCGTGGCTATTGATATCGGCGAATCAGCCGATATCCATCCGCGGAACAAGCAGGACGCGGGGAAGCGGCTGGCCCGCGCGGCGCTCGGGCGTGTATACGGACGGGACATTGCGGCGTCCGGCCCGATCTATCGGGACATGGAAAAGGAGGGCGATCGCATTCGAATCTTCTTTGATGAGACGGGCTCGGGCCTTAAGGATGGAAACGGCGGCGAATTGGAGGGTTTTCAGGTTGCAGGGGCTGACGGGAAATTTGTTCCCGCCAGGGCGGACATCCAAGGAGGCGAAGTCATCGTCTGGAGCCCCGCCGTCGCGGAACCAGTTGCCGTGCGCTATGCGTGGGACAACTTCCCGAAGGCGGATCTCTACAACCGGGAAGGGCTGCCGGCATCGCCGTTTCGCACCGATACCTGGCCCCGGCCGGAATAACCCGCAAGGAGCACTCTCCCCGTGGCTGTCCGCTTTATCATTGGCCGAGCTGGTTCTGGAAAGACGCACCGCTGTTTGGAGGAGATCACGGCCGCCTGCGCCGCCGACCCCCTCGGGCCGCCGATCATCTATCTCGTTCCCGAGCAAGCTTCCTACCTGGCCGAAAAATCCCTGCTGGAGTTCGGTCCGGTCGATGGCTATACGCGCGCCCAGGTGCTGAGCTTTACACGCCTGGCGGAATACGTCTATGCGCGGTCGCCGGCGAGCGGCCTGCCCCGCTTGTCCAATAATCACCGCGCCCTGATTGCCACGCTGCTGGTGGCGTGGCGCCGCGGCGATGGCGCCCAGGGGCTTCTGCTGACCCCCGGAATCGAAGAGGCGATTCTCGACTTTATCAGCGAAGCGAAACAATACACCGCCAGCGCCGACCGCCTTCGCGCCGTGGCGGAATCCCTTCGACGGTCTCATGAAAAGAACCCAAGCCGCATCGCGCCCTTGTTGGATGCAAAACTCCAGACGCTGGCGGCCCTCCTCGATGATTACCACAAGTTCATCGCGGACCGGTTCGAGGATCCCCAGGACACGCTGACCAATCTCCACGACCAGATTCTGGGCGGCAACCTCTTCCAGTCAGCGGAGATATACATCGACGGTTTCATCGATTTTACGCCCGCGGAAGAAAAGGTCCTGCTCTCCCTCGCGGGCAAAGCGCGCCGCATGACCATCGCCATGCTGGGCGATCCGGACTCCACCCGCCGATGGATGGACGGCTCTCCCCAGGCGCCGAGCCGGCTCTTTCGCACGACGGAGCAAACCTTCCAGCACCTGGCCTCCCTTCTGAGCGAAAACCAGGTAGAGACAGAGCCTGTTGTCTACACAGAGGCGGAGCCCGGCCGCTTTCATGCCCCGGATATCCAGTATATCGAGCAAGACTTTCTGAAACCGCTCGCGGGCGAACCGCGCTCCCCCGAGAACATCGAATTTTCGCAGGCGGAGAACGTGCAGCAGGAGGCGCGCCTCGCCGTGGAACGGATCGCCCGCTGGCGGGCGGAACGGGGTTGGGATTACGGCGAAATCGCCATCATGGCGCGGAGCCTCGAAGAGTATGCCGCCCCGCTGGAGGATGCCTTTCGCACGCTGCGCATTCCTCACTATATCGACCAGGCCCTGCCGCTGGAGACGCACCCCCTTGTCCTGGGCATTCAATCGCTGATCCGCGCGGCGCTCTATCCATCGCAGACGGATTACCTGCTCCAGCTTGGCAAGTCCGGGTTTCTTCCGGTGGAGAGGGAACATGCGGATCTGCTGGAAAATCACGTGCTCCAGTATCCCCGAACGCGCGCGGACTGGTATTCGCCGGACCCGTGGCCGACGCACCCTTCGCGCTCGCCCATGGATGAAGACGAAGCGCGGGCGCAGAGCGAGCAATTCCCGCCGGAGGTGGAAGAAGCGCGCCTTCGGATCGCGAAAACCGTGGAGCGATTCCGGAACGCCTATACAAAGGAATCCCAGAAAGAAGGGCGGCTTCGCGATTTCCTGGAAAGCCTGGCCCGTGTCATCGACGGGGTTGTCGGGGAGCAGAGCTGGGAGCCGGAAGACGAAAGCATTCTCGGGCGCATCGGCCAACTCCTCGGCGAGGAAGCGGAAGTGGCCGGGGATGAAGTCGTGTCCTGGGAATTGGCGGGAGATTTGACGATTCGCGCCCTGGGCGCGCTGGGGCTGCCGCGAATCCCGCCGATGCTCGGCGAAGTGTTCGTGGGCGAAGCAGGCCGTTCGCGCCAGCCACCCGCCCGGGCCGTGATTCTCCTCGGCCTTGCGGAAGGAGTCTTTCCCCGCGTCACGACGAATGCGTCGCTGCTCAATGATAACGAACGCGAGGAATTGGAAGGGCTGGGACTCGAATTGCGCCCCACATCGAAGGTGCGTTTCGAGCGGGAATCGCTTTTTGCCTATCGTGTCTTGAGTGCCGCGTCCCACGCGCTGCTTTTGTCGTATCCCCGGGTGCTTGCGGATGGAAGCACGGCGTATCCATCGACCTATTGGAACGATCTTGCCCGCAAATTCGGTATCGACACACCAAGGCATGAACTGCCCGACGACGACCCCAGCCGATCGTGGCGCGCGCGCGAGCTGGCCTCGTCCGCGCTCCGACGCCTCGACCGCACCCACGAAGAAGGGCCGGATGCCCTCGCGGCGGGGCCTTTCGCCTGGGCCGCCTTGAAGAATCGGACGCTTTTGGATGAAGCGCGGGCCGTCCGCCAGGCCGCCGCCTGGAAGAACGAGGCGCGCCTGGATCCGGAATCGCTCGAGCGCTTTTACAAGAAAAGGCTCACGGCCAGCGCAAGCCAGTTGGATTCCTTTGGCAAATGCCCGTTCCAGCATTATGTCCGCTACCTGCTCCGGCCCCAGGAGGCCGTGCAGCCGGAACTGTCGGACAGCGACGCGGGCCTCTTCTGCCACGCGGTGCTGCGGAATTTGACGTCGGCGCTGCGCGAGAAGGACATGCTCCGCCACGACGTGACGGAGGATCAGCTGAGGCCGATTTTCGACCAGGCCGTGGCCGGGCCGCGTGGGCGGATGGATCGCGCCGGGCTGACCAGTCAGCCCTCTGGCAGAATGCTGATCGATCGCGTGACGGAGACCCTGTGGGACGTGGCGCGGTGGATCATCGAGAGCCTTTCCACTCTGCCTTTCAAACCCGCCTATGAAGAAGCCCTCTTCCGGGATTCCAAGGAGGCCCAGTACGGGCCGCTTGAGGTCGCTGGCCTTCCAGATGGCTGGGAATTCCTGATCCGGGGGCAGGTGGATCGTATAGACACGCTGGCTTTCCGCGGCCGGGAACTGGCCGTCGCGGTCGATTACAAGCTGCGCCGCAAGAAATTTCATTTTGATTACTGGGACAGCGGCGAGAATTTCCAGCTTCCGCTTTATCTACTTTCAATTCGCTCGTCCCAGGGCCTCGGCCTTTCCCCTGCTGGAGGCGTCTATCTCGGCCTGATGCCCGAGGAAGTGAAAGGGAAGGAAAAGCCGCGGCGGTATGAGGGCATTTTCGATGCGAGCATCCTGGCGGCGACCATGGGAGCCGGTGAGAAAGGGAACCCCTGGACCCGGCTTGCCTATATACAGGGATCGTCGGGAGATCCTTTTGAGGAGCCGAGGGGATCGGGCACGGCGATCACGGCGCAACAGCTCGAATCCCTTTTGATCAAAACGGAGGAGAAGCTGGTGGAAGCGGGGCGGCGCATCATCAGCGGCGACGCGGCGGTGGCTCCCGCGCGTCATGGCAAGCAAACGGCCTGTTCCTATTGTTCCTATGGAGCGATTTGCGGCGTCGATTACCGCCTGAACCGGGCGGTGCTCAAACAGTCCCCCGGCCGCCGGGAAATCCTCGCCCGCCTGGAGGAGAACGCATGAAGTTTACCGATCACCAGCAACGCGCCATCCAGGTGAACGATCGCGACCTGATCCTCTCCGCCGGTGCCGGGGCGGGAAAAACGGCGGTGCTCATCGAAAAGGTCTATCACCTTCTGTCGAGCGGCGAGGAACCATGCTCGCTGGACGAGTTGCTGATTGTGACGTTTTCCCGCGCCGCCACAACGGAGATGAAAAGCCGCCTGGCCCAACGACTCCGCGGTGCCTTGCAGGAGGAGTCCCTTAGGCCGGACTTGCAAAGGCATTTGGAAGAACAGCTATACAATCTTCCCCGCGCGCCAATCTCGACGATTCACTCGTTTTGCCTGACGGTAATTGGCGCCTTCCCCGAGGAGGCGGAAATCGCGCCGGGATTCGATATGATGTCGGAGGAAGAGGCGCGTCTCTATCACCGGGACTTCTATGAAACGAAGCTCGAGGAAACCCTCGAACGCGAGGATGCAACCGGCAAGGCGTTCCGGGCATTGATGGAGCAGCTCGATCCGGTGCGGGCCCGGGGACAGCTTCTCGGTTATCTGCTCGATTTTCACAATTTCCTCCAGGGAATTCCCCGCCACGAGGAATTCGCGGAGAAATGCCGCGCCATGCCCTCCGCGCCCGAAGGGGAAAACCATCCGGCAAACAGCCTGATCCGGCAATACCTGTTGGAGAAAGCGGCAGAGGCGCGTTCCGTGCTGGCCTGCGCGCTCAGCTTCCCCCAGGACCAGCTCAACCGCCGGTACGCCGATGTCTATACAGTCTTTAAGGAAATCGATCGAACCCTGGAACGCTTTAGCGAATCGAGGGACCCCGACGGGGAGCTTGCGGGCGCCGCGGAAAAGATGAAGCCTCCCCGCCTCAGTTCAAAGGGCAACAAGGATGATGGAGAGCTCGATGATCGTTTTGAGGCGTACAGGAAAAAGGCCAACGACGCGGTTAAGGCAACAGGAGCCCTCTTCGAGAGGTTCGCGCCGGAATACCGAAAAGCGGACCTTGCCTCCGCGGCCGGACTCGTCAATGCGCTGGTGGATGAGGTCATCCTGTCCTGGGAGCCGGAACTGTTCCGGCAGCATTGCGAACTACGGCGGCTGACCTTTGCTCACCTGGAAAAAATCGCTCTGAAAATCCTTCTCTCTCCCGAGGGCGAAGCGACAGATGCCGCGCGGATTTTGCGCCAGCAATACCGCCATATCCTGGTCGATGAATACCAGGACGTGAACGATGTGCAGGAAAGCATCCTGACGGCGATTGCGCGGCCTCCAGGAACGGGGCGCGGCGGCAACCTCTTTGTCGTCGGCGATGTAAAGCAAAGCATCTATGAATTCCGCCAGGCGGACCCGACGCTGTTTCTCGATCGCTATACGCGCTCGCCCGATTTCGTTCCGAGGCTCGACCCGGGTGAAGGGGCGCGGCTCTCTCTTCCGGAGAATTTCCGGTCCCATGACGCGTTGCTTCGCGAGTTCAACCAGCTTTTCTTCCGCCTCTTGCAAAAAGACACGATCGGCCTTGACTATACGGGCAGCCAGCAATTCACGCCGGGAACGCGCCCGGAAAACCCGGATCGCCGGGCCGCCGGGCTGGAATTTCATGTTCTTCCCAAGGAAGTTTCCTCTCAGGACAATCAGGACGAAGAAGAGGAAGACAGCGAAGAGCGGGAAGCGCGCTATACGGCGGAGATGATCCAGCGCCTGGGCCCGCCATGGCGGGATATCTGCGTGCTGCTCCGGTCCAAGACGAGCGTGCCGGCGCTGTTGGAGGCGCTCTCCGTGGCTGGGGTTCCGGCATATTGCGATGCGCGGATTGGATTCCTGAGCGCCGTGGAGGTTCTGGAATTCCAGGCCCTGCTGAAGGCGATATACAATCCGTTCGACGAGTTGGCCCTTCTGGCGGCGCTGCGCGGGCCGGCTGGGCGGTGGAGTGAAGAAGAGCTTCTGGAGCTGCGGCTGGTGGACCGGCGGGGCCTGTTGATCAACAACCTGCGGGCCGTGGCCCGGGATTCGAACTCTCCCATCGCGGACCGGTCGGCAAGGTTTCTCGAATCCCTGGAGCATTGGCAGCACGAAAGCCGGCGGCGCTCCATGGCCGATTTTTTCAGCCTGCTGTATAACGAGCTCCACCTGCTCGAATCTGCAAGCGTGCGGCCCGGCGGGGATCAACGAAAGCTGAACCTGCTCCACCTCCAGCGCCAGGCACGGGAATTCGACCGGTTTCACTATAAGGGTCTTGGCAAGTTTCTCCAGTTTCTCGAAGACCTGATCGCCAACGACCAGGATATATCGCCGCCGTCGCCGCTGCCCGAGGACGCGGATGTTGTGCAAATCATGTCGATACACAAGTCCAAGGGCATGCAGTTTCCCATCGTGGTCTGCCCGTTTCTCGGCAGGGAATTCAACCCGGCGGGGCTCAACCGGCCGTTTCTCTTCGACCGGCGCCATGGCATCGCGCCGAAATTCCGCGACGTGAAAGAACCGGGGGAAAACCCGGTGCTCTACGATGTCTTCCGCCACCTCCAGAAGAATCGCGAGCGCGGCGAGGATTTGCGCCTGCTCTACGTGGCGCTGACGCGCGCGCAGGAGGCGGCGTATCTCGTTGGCTCGACAAAGGCTCCGGCCGCGACTTTTCTGGAACATCAGAACCGAATCACCGCGGGCCGGCCGAGCGCCGTGGATGTGCTGTCGGCCAAGTGTTTTCTCGATTGGGTGCTGGGCCATGCCGCCTCGCGCCTTCCGGTCGTCACCGAAAAGGAGGATGGGCTGGAAGCGAAGGATGGATTGGCGGCCTTTCGCCTCTATGAAACGGCGCCGCCACCGGAGCAACAAGATCAAGAAGGGGACGACAAACGGCGGAAGCCCTCGGCGGAAGAACTGGCGCCCTACCACGCGGCTTCGGAGCGGATCGAGGCGCTCTGGACGCAGGAGGAGGCGGCGCAGGTGCGCGCGAAGATCTCTGTCAGCGAGGCCAAGCGGGCCTATGATGCCTTGCGCGATGCGGAGACTCCGCCCCTCCACCTCAAGAGCAAGTCCTCCAAGGGTCGTATAGACTGGTTGCCCAACATTTTGAAACCCAGTGCGGCGAAAAAAAGTGGAACAGAACGAGGCCGGGCGGTGCACCGATTTCTGGCGCTTTGCGGCCTCGAGCGCCTCTCACGTGGCGAAGTGCGTTTAAGTGACGAGGTCGACCGGCTGCAGAAGGAAGGCTTGCTCACGGCGGAGTGGGCCGAGGCAATCGACCTGGAGGAAATCGCGTGGTTTCTGAATGGCGATCTCGGCAAGCGGGTGCGATCGAAGATCGGCATCCTGCATCGCGAGCGTCCCTTCACCGTGCGCATCGCTACGAAGGAACTGGGAATTGCCGGAGAGGAGGGCTCGGTAATTCTTCAGGGTGTTGTGGATTTGCTGTTCGAGGAAGAAGATGGCTGGATTCTGATCGATTACAAAACGGATTACTGCGGGCCCGATGGAGGCAAGGCGGAGGAGCTGGCGAGGAGCTATGAGCCGCAAATCCAGCTTTACCGCCTCGCAGTCGGGCGAGCACTTGGCGTCTCCGTGAAGGAAAGCTGGCTGGTGTTTCTCCAGGGCCGCCGGGCCATTGCCTGCGAGGAAACGGCGGATCCGGCGGCTGCCTGGGCCCGCGTGGTGGAAGCGGGCGCCGTGATCTATACAGAACCGGAACGGCGGACAAATCAGAGCATACAGATATAGACAGGCTGCTTGGGCCCCGATGCGCTTTCACAAAAAAGGGCGAGGCGGATTAACTCCTCAGCGTCGCTCCCGTGGTTTTTTCCAGGGAGTCGAGCACTTGCTGGTGCCGCTCGTTGACTTCCTCTTCTTTCAGCGTGCGATCCGGCGCGCGATAGGTGAGCGAGAAAGCGAGGGACTTTTTCCCCTTCTCCACATGTTCGCCCTCGTAAACGTCGAATACCTTGACCGAGGTGAGCAATTCTCCGCCGGCCTTCTTGATAGTGCGTTCCAGTTCGAGCGACCGCACGGGCTTGTCCACCACCAGGGCGATGTCGCGCGTGACGGCGGGATAGCGCGGAATTTCCGTGTATTGCGGGGCCTTGTCGGCGCTGACAATGGGCCCGGCGAGGGGAATCTCGAAGTAATACACGGGCTTTTTGATATCCAATTCGCCCAGGAGGGCCGGATGCACTTCCCCATAGAGCGCCACGGGATGGCCTTTGACGAGGAACCGCGCGCCGCGGCCGGGATGGAGAAAGCTCGCGTCGGAAGCGGGCTCGACCACGAGCTTCTGGAGCCCCACGGCGTTCAGCAGATACTGGACATGGCCCTTGAGCGTAAAGAAATCATGAGGCACTTCGCCTGTTTTCCAGTTGCGATGGGCGCCGCCGAGCACCCCGGCGAGGTAGGGGACTTCGTCGGCGGGCGGGTTGAGTTCGCGCTCCTCGCGCTCTTCCGGCTCTTCCGATTCAAACGCGTAAGTGTGGCCCGCCTCGAAGAGCATGATGTCGTCCACGCCGCGGTTCAGGTTATAGATCGTGTTTTGCAAGAGCGTGGGAAGCATGCTTCGGCGCATGACTGATTGCTCGGCCACGATGGGATTCTGCACGCCAACCTGGCGCTTGTCCTCCGCGCCGACCAAGGCATTCTGCTCGGGGCTGGTGAAGCTGTAATTCACCGCCTGGTAATAACCGAGAGCGGCGGCGGCATCCTCGAGTTTTTCGCGCAGGGCGTCCACCGGTTCCAATGGGTGATAGTTCGCCGGCAAGGCGAGGGCGGATTCCGGCACACGGTCGTAGCCGATGATCCGGGCGATTTCTTCGATAATATCCGCTTCGATACTGACATCGACGCGGTGCGAGGGCACCTCGACGAGCATTTCCTCGCGATCGGCGCGCTGGATGCCAAATCCCAGGGCGGTGAGGACGTTCGTGATTTCGCGGCCGGTCAGCTTCATGCCGAGGGCGTTGTTCACGTCGGCGATGCGGATCAGAATGGGATCGACTTCGGGAAGCTTGCCCATGACGTCGATGATGCCCTTGGTCACGCGGCCGCCGGCGAGCTGGGCCACGAGTTGGGCGCAGCGATTGAGCGCCGCCCCGATTTTGCGGGCATCCGTGCCTCGCTCGAAGCGATAGCTCGAGTCCGTGGATTTATCCAGCCGCTTGCTGGTTTTGCGAATGGTCTGGGGGCGGAAGTAGGCGGACTCGATCAGGATGTCTTTCGTGCCCTCGTTGATTTCCGAGTTGGCGCCGCCCATGACACCAGCCAGGGCGACGGGCTTTTGCGCGTCGCAGATCAGCAGGTCCTCGGAAACGAGATCATGGGTTTCCTCGTCCAGCGTCTGGATCTTCTCGCCGGGCTTGGGATTGCGCACGATAATGTGCTGGCCCGAGAGGCGATGCAGGTCGAAGGCATGGAGCGGGTGCCCCATCTCGAGGAGTACGTAGTTGGTGATATCGACGATATTGTTGATGGGGCGCAGGCCGGCGCTTTGGAGCACGGTCTGCATCCAAGGGGGCGAGGGCTTGATTTCAACGTCTTTCACGACGCGGGCCGTATAGCGCGGGCAGTCGGTTTTATTCTCGACCGTTACCCGGGCGACGGATTCCGTGCGCACCTCGGATTCGGGGACACTGAGCACCGGCATCCTGAGGCTGGTCTTGGCTCCCTCGACCATGGCGGGAATCTTGGCGGCGAGGTCGCGGGCGATCCCGATCATGGAAAGGGCGTCCGGGCGGTTGGGCGTGATGGCGATTTCCACGATCGCATCCCAGGGCTCGCCCACGGGGGCGTCATCGGGCAGGATCCAGATGCCCAATGCGTCGTCGCTGACGCCGAGTTCCTTCGGGCTGCAGAGCATGCCCTGGCCTTCGATCCCTTTGATTTTTCGCGGCTTGAGGACAAAGCCATCGGGGAAAGTAAATCCAAACTTCGAGACAGGGATTTTCTGTCCAGGCTCAATGTTCCAGGCGCCACAGACGATTTTGAGCGGCTCCGGCTCGTCCGCCTTGATGGTGGTCAGACGGATTTTGTCCGCCCCTTCAATGGGATCGATCTGGAGAATTTCGCCAACGACCAAGAGGCCGGAGATCATGCCGAGATCGACGACTTCCTCGACTTCGAGGCCGGCCTGGGTCAGGGCGTCGATGAGCTTGGGAACGGGCACATCAGTCTCGAGATACTGCTTCAGCCAACGGACAGAAAAACGCATCGTGGACCAGGATCCTGTCTGGAGGGAGTGGCGCGTGGCCTTCCGAGCCACCGCGAGGGAAGCATTCGGTGAGAAAAGGGCCGGGACGGTCAACGGGGTTTTTGCCGGGGCGGCCGAGCCAGTCCGAGAGGCTCCCTCAACTTCCAGCCCGTAGGAACTGTCGGATGGGAGAATAAAAGACCGGGGGGACATTAATATGCCCCCCAGGTCTCCTGCTCGATCGCCTTTTCGTCTCCGGCGGTTTACATGACCGTCGGCTTGTCGTTTTTGATTTCCTTCCAGTTCTCGTTGGCCTTCTCGATGTGGCCGGGGATGTCCTTGATCCAGCGGTCCTGGATTTCCGTGTTCAGATTGAAGTAGAGTTTGCCGTCGACGATGCGATAGATTTCCGGATCACCGGCGACCTTCATTCCCTTGGCGGCGCCGAAGGCGCAGTAACCATTGTAAGCGGGAAGATACTTCTCCGGGTTGGCTTCGAATGTCTTCTGATTCTCTTCCGAAGCGAAGAGATAAGTCGCGCCGTTGTGCTCGGCGGCGTTGAAGCCATTTCCTTCAAGCGGTTCCTCATTCTCGAAAAAGGAAACCAGGTCATAGCCCTGTGCGGCGGGAGCGCTGAAATTGCTCTGGTCCATGCCCTTCCAGTTTTCGTTGGCGGTCTGGATATGCTGGGCAGGCGCTTCGAGCCACTTCTCCTGAATACGCGGGGCGACGTTCAGATACAGCTTTCCGTCGCGGACGCGCCAGACTTCCGGATCGCCGCTGAGCTGCATGCCCTTGACCACTCCGAAGGCGCAGAAACCGTTGTAGGCGGGGACGTATTTCTCTGGGTCCGCTTCGAAGGTCTGTTTGTTGTCCTGCGAGGCAAACAGATAAACCTGGCCGTCGTGAATCGTGCTGTAGTTGCCGACTCCCTCGATGGGCTTCTTGTTTTCATGATAGGAAACAGCATCATAGCCTTGCAGGGCATATTCCGCGATGGCGGGATTGCCGGCCTGGGCAACAGAAGAGAGGGTGAGGGTGAAGAAGGCGGCTCCGGCCAAGGTGTATGCGGCGCCTCGGACCGTATTCCGGGATACGTTCTGGAGGCAGTTCAGTGTGCGTTTCATGATCAACATCTCCTTTTGATTTTTGTCGTAACGGGGATTTCGTAAATCCGTGAAAAGAGGAGGGTGCGAACGGTATTCCGAAGGAGCGCCGACAAGGGGTATGGAGGCTTCTCGATGTAAATATTCCACACTTTGAAACAGATAGACAGCCGCCTCGGAACCGGTGTTCTCTGCTCGCCGGGAGCTTGTGAATGGTTCATAAGAGGGGCCTTAGCGTATCGCAAGAGGCTGGTTTCTCGCTTCTGGCAAATGGTCTTGAGAGATGAATGCAGGCCGGGCAAAGCCGAGGGGCTTCCCGGGTCCCGTCGGGGTTCCGATCATGCCGAGACATTTCTTCACAAGAAACCTGGCTGATGAAAGGGGCGGGGAATGACGGACTGGCGCACTCATGTGCCCGCTTTGCCGAAGTTTTCGCTTCTCCGGCGGCATCGCGGCGCTGCCGCGGCAAAAAGACGCATTGCCGCCAGGGCGGGGGAATCTCTCCTTGCCGCTAAGGGGTTTGAACCCATGATGGGGGCAAGCTCGGGCGGCCTGGGGAAGGCGGCCCGCGGGGGAAACGGCTGGTCGATGAAAGCAACGAAAGAAAAGAAGCCGCATCCGATACTGCGCGAGCCTTACACGCCGCAGGAGCGCGAATTGTTTGATGCGCTGGACCTGAAGAGGCTGCCGCGCCATGTCGCCATGATTATGGACGGCAACGGGCGATGGGCCAAGCGGCATGGCTATAAAGCGCGGATCTTTGGCCACCGGGCCGGTATCGACTCGGTGCGCACGGCGACCCAGACGGCGGCGGCGCTGAGGCTGGACGCGCTGACGTTGTATGCCTTCAGCAAGGAAAACTGGTCGCGCCCCGCCTCGGAAGTGAACGCGCTGATGGATTTACTTGAGCGGTTCCTGGTCGAGGAAGTCCCCGAGTTAATGGAGAACAATGTTCGCCTGGTCGCCTCGGGCGATACGGAGGACTTGAGGAAAAAGACACAGCAAGTCCTGGCGGAAACAATGAAGAAAACCGGGGGAAACACGGGACTGGTCCTGAATCTGGCTCTGAGTTACGGCGGGCGATGGGAAATCACCCAGGGCGTGCGGCGGGCCATGGAGCTGGCGCGGGCGGGCGAACTTTCCAGCGAGGAGATGACTCCGGAGATGTTTTCCTCGCTGCTCTACCACCCCGAGCTGGGGGATCCGGACCTGGTGATCCGGACTTCGGGCGAGGTGCGGGTTTCGAATTTTCTCCTCTGGCAGATCGCCTATGCGGAGTTTGTCATTCTGGAAGACTTCTGGCCGGATTTCCGCCGGCCTCATTTCCTGCGGGCCCTGCTTTCCTATCAACGGCGGGACCGGCGCTTTGGCGGAGTGCGCTAATCGATGATGATGCGGCGCGTGATTTCGGCCGTGGTGCTGCTCGGCGTGATTTTCCTCGGCTTTACTTTTCCAAACCTGGAATGGATCGTCGTGATCGCGACGATTGCCATCGCGCTGCTTTGCACGCTGGAAATCTCCCGCATGATGAAGCGCAAGGGCCTGCGGGTTTATCGCCGCATCGCCAGCATTGGCGTTATGGCTCTGATGATCGAGGCGATCCTGTCGGGCATGGCTTTCTCCGGTCATGTGTTTGGTGTCGCTGTTTGCCTCGCCTGGCTGCTGCGGATGACATCGCGGGTGCGGGGCGCCTGGGGTGACGTTTCGGCCACATGCTTCACGCTGGCATACGTCGGCTTGCCCATGGCGGCGCTGATGAAGGTTTTTCACGGCGGGCCCGAAGCGAAGGCCTGGCTGCTCCTCATGCTCGCCATCGTCTGGACCACCGATACGTTTGCGCTTTTTAGCGGCAAATTGTTCGGCAAGACAAAGCTCTGGCCGACGATCAGTCCGGGAAAAACCTGGGAAGGGTCCATCGGGGGCGTTTTCGGTGCTCTGCTCCTGATCGTCGTCACGCGGTTTTTCTTTTCCCACAACTTTCCCGGGGTCACCAATATCGAGTTCGTTGCCTTTGCGCTGCTCTTTTCACCGCTCTCCCAACTCGGCGACCTGGCCGAGTCCCTGCTCAAGCGCGACGTTGGTGTGAAGGACAGCGGTTCCCAGTTGACCGGGCACGGCGGCTTCCTTGACTTGATGGATGCCGCGCTTTTCTGCGCCATTCCGCTGCTGATTTACCTGGAGCTGATTCACCCGGGCATCCTGCCCCCCAGATTCTGATCCGGATCGTTCATGAAGAAAAAACAACTCCAACTGATTATCGGGACTCTCGTCAGCCTCTTCTTCATCTGGTTCGCCTTCTATGCGGGCGGCGTCACCTTTGCGGAAATCTGGGATGCGCTGACGACGACGAACTGGTTCTACGCCGTGCCATTCATGGCCATCACCATGGCGAGCTTCTACTGGCGGGCGATTCGCTGGAAAATCCTGGTGGACCCGGTGAAGCAGGTGCCCTCGCACCGCCTGTTCGGGCCGCTCATGGCGGGGTTCGCCTTCAACAATATCATCCCTGCGCGGCTCGGCGAATTCGTCCGGCCCGTGGCGCTGCTGAAGCAGGAAAAAGTGCCTCTGAGCGCGGGGCTTTCCACGGTTCTGGTCGAGCGCCTGGTAGATGTCCTGACGCTCCTTTTCTTTCTCATCCTCACGCCCTATTACGTGGATTTCAGCGAAGAGATTGCCCGGACTTTTAAAGTGGGAGAACGGACGATCACGTTGGACAAGGCCTTCATCGAGGACCAGCTTCTGCCGAAGCTTTCGATCCTCGCCCTCGTGCTCATGGCGGGAATCGTGTCGTTCCTGATCCGGCCCATCGAACGTCTATACGTTCGCATCCTGCAGAACATTCCGTTCATTCCCGACAAGCTGCGCCATAAGCTGGTGGGATTCCTGGAGACCTTCTGCCATGGATTCGACAGCTTGCGCAGCCCGAAGGCAATTGTCGTGATTGCCCTGCATTCCCTGGGAATCTGGCTCGCCCTGGCATTTTCGTTCCAATTGATGAGCTGGGGTTTCGAGCGCGTGGATCTGACCTTTGCCCAGGGCATCGCCTTTCTTGTAGTCACGTGCGTGGTAATTTCCCTGCCCTCCTCTCCCGGGTATTTCGGGCTCTATGAATTTGGCGGGCTGGTTGCCCTGCTGATGCTCGGAGTCGTGCCCGACACAAAGGCGGGATCCAGCGCGGCGTTCACCTATTCTCTGGTGGTTCACTTCCTCCAGTGGGCGCCAATCACCGTTTACGGCCTGATCGCGGCGGCGAAGCTCTCCCTCTCCGCGGCGGAAGCGGAAGCGGCGGCGGAAGAAGAGAAAGAGTCTGTCTATACAGCCGGGGACGTCAAAGCGGAATAACCAGGAGATTTCATGAACAAACGAGCGCTTCTTCAGCTCGGATCGGAATTGCTGTTTGATTTCCGCAAAGAGGGCGGCCCAGCGGATCGTGTACTGGCCAAGTATGCGAAAGACCGGCCTTTTCTCGGATCTAACGACCGCCAGTTTCTTTCGGACATCTATTTCCATGTCCTGCGCCATCTGCGGCGATACGACGAGGCGATTATATCGGCCTTCAGTGGTTCCATCGCCGTGGAAGTGCGCGCTTCCTCGGGCTTTCCGGTGACCCAGGAGCGGGGCGCGCGCTCCTGGCAGCGCCTCGGGCCGGGAGAAAAGCGCAACCTGCCGGAGAAGCGGAGCCGCTATGACCGGGTCGTGGACACGGTGCGGCTCGGCATTGCCGCTGTGGAACTCGGCCTGGACGACGTCGGGGACGTCACCGAGGAACTTCAGCGCGCATGGCCCCAGCCAAAGGATAAGCGCCCCATGCCGCCGAAAGCGATCGCGCGGATGATGGAACGAGCCGTGGAAGTGGCGAACCTCTACAGCCGCCCCAAGCGCCCCGTGGATGCCGAACGCTCCTATTCCTTTCCTGGATGGCTCTGGGCGCACCTGGCCACGGGCCGGGCACCGCAAGAGATGGCTGACCTGGCCGGGGCGCTGAACGAGCAGGCCCCGCTTTGCCTTCGCGTCAATACGCTGAAGACTACGCTGGAAGATGCGGCGGATGCGTTGAGCGAAAAGCAGATGGTTTTCCGGCCGGGGGAACTCGCCCCCGGCTCCTTCATCCTTCAGGAACGCGTGCCGCGGGGCGCCATCCCCCATTTTCAGGAGGGATGGTTCGAGATTCAGGAAGAGGGAAGCCAGCTCCTCGGCGTCTATACGGCGCCGGAGCCGGGCAGCCTCGTCATCGACGCCTGCGCGGGCGGGGGCGGAAAGTCGCTCCAGCTCGCGGCCCTGATGAAGAACGAGGGGCGCATTGCGGCTTATGATATCGACAGAGAACGCCTGGGGAACTTGCCCAAACGCGCGGAAAGAAACGGCGCCTCCATCATCGAGATCAATCCGCCTTTGAAGGAATTGGCACCGGCGGACTTGGTGCTCATCGATGCGCCATGCAGCGGCACGGGCACCCTGCGCCGTAATCCAGAGAATCGCTGGCGCCTGACGCCGCTCGAACTCGACCGCCTCGTGCGCATCCAACGGGATTTGCTGGAAGAATGGGCGCCGCGGGTCAAGGAAGGCGGGCTGCTTGTCTATGCAACATGCAGCCTGCTGGAATACGAGAACGAAGCCCAGACCGAGCAGTTCCTCGGCCGCCACCCGGAATATGAACCCGCTCCGCCGCAAGGTTTTTCCGGCCCCCTGACGGAACGCGGCGAGTTGAAAATGCTCCCCCACCGCCACGGCTGCGACGGATTTTACGCCGCTCGCCTCCGGCGGAAGGGCTGATCTTCCAACATTGCCTTCTTACACATGCTCTTTAGCATACCCTTGCGCTCCTTCTCTCCTCATCCACGGCGGGGCCTTGGGCTCGACGATGATAATGATTATGAGGATGAGGACAGAGGAAGAGTGCCCCTATTCCGGGATAGAGTGATCACGCACCGGCCATTGCCGCCTGGCGTTTTTCTTCCTTCCGCCGCTCGTCGGCGTTCAGGAGCTGCTTGCGCAGGCGGATATTCTCCGGCGTGACTTCCACCAGTTCGTCTCCAGCAATCCATTCCAGCGCCTGGTCAAGCGTCATGCGCTTGGGAACATCGAGCTGGGCATCGATTTCCTTGGTCGCCGAGCGGTGATTGGTGATCTGTTTTCTCTTGGTGGGATTACAGGGCAGATCGCCGGGGCGTGAGTTCTCGCCCACGATCATGCCCTCGTAGACTTTTTCGCCGGGACCGACGAAGAGCTGGCCGCGCACCTGGATCGCCTCCAGCGCATAGGTCGTCACATCGCCGGTATCCGTGCTGGTCAGCGCGCCGCGCCCGCGCGAGGAAATCAGACCCTTCCAGGGGCCATATCCAATAAAGCGCGACGACATAATGCCAAGGCCCCGCGTATCGGTGAGAAATTCACTGCGATAACCGATCAATCCTCGCGTCGGGATCTCGAAGAAAAGGCGCATGATGCCCGTGCCGGTGGCTTCCATGCTCGAGAGTTCGCCTTTCCTCCCCGCCAGTTTCTCGATCACCACGCCCTGGTAGTCTTCGGGCACATCCACGATGACGTTTTCCATGGGCTCGAGCATGTTCCCGTCTTTGTCGTGATGGATGATGACCTCGGGGCGCGAGACACAAATCTCCATGCCCTCGCGGCGCATTTCTTCGATAAGTATCGCCAGGTGCAGCTCGCCCCGGCCCGACACCTTCACGCCATCGGGGCGGCCGAGATCTTCCATGCGCAGGGCGACGTTTGTTTTCAGTTCCTTGTCGAGGCGTTCCTTGATCTGGCGCAGGGTCACGGCCCGGCCGTCGTTTCCGGCAAAGGGGCCGCTGTTGACGAGGAAAAACATCGAGACGGTCGGCTCTTCGATTTCCAGGGGATGAAGGGCGGGATTCTCCAGGTCCGGCGAGCTGAAGGTGTCGGCGATTTCGATGTCTTCCGGGCCTGAAATCCAAACGATGTCGCCGGCCTGAATTTCCTCCACCTGGACGCGTTCGAGGCCCCGCGTCACCCAGAGGTGCGTCGAGCGGCTTTGCTCCTGGTTCACCACGTCCCACTCGCCTTCCTGGCGCTCGAAATCTCTCCAGCGGACGGTGGTGCGGCTGATCCAGTTGCCCACTTTGTGGCGGCCCTGGAGAACGCGGCCGCACCCAATGCGGCCGATGTAGTCGCTCCAGGCGAGCGTGGAAATCTGCATCCGGAAAGGAGCATCGAAATCAACGGCGGGCGGAGGAACATCCTTGATGATGGTTTCAAAGAGCGGCTTCATCCCGTCGCGCTCGTCATTTTCCAAATCGTGGACGAGCCATCCATCCAGCCCCGAGCCATAGACCACGGGAAAGTCGGCCTGGTCGTCATCGGCGCCGAGTTCGATAAACAAATCGAAAGTTTCGTTAAGGGCTTCCTGGGGATTGGCGCGGGGGCGGTCAACCTTGTTGATCACAACGATCGGCTTGAGGCCGAGGCGCAGCGCCCTCATCAGGACATAGCGCGTCTGGGGCATCGGGCCCTCGTTGGCGTCGACCAGCAGCAACACGCCGTCGACCATGGAGAGAACGCGCTCGACCTCGCCGGAAAAGTCCGCGTGGCCGGGCGTGTCGATGATATTGATCAGGTGGTCATCGACTTCGACGGAGCAATGCTTCGAACGGATCGTGATGCCACGCTCGCGCTCGAGAGCGTTGTTGTCCATGACGCGTTCCTCCACGCGGGCATTGTCGCGAAACAGGTGGGCATCGCGGAAAATCGCGTCGATGAGAGTCGTCTTGCCGTGATCGATATGGGCGATGATGGCCAGGTTGCGGATATTTTCGACAGGAATCATGAAGAGCTTTTGTTCTGCTTTCGAGTAAAGTTTTCCAGCAGCGATGGAGCCGCGGGAAATTGCCGGTACATAGGCTGCAAGTCAAAGGCCAAATCCCATCCGCCACAAATAATTCAACTTTGCGGGTTGACAACGAGGAGCGAGGGGATCCAGGTAAGCAACTGTAATGGAATATTTCCCGGATTCACGAGTCATGACCCCTTTGAACGCGACATCGATGGCCTCCTCCTTCCGCCCGGCTTCCGCGCTGCTCCTGGTCGTCGTAGAGATCGCCATATCGTCGCGCCGCGAGGGGCCGCACTCGTAGTATCTGAACCCAACGAGATTTCAACCCACCCCCTCCCGACGCGAGTCCGGAGGGGGTTTCTTTATCCGTTCCAGATTCGCGCCAGGAGGCCAAACAAGGAGAAAGACCCATGGAATGGAACGGAGCGGAAATCATTTGCCGGTTGTTGGAGGCGCAAGGCGTGGAAACCATCGCCGGGATTCCCGGTGGAGCGAATCTGCCGCTTTACGATGCGCTCGCCAAAAGCAACATCCGGCACGTCCTCGCGCGGCACGAGCAAGGAGCTGGATTCATCGCCCAGGGGATGGCGCGCGTTTCCGGCCGGGCAGGAGTCTGCTTTGGCACCTCGGGCCCGGGGGCCACGAATCTCCTGACAGCCATCGCCGACGCGAAGCTGGATTCCGTTCCCCTGGTGGCGATCACAGGCCAGGTGGCGACACCAATGATCGGAACCGACGCCTTTCAGGAAGTGGACACCTTTGGACTCTCGCTTCCCATCACCAAGCACAACTTTGCCGTGCGGCGGCCGGAGGAGTTGCTCGACATCATGCCGCTGGCCTTCGAAATCGCGGAGTCCGGCCGGCCCGGACCGGTGCTGATCGACGTGCCAAAAGACGTGCAGACGGCAATGGCCGAGGTGGATGAGCTGCCGGCGATGCAGCGCCGCCAGCAGCCAATGCCCCCCGCCCGGCCAGACCTGGACCGGCTGGCGGAGATGATCGCCCGCGCCGAGAGGCCGATCCTGTATATCGGAGGCGGAATTATCACCTCGGGAGCCTCCGAGTTGGTCCGGATTCTCGCCGAACGCGCCGACATGCCCGTGACCAGCACGCTCATGGGCCTGGGGGCTTTCCCGGCGGACGAGCCGCGCTACCTGGGAATGCTGGGGATGCACGGAAACCGCAGCACGCATATCGCCCTGGACGAGGCGGATTTGCTGGTCGCCGTGGGCGTGCGCTTTGACGACCGGGCCACCGGCAAGGTGGCGGAATTCTGCAAACACGCGGAAATTGCGCATATCGATATAGACAATGCGGAAATCGACAAGATCAAGAAGACGAATCTTTCCATCGTGGGCGACGCCGCCACGGTGCTGCGCGAAGCCTTGCCGCTGATCAAACAGCGGGAACGGCCGGACTGGCTCGGGCGCATCGCCGAACTGAAGGCCGCCTACCCGGGGCCCGCACCCAAGGATTACAGCGCGGCGGATCCGCTTGGCATGATCGAAATGCTGGCGGAATGGCTGCCGGAAGACGCCATCATCACCACCGACGTGGGCCAACACCAGATGTGGATGGCGCAGGCCTATCCATTCCGCAAACCGCGCACGTTCCTGACGTCCGGCGGCCTGGGCACCATGGGCTTCGGCTTTCCCGCGGCCATCGGCGCGGCGTTGGCCTCACCGGATCGTCCCGTGATCTGTATCAGCGGTGATGGATCGTTCCTGATGAATAACCAGGAACTTTCCACGCTGGCGGAACTCGGCCTGAATGTGAAGACGATCATTATGAATAACCGCCACCTGGGGCTCGTCCGCCAGCAGCAGGAGCTGTTCTACGGAGAGCGCTATACAGCGTCTCAACTGGAAACCACCCCAGATTTCGCCGCCATGGCGCGGGCCTTTCACGTGGAAGGACTCGATCTGGCCCAGGCGGCCGATCCGGAAGAGGCCTTGCGCGAGGCCATTTCCCGCCCCGGACCCGTCATCATCGATGCGCCGATACCGGAAACGGACAAGGTGTTTCCCATGGTGCCCCCGGGAGCAGCCAATCGCGACGCTCTCGAAGAGGAGCCGGCTCCCGCCGGCGCACGGTAGAGGAGGTGAGCAGGATGCCGCCGGGCTTTATCCCCCGGCGGTCTCTTCTTTCCGCGAGGAGTCCGGCGGTTCACCGACAAGCTCTTCCGCCATGGCCTTGATGGCCTTCAGGTCGAGCTTGCCGCTGCCCAGGACGGGAATCTCGTCGAGAGGATAGAAATCTTCCCAGCGCGGCACCCAGAGCGCCGGCACGTGCTGCTCCGGCCCGGCAAGCCCTTCGCGCGCCCGCCGCGCTTCCTCCTCTGGGCATGTATAGAGGACGATGAGGCGTTCGCCGCGTTTTTCGTCGGGAACACCGGTCACCGCGAAGACCTGATCCTCTTCGCTGGAGTGGCTCTGCAACAATTCTTCAACACGGACATGGGGCACCATCTCGCCGGCGATCTTGGAGAAACGCGAGAGGCGATCGGTGATATACAGAAACCCATCCTCATCCAGCTTGGCCACATCACCGGTGCGATACCATCCATATTCCATCGATTCCGCCGTCTTTTCGGGCAGCTTGTAATAACCCCGCATGACATTGTGGCCTCGCACCAGCAGCATCCCCGCTCCGCCGATCGGGCACTCTTCCCCCGTGTCGATATCGACGATACGAACAGCGACTCCGGGGATGGGGCGTCCAACGCTGCCGCGCCGCTGGCCTCTCTGAAAGAATCCGGGTGCGCGCCAGTCGTCGGTGTTCAGGGCCACGATCGGCGACAATTCCGTGCAGCCAAAGCCCTCGATGGGACGCAGGCCAAAGCGCCGCTCGAAGGCGTCCGCCGTGCGGTCGCGCAGTTTTTCCGCCCCGGTGAGCACGAAGCGGAGCGAACCGAACTGGCCGGGCTCGGTCCTGCGTATATACGTTTGCATGAACGTGGGCGTGCCGAACATATGGGTGATCGAGTATTTCGAAACAATCGCCCCGATCGCCCGTCCGTCCAGGGGGTTGGGATAGAAGATGGTGGAGATGCGTCCCATGAGCGGGAGCCAGAGCCCCGCCGTATAGCCGAAGGAATGGAAAAACGGCAGGGCGCCCAAAAGCCGGCAGCCGGAGAAATCCACGTATTGAAGCGTCATGCGGGCGTTGCTCCAGATGTTCCAGTGACTCAGCATGATGCCCTTGGGGACTCCCGTGGAACCGCTGCTGTAGACCAGCGTCGCCAGGTCGTCGAGAGAAGCGGGTTCTTCGCGGCCCAGATAGCGTTCGAGAGAAGCAAGCGGCTGGAAGAGGCCGCGGAGAAGCGCTCCCATGCGCTCTCCCGCCGAGACGTTTTCGCGCAAATCTTCCGTATAGATCACGCGGAGGTTTTCCGGGATTCTGGCCTGGGCTTTCTCGACGAATTGGCGCGAGGTGATCACCATGCGGATGCCCGCGTTGGAACAAATCTTTTCCATGATAGACGGCGACACGGTATAGTTCAGGTTCACCGGCACCTTGCCCGCCGCGAGCGCGCTGATCGTCAGCAGCGTCGTCCCGATGGCCGGAGGCAGCAGAAATCCCACATACTCCTCCTCTTTCCATTCGCTCCGCAGACGCCCGCCCAGAAGCGCGATCCCGGCGAGAAGCTTGTAATTCCGCACCAGCCCATCGGTGGAGTGATCCGCGTAGAGCCGTGCCAGGGGCTGGCTGCGCAGCGAGCGAATCCCCATGCGGTGAAGCGGCTCGGCGTCCCGCCGGCGGAATTCAACGGCATCCACGGAAAGGTTGGCGACCTTGCTCCGCAGTTCCTCCGGCGGAGTATCGGAAGGCGTTGGTTCGCCGAAAACAATGTTGATGCGGTGGCGATAGAGAAACTTTCCGGGCGTCAGGTGCAGGCCATGGCGCCGGGGAGCCCAGCGTGTTTCGTAGGCTCCATCGAGATAGACGGGAATAATCGGCTCGTCGAGATCCTTGACGATGCGCTCGAAACCCCGCCGAAAGGAGAGCATCATGCCGATGCGGCTGATCTGGCCCTCTGGAAAGATACAGACAAGGCCGCCCTTTTCGATTTCCTTGCCCGCCTCGCGCAGGGATTTGATCAGTTCGCGGGGGGACTGGTGCTGGTGGATGGGGATCGAGTTCGTCAGGCGGGCAAAAGGATAGACATACCATTTCTTGTAGATGCGCTCGCCCATGACGAAACGGACGGGCCGGTCGATCGCCGACGCGATCAGCAACCCATCGAGATAGGACTGGTGATTGGGGGTGAGCAGCGCGCCGCCCTCCCGGGGGATGTTTTCCAGGCCCTGGACGCGGACAATGTTGAAGGGCTTGAGAACGCTGAAGACCAGGAAGCGAAGGGGAATGCGCGGAAATCGCCAGCACATGAAAAGCCCGGTGAGGAGCATAAGCGCTCCGCCAACGAGAAAAACGTCGCCGGGATTCCCGCGGATAGCGATCACGGCGGGCATGATCGCTCCCGGGCCAATGAGCCAGCCGACGGCCACGAACACATTGGTCGTGGCCCAGATTCCGCCGCGCGATGTGTTCTCGGAGACTTGAAGAATATAGCTCTGGACCGGGACCAGAAAGGGCCCGCAGGAAAACCCTACCAATCCCATGGCGAGCGGCACAAGAATGCGGGTGCGCTGGAGGTCCCCGGTGCTCAACGCATCGGGATCCAAAGGCGAAATCCACCAGACCAACACGCAGGAAGCAAAAATCGCAAAGGCTCCAAGCGGTATATATCCCAGCTCGGTCCGGTCACGGGAGAGCAAAGCCGTGAGAAAACATCCCGCGCCGATTCCGATAACAATCGGCAGCATGGCCAGCCCGGCCCAGCGGGCCTCGATACCGAGGATGTTCTTGATCAGCTGAACGGCGTCGAGTTGCAGCATCGCCGAAACAACCCCGAAAATCGCCGAACCCACCACCGCCCAGAACAGGCCCGTATGACTCCAGATCAGCCCGCCATACTTCTTTACGACCCGCAAAGGATTGACGGAGAGCGGAGCACGATCATTCGCTGCCGGCACCGGCCGCATAATCCCCGCAAGGAGAAATCCTCCACCCGCAAGCGCCAGCAGGATCGCGCCGTTCACCCAAAGCTGATCCCGGAAAATGCCATAGAGATAGGGCCCGATCAGCGTGCCCAGAATAATCGAGAGAAACGTAAACCCATGGAGAACCCCGGTCCCCCAGCCAACGCGGCGGCTGGGCAGGATTTCCGGCAGAATCCCATATTTCGAGGGGCTGAAGAGAGAAGACTGGAGAGACATCAGCAAAAGAATCAAGAGCCCGGCCCAGAAGCTCTGGAAGGCAAAGGCCACACAGGCCAGAACCATGGTGCACGCTTCCATCACTTTTGTTCCCTGGGTCACACGGGCCTTTGAATATCGATCGCTCAACCAGCCCGCAAGCCCGACAGCAAAGATCCAGGGCAGGGCAAAGGCAACACCGATGAGGCCATTGTAAAAAGACCCCAGGCGATTTTCCGCCACGGAGGTTTCGGTCAACTCCGTGGCAAGGTCCAGGGCGAGAAAACTGAGGATCAGCTTGAGAACATTATCGCTCAGGGCGCCCTGGAACATGGTCCCGACAAGCGCCCAGTAAGTGCGCTTGTCCTCTCCCTGGGTTTGGGGATCTGGGCCGTTCTGAGGGGTCATCGGCTTGGCTCCATAGAGAAGACTCGGATATGCGCGACAGCGGCTTTTGCTGCAAGTGGGAAAGAAGATGCCCGGCGGATATTAATAAGTCAACGATTACTTTTCAGCTTCCGGCGAAATCTTGTTGGCACTCTTAATGCCCTGTTCCTTGATTCATAGAGCGGGCAATTTTCAGCCCCTGAAACCGATTGGATGGATTTGAGAAATGTTTCCCAGTGAAAAGCGCCGAAACGCCGATATCGTCTTCTATGACGGAGGGTGCGGCTTTTGCCGCCGGTCTGTGCGTTTTGCGGCAAAACGCGAGCGAAACGGCCTGCTCCGGTTTGCGCCTCTTTACGGGAAAACCTTCGAGGGAGTCCTGCCCCGTGAAATCCGCCAGCAACTGCCCGAAGAGATCAACACCCTTCTCGTTTGGACCCGGGATGACGAGCTGCTCGACCGCTGGGTCGCGGTGCGCCACATCCTGCGGCTGATGACCTTTCCCTGGCCGCTTTTCGGGATACTGGGTTTTCTTGTGCCCACAGGCCTCGGCGACTGGTTCTATAACATTGTCGCGCGCCGCCGCGGCCGGATCCACTGGTCTTGCGGCGAGGATTGCCTGGTCAGCTCGCGGCGGGTTCGCGCGCGCATGCTTCCCTGAGACCAGGCTTTCTGAAACCCGTCAGTCTCCCTGATAGACGATACTTGGCAAGACTCCCTTAAAGGGATGCGCCTCCGTGCGTTCGAAAACGCCGGCGGCGAGATACGGATCGTTTTCGATCTTCTCGCGAGCCTCATCTTCCGTTTCCACGTCCACAATAAACAGGCTTCCAGCGAAATCGGTCATAGGTCCGGCAATCACAATGCGGCCGGCCTCATCCCACGGTTTCCAATAAGCCAGGTGATCTTCCCGCGCGGCGGGGCGTTTTTCCTTGGAGCCGGGGGCATCCCACCCGATCAGCACAAAAAGCATCTTGGGATCCTTTAAGGGAGTAGGGTCTATCTGGCGGGATTTTCGTCTGCGAAGGAAAGGATTTTTTCCGCGCAAACGCTGGCGCCGTCCGTGCCGATGTCGGGCCAATCAAAATCGGAAAAGGCGAGGGAGTCGATGAGCCCGCCAAAACGCCCCTGCTGGACATCCTCCAGGGCAACGGCGGCGTGGGGCAGCAACGCATCCATGGCCCGGAGCAAATAACCCGTCTCCCTGAATCCCTCGCGAGGGAGGTGAAGAAGGGGCCGGCGATTGGCGATGCACTCACTGACGATGCCGTAACCCGGTTTGGAAAGCACGACATCGCAGGCGGCAAGGACATCGTGAAAGCGCGTTTGCCAGCCCTCGCCCAACCGGACAACGCGCGGGCCCTCCAGCTCGGCAAAGGTGAAAAAACGGACACGGGGATCGTCGCACTGAAGCGGCCGGCCCGCCAACTCGTCGCCCTTTAATGCAGCCAGGACGGGGAGATCGCTCTCATCGAGTCCAAGCTCCTGCCGGAGCGACACGGCGTTGGCCTCGCTTTTCCGGGCAATGATGGGCACTGGTTCGCAGCGGGGAAAGACTGTCAGTTCGTGGCCCAGGGGGACTTCCAGGGCGAGAGAGGTCTTTGCATACCAGGCGCTGATTTGCTCCACAATGTCCTCCAGGCCACTGTAGGCCGCGTAGATATGCTCCCAGGTGAAATTGGCGATCGCGATGGAAGAAACGCCCGCCCGGGCGGCGATTTCCGCCGCGGCGGGGGGAACGTCGAAAAGGACGAGATCAATCCGCTGTTCGCGAAGGAACGCCGCTTCTTTCTCGATCACTTCATCCGCGCGTGTATAGAAGGCGCGCGCCCGCTCGACGGTTTTTTCTTCATCGGTATAGAGAATACCGCGCTCGACGCATCCCGTATCGGTTTGAACGGAGGTAATATGCACGGGGGGATCGATTTCCCGTTGGAGCAACGCCGCCGGGGCCGTCGTCCGAACGAAAAAGTGAAGGGAGGGATCGCGCTGGCGAAGAGCCTTCATCACCGTCACGGCACGCATCGCGTGTCCGAAGCCGTGGCCGGTTATGTAAAAGGCGATCTTCACGGGGCTTTTTCCTCAGGGCAGCAGTTCTTCCTGTTCGAGCAAGCGGCGCGCATCCTCCACGTCAGGCTGGAAGACTTCGAGGCGCACGGGAACAAGAAACCCGGTGGCATAGCCCGCCTGATTGCTGTCGAAAACGGCGCATTGGATCCCGGCGTTTTCCAGCGTGAGGCGGGCAATTTCGGCCTGATGGGCGAAGGGGAATTCCGCCACGGTGACAAGGGATGGCTCGGACATGTCTAGACAGCTTCTTTCTCTTCCTGGAACAGGGCGGCGGCGAATTGCTCGGGATCGAAATCGCGGAGATCGTCGATCCCTTCGCCGACGCCCACCAGGGTCACGGGGATATCAAACTGGTCTCGGATACTGATGAGGATGCCGCCCTTGGCCGTGCCGTCGAGCTTGGTCATGACAATGCCGGTGACATCGGACGCCTCGGAGAAAAGTTTCACCTGCTGAACGGCGTTCTGGCCCGTCGTCGCATCAAGGACGAGGAGCGTCTCGTGGGGCGCGTCGGGGATGACTTTTTTGCAGACACGGGAAATCTTGCCGAATTCTTCCATGAGGCTGGTCTTGGTGTGAAGGCGTCCAGCCGTGTCGATGAAAACGACATCGATGTTGCGGGCCTTGGCGGCCTGGAGCGCGTCGTAGGCGAGGCCGCTCGGGTCCGCGCCCATTTTGCTTTTCATGAATTCGCTGCCGGTGCGCTGGGACCAGATTTCGAGCTGCTCGATCGCGGCGGCGCGGAAGGTATCCCCCGCCACCATCATCGTTTTCAGTCCGGCGTCCTGGCATCGCTTGGCCATCTTGCCGATGGTCGTCGTTTTGCCCACACCATTCACTCCCACGACCATGACGACGTAGGGCCCCTCGGGATTCTTGGGCTGGAAAACCCGGGCGTTGCCTTCGAAGACTTCTTCAAGCGTTTCGCGCAAGAGCTGCATGATGGCGTCGGCGCCCTCGATGTTTTCCTTCTTGGCGCGTTTGCGCATGCGGTCGACAATCTTCAGGGTGGTTTCCATGGAAACGTCCGAGGCGACCAGGATGTCTTCGATCTGCTCGGCGGTGTCGTCGTCGAGCTTGCCGCTCATGCCGATGGCGGCGCGGATCGACTGGATAAAGCTCCCCGACCCGGCGCGCAGCCGTTCGCGAAGGCGCTGGAACCAGGATTTCTTGACCACCGGTTCCTCGGCGGACTGGGCCGCGGCGGGCTCGGCCGCTTCTTCCGGAGCCACTTCCCCCTCGGCGGTTTCGCTCTCCACCGCTTCCTCGGGCGGTTTTTCTTCTTTTTTCCCAAAGAACCGCGCGAAGACGCCGCGCTTTTTCTGCTCTTCGATGGCCTCTTCGGCGCCGGGAGCCATGTCGAACCCGGCGGGCGGAACGTATTCTTCTTCCTCCGCCGGAGCCTCGGCGGGGGCCTGTTCCCGCGCCTCGGCGGCTTCAGCGGCGGCCTGGTCCTCGTCGGGAGGCGCCTCGACGTGCTTGGCGGTAAAAAGGCGGCTGAAAAAGCCCGGCTTGGGTGTTTTCGATCCAGTTTCTTCTTCGTGCAAGGCGCGGAACCCTCCGATTTGCCCAGATTCACAGCAGGGGGGCATGTGAGGAGCAAATCATGTGACGGCTCGCCCCCTCGCGGCAAGGAACAATGGGAAAGCGCTTTGGTCTCAGTACAACGTCCAACTGTCCGCCGGTTCCTGGGCCAGCTCGATATTCACGGTGACGATGTCGCCAGCCTGGGGAATCTGGCCGAGGGCGGTGGTTTCGTCCGGCCCGAAGGACGCTTCCAGGACGCTTGAGCCAACCCCGGCATCGAGAATGGCAAACCACCCGCTGCCATCAGTGGTGGTTTCCGTGCCCGGCTCGCCCTGGATGCGGACCGTCGCGTGGTCCAGCGGTTCGCCGTCGAGCGTCACCGTGCCCTCGAAAATGCCGGTGGTGGGCTGGGTCTTCCAGGTCGCTTCCGGCGGGTCGACCCAGGTGGTGAAGACCTGGGTGCGCAGCGCCTGGTAGAAGTCCGCGCGGGAGGCGTTTGCGGCGTTCACTTCGCTGTCCCAGTCGTAAATGTTCAGGCCATCCGCTCCGGCCTCGCGGGCGTAGAGGAGTTGATCCATGGAATCCTGCACGGAATCCTGGAGGTAAGCGCCGATGCCGATAATGCTGCCGCGCTTGTCGTCGTTGGCGAGTGAGAGGTCCGTCCATCCCTCGAAGCGGGAATCGCTCGTGGAATAATTCATCAGCGCGTTGTAATCGAGAATGCCTTCCTCCAGCCAGCCGACCCAGTCCTGGAAAACACCGGCGTAGGCCGAGGAGAAGGGATAGTCGGACGGATCGTAGTTGAAACCCCAGTTGACGGTATCGGCGGTGAGGATGACCTGGGGGTCGGCCATGGCGGACTTGACATAAATCTTCTTCACTGCCTTGGTCACGTTTTCCCGCCGCCAGTCCTCCCAGTCGGGGTCGCCTCCGGCGGGCTGCCCCGTCTCGTTATGGATCGTGTTGAAACGCTGGACGCTGACCGGATTGTAGCCCCAGTCGCCTGAATATTCCGGATAACGGATATAGTCCAAATTGATGCCATCGATGTCGTAGTTTTCCACGCAATCCACAATCACCGCGACGTTGTGATCGATGACGCCGGGATGGCCGGGATCGAGATAGCTGTTTGTCCCGCCGGTGGTGCCGCCGGTGGAGGTGCTCATGATATACTCGGGATGCTGGGAAAGGACGTGCTGGGGGTGGAGAGTCTCGCCACGCGTGATGCGGTGCATGACAAACCAGCCGTGAACGTGTATATACGGTTTTCCATCGCTGGTATCGTGCGCGAGGTCGATCAGGTATTGGAGGGGATCATAGTCCGGCCCGCCGGTGATGTTGGTGGCCCGGGGTTCCAGGCTGGAATCATAGTAAGCGTCCCCGATTTTGCGAATCTCCACCATCACGGTGTTGATGTTGTTGGCGCGGCAGGTTTCAATGAAACGCTCGGCGTCTTCCTCGCTGAGCAGCGGGTTTCCGCCTTGCCAGGAGTCGGCCCAGATGACGCGGTATTCGGGCGGGAATTCCTCCCCAACGGTGTATTGCGCCACCTGGCTCTGGCTGACATTCGATCCCGTATCCTGGGCACGAATAAAGAAGCTGACCTGGTCGCCATCGGGCAAACCGGGAATCGTCGCGCCGTAAACATCATCGTTGGCCGCGCCGTCGCCGTGAGCGCCGTCGTCCAAGGCCGGAACAAGATTGGAACTCCCGGCGGAGGGGCTGGAATAGACGAGATGCACGGAGGAAAGGCCCTCGTCGTCAGTGACGCGGGCCGTCACCTGGCTCGGCACATTGGCGTCCGGGATGGGAGGATCGTTGGCCACCTGGGAGATAACCGGCGGATCGTCGACGGGCTCGGAAAAGCGAATAGCATCGGCGATATACGCCCCGCCGCCGAGGCCGCTGTCGAGCTGGACGCTGCCGCTGGTGCCGGCCTCAAAACGGAACTCGCCCAGCTCCACCGCGTCGATGAACAGCCCTCCCTCCTGGCTAATGATCACTTCCTCTTCGCCATCAGCGTGATCGATCGTGTATCGCGCCTGGGTCGTGCGGTTGTCGGAACGGAGAAAAATCGCCGACACCTCGTAGAACCCCGTTTCCGGAATATCCGGGGTCCAGGTTGCGGTGCTGAAGGGATCTTCTTCCGGAAGGGTGAAGCGATACGTTCCCCCATTGTATCCGGTGGAATTGCTGGTGGTCCACACGCCGGTCTCGGTATAGGCGGGCGCCCCGTCGTCGTTATCGACCACGACCCCCTGGGCTGGTGCGGATGCTGCAGAGCCGACGGCCAGAATCGCGGAAAGCAGAAGTCTCAAAATCCCTTCCTCCTCGGTGGTTGGAATTGCAGACAGGCTTCATGGCGGAGAAGCGAGGGATCTTCAAGCCTGATTCGAATAAAATCCTGCTTCGAGCCTGTCGTTAGTGAAACAACCGCAACGCCGCCTGCAGGGGACGGCGCCCGGCAAGCCATTTCATCCAGGGACGGGCCATCCACCAGGCCAGATAGAGGATCGTTGCGATCGCGATGACGTGGAGGAAGGGCGAAACGCCGCTTTGCGTTTCTTGGGCCTGGCGGACAATCATGGGAATGCCGGTGGCGACGTAGAAATAATCGAGCGCCAGCCCGAGCCCGATCGCGCAAATCATAATGGAAAACAGATAAACGGCCAGCCCGCGCGTCCCGAGCATCGCCCGCACGGCCACCAGCGAGGCCATGCTGGTGGCCGGACCCGCCAGCAGCAGCACGAGAGCCGTTCCCGGCGACATGCCCTTGGCAATCAGCGCCGCCACAAACGGCGTGGCGCCGGAAGCGCAGATATAAATAAACACACCAACCACGGAGACGGCCAGCATCCCCGCAAGGCCTCCGCCCAGGTAGTTTTCCAGAATTCCCTCGGGCAGGAGCGCCATCAGAATGCCGGTGGCGAGGATGCCGATGACATAGTATTTCCCAAGAGAAGGGAGCAGATCGGTAAAAGCGTAGGACTGGCCGGAGAGCAGCCGCCGCTTCCAGGTGCGGCGCTCGCCCGCGGGAGGATCCTGGGCCGCCGCCCCGCAGGAAGAGGAGGAGCAACAACCCCCGGTCTTCTTTTCCGCCTGCTCTTCCACCACGGGTGCCGTGCCCAGATCTCCGCGCCTGTCCAAGAGATTCTGCACTGTTCCGGCAAAAAGGCTGGTCACAAAAGCGCCAATGATCCGCGCTGCCGCGAAGATAGGATTCATGAGCCCGATGGTCAGGAGAACCGAATCAACACCCGTCTCCGGTGTTGAGATCAGGAAGGAACTGGTGGCGCCGCGATTCGCCCCGCTGCGCCGAAGTTGCATCGCCACCGGCAGCACGGAGCACGAGCAGAGCGGAAGCGGCACGCCAATCAGGGCCGCGCGGTAGACGGATTTGAAGCTCGGCTGGGAGAGAAGCCGCTTGAGCGAATCCGCGCGGAGAAAGGCCTGGATGAGCCCGGCGAAGAACGTCCCGAGGAGAATATAGGGAGCCGCCTCGAGGACGACCTGATAACAATTCTCAAGTATGTCGGCCAGCATGCAGACCTCCAAAGGAAGAGGAGGTTACTCAAGTCGGGTGCCAAAGACCATTCTTTTTCCCTTGGGCGGAAAGATTTTCCGGGGAGAATTAAACCTGGAGGTTACGCCGGACGACCCTTTTAATGGTATTCGAGATTTCAGCGTCGCGGCAGGAACTCCTTCCATGGACGAACAGAAGCTCCTGAGACTGGCCGGACGCGGTGATCGCGAGGCGTTTCGCCTGGTGTATCAGGAGCACGTCCGCACCCTTTACGCCGTGGCGCTGCGCGTGACGCGCAATTACGAAGACGCGGAGGAAGCCGTGCAGGATGCCTTTGTCCAGCTCGTGCGCCAGGGATCGAAAGCGTCGCGCATCCGGAGCGGCCGGGCGTGGCTGATCCAGGTGACTACACGGCGCTCCATCGACCTGGTCCGCCGGCGCACGGCGCGCAGGGAAGACCCGCTGGCCACGAGTTGGGACGACGCGGCGGCGGCTCATATCATCCCCCTGGACGCATTGACGAGCCGCGAGCCGCTGGCGCGAGACCGGCTGCACGACGAAGAGCTTTCCATGCGCATCCGCGAGCTGGCGGGCCAACTCCCCGAACGCCAGATGCTGGCGTTCACCCTGCGGCACTTCCAGGGGATGTCGCTCGCCGAAGTGGCCGAGGCGATGGAATGCAGCGTGGGCGCCGTGAAATCCCATCTGCATCATGGATTGAACAAGATGCGGCGCTGGCTGCGCCAGGACGGGTTTTTGGTGGAGGGGAGGACCCCCCGCCGGGAGGCGGATCGATGAAAATGATGAGTTGCCGCCATTTCGAAGAACATCTGGAGGAATACGCGAGCGGAACCCTGCCCGATTTCGAGCGCCAGGCCATGGGGGAGCACGCGGCCCGTTGCGCCTGGTGCGCGGAAAGCCTTGCCCAGGTTTCTTCTGTTGTGTCCGCCGCGCGGCGTGATCCGCTGGCGCTCCCCGGTGATGCCTATTTCGACGACTTGCTGGTGCGGCTGGAAGACGGCATGGAGGCGGATGGCCTGCTGGAAACGCCCCGGCGCACCGCGATTCGAGGCCGTCCGGCGCGGCTGTTTTCTCCGGCTCAAACATCGGCGCTGGCGACGGCCTGCTTCGCGTTTCTGCTGTGGGCCCAGGTGGGGCTGGCGCTGCTGGCGCCGTGGAATCTCGCGGAGAGCCGGGCCGCTGGCCTCACGGCACGGGAAACCGCTCCCGCCGCCCTGGACGTCCCCACCTTGCAGGAAAGCGTCCAAGAGCGGAACCGCAAGATTGAAGAGATTTATCGCAAAACCGACTTTTCCTGATAAACGTTTTCTCCCCGAGCTGCGACATATCCGTCAGAACGACCAGAAAGGTGCCCGCCGATGAGAAGAGGCCGTGGGTTTACGTATATCGAGCTGATGGTGGTCATGGGCGTGCTTGCCCTGCTGGCGGCGATCGCGATTCCCAATTTCATGGAAGCGCAAACGCGCGCCGATGTCTCGCGTTCCGTCGCCGACCTGACAGCCCTCTCCCACGCCCTGGAGAGCTATCGCATCGATGAAGAAATGTATCCCCTCAACCAGAAGGGCCTGATCCCCGATGACGCACTGGTGGGGCTGACCACGCCCATTTCCTACATCATGACGCTCCCCCGCTTTCCCGATTACGCTGCAAAAAAAGAATACAGGCTCCCTCCCGTGTATATCAACCTGGGCCAGGTCTTCCCTCCGGAAAATCCGTATATGCGGCCCCATGCGGGGGGGATGGCTGTCTACAGCATTTCGTGGGACGGTCCCGACGGCGAGCGCAGCCTGAAGGTCGAGGACGATGAGCCGGAATACATCATCTACGACCCGACAAATGGAACCCGTTCCGGTGGGGATGTCGTCCTGTTCGGGCCATAAGCCACCGGAGATTTCAAGCCGAACGAATTGTCTAGACAAGGATAGAGGATCATGCCGATCAAACTGGATTATGCTCGATCTGCCCAGGACCTGGCGCTGTTCACCCGGCATCTGTCGGGAGCGATGATGGCCCGCGCTCCCCTCGCCGAGGTGCTCGGATCATTCAGCGAAGAAGCCGACACCGCCGGAATGCAGCGCGCCGTGCAGGACATAGTGCCGCGCCTGGAGTCCGGCGCGTCGCTCTCGGACGTCCTCGCCGACCACCCGCAAATCTTCCCCCTGGCTTATCGCCGCGCGATTCAGATGGGCGAGGAAAGCGGGGCATTGCCCAAGGTGGTCGAGGATCTGGCCTCGACGCTGGAAGACAGCATCGCCATGAACGAGAATTTCCGCCGCGCCACGATCTATCCGGCGGTTATCCTGCTCTTTCTTTTCGTCTTCACCTTGTTTATTTCCACACAGCTTTTTCCAAAATTTGTCGATATCTATAGCCAACTCGGCGCGACTCTTCCGGACCTTTCCCGATTCACTTACTCGAGCACGCTGCCCCTCTTTCTGATGGTGACGCTGCTTTTGGTTTGCGTGCTGTGGATTCTCGGAGCAGGAGCCGGGCTGGTCTGGCAGTCCTACCGCCACGGCAAGTGGATGCTGTCGCTGCCGCTGGTAGGGCCCGCCCTTCGGCTGGCGGAGACGGCGCGCTTTGTCCGCCACCTGGGCCTGATGCTGGAAAATCGCGTGCCACTGAACGAGGCGGTGAACATGCTCGCGGATTCCAGCGGCAATCTCTATGTCCGGCGGGCGCTGAAAGACTTTGCCGCGCGGCTGGAAGAGGGCGAATCGCTCGGCGACATCATCGCGCACCAGCCCCTTTTTCCCCGCCCGCTGGCGCTCATGCTGGCCTCGGCACAGGAACGCGGCCAGCTCGCGGAAACGCTGGAGCGCATGGCGGGATTCTATCGCCAGCGCGCCGAGCACGCCCTGCGCGTTATCCGCGAGTTCTTCGAGCCGCTGGTGCTGGTGCTTCTCGGCTTCCTCGTCGCCTGGCTGGCCCTGGCCATGTATCTCCCGCTGCTCACTTTCGCAGGACAAATGCCCTATGGAATCGGCTGACAAAAAGACCCTGATCGAAGCGCCGCGCACCGTCGACCAGGTGGCCGTGTGGTTGTCGGAAGCGCTGCAGGAAGCGCAGCGCCTCGGCGCGACGGACCTGCACTTCTTCCCCGGCCGCGAGGATGCCCGCCTGTGGCTTCGTATAGACGGATTGCTCCACGAAGCATGTGTCTATGCGCGTTCCATGCACGATCGGGCGATTTCCCGGCTCAAGGTGATGGCGCGGTGCCCGGACTATGTGCGCGAAGCCGTGACGGAAGGGCGCTTCAGCGCGGCGCCGCTCAATGGCTCCCGCGATCGGACCGAAGCGCGCCTCTCGATTATCCCTTCTCTCCACGGAGAAAAAGCGGTCGTGCGGCTTCTGGGCAGCGAACGCACCAATCCCGCGCTTGGCGAGCTGGGCTTCAGCGAACGCCTTTGCCGCGAGCTGGAACAGGCCGGCAGCCGCCCCCAGGGGTTGTTGCTGGTGACGGGGCCTTCGGGAAGCGGAAAGTCGACGACTCTGGCGGCGCTGCTCCGGCGCGTGTTCGAATCGAATCCGAATCCGCTGGCGGTCTTGACGCTCGAGGACCCGCCGGAGATACCCATGCCCTTTGCCACGCAGGTGGCCGTCGATCCGGACCGCGGCCTGGGCTTCGCACCGGGCCTGCGGGCGCTGCTGCGCCAGGACCCGGAAGTGCTCCTGGTTGGCGAAGTGCGCGATCCGGAAACGGCCCAGGTGGCGCTGAACGCGGCGCTCACCGGCCACCGGCTTTTTTCGACGATGCATACGCTGAACGCGGGCGAGGCTCTGGTGCGGCTGCAGGACATGGGGGCCGCGCCGTATATGCTGGGCTCCGCCCTGGGCGGTATTCTGAGCCAGCGCCTGGTGCGGAGGCCATGCCCGGCTTGTTCCACGTCTATACCGTTGGAACGTTGGACAGAGAATCGCGCTGGGGATCCCGCTTTTGAAGAGATCAGCGGGTTGTTTGGCGGCTGCGAGGCGATGGAAGCGGCAGTCGCTTCTGGCTGCGAGGAATGCAACGGCATTGGCTATCGCGGCCGCACGGCGCTTGGCGAATGGGCCCTTGTCAGCAGCGAAACCGTGGAAGCCCTCATGCGGCGGCACACGGCCCGCGATCTGGAAGCGGCGTTGGAATATCCCGTATCCGCGCGGGACGAAGCGCTGGAAGCCATTCGGACCCACCGGACAACGCCCGATGAGATCGAGCGGCTTTTCCTGATGTCGCCGCTCGGGCGGGGAGGCGTGACATGAAGACACTTTGGAAGAATCTATACGACAAGCCGTCATGGGACCGCGTGGCGGTGCTTGTCATCATCGGCGCAATTGTCGCCGGGCTTCTCGTCATCAATTTCGAGTTTCGCGGAGGAGCGCCCACCTCGACCAGCCCACTTGTCTTCAGCAGCCTGATCATTCTGATGATCACGATGATTTCCGTGGCCTTCGGGTTTATTTTCACGGGCTATCGGACGTATCGGATCCATGGGTCGATTCTGCTTTTGTTTTCCGTCCCGCTCGTAGCGTATATTTCTCCCGCCGCCGTGCCCGTCGCCGGTGCGATTCTTTTGATCGCTTTTTTCGTGAAAGGCCTGCAGGAATACGCCAGAACGCGGCGGTTTTACCGGGGCGGATTTCCGAGCGGGTTCTCGGTGTTCTGTTTCACCTTCGTTTTCCTTTCCTTTCTGTTCGTCGGTTTTCCCTTTGATATGATCGTTTCCGATTATCTCGGGTTCTTTGCTATCCCGAAGGTTATCGGGCCCGGCCAGGCCTACTCTGACCCGAATGGAGCCTTTCATTATTCGATGAAAGAGATTATTTTCTACTCCGTCATATATCTGTTATGGGGCCTGCTGCTTTTCCGGACAAAGATGATTCCGCGCTCGCTGCGCATGCCGCCGCGCCTGCGCTCGTATCCGCGCAGGGGAGTCACGCTGATCGAGCTGCTGATCGTGGTGGCCATTATTGCAATCACCGCGCCGGTATTTCTCCATGCAGTGCATCTCAGCTCGGTGCATACGGCCCGTTCCCGCGACGCGCGCATTGCCGTGCAGCAGGCCCGAAACGAGATCGAGCGCCTGCGTGCCGCGCCGGAGAGCCTGGAATCGGGAACGCGCACGTTGCCGGCGGAAACGGCCGGTCGCGAGATGATTCTCGTGGTGGGCGAGCCGCGGGAGGATTCCCTGGTGCCGGTGGCGTTGACCTTCGACGCCGGCCCGGAGGTGGCCCGGGAAACAATCACCTTCGAAGCATTGATCGCTCCGGCGGCCGGGGAGGACGGATCATGAAGAGGACCAACCGCGGTTTTACGCTGACCGAGTTGCTGATCGTTGTCGTCATTATCGCGATCATGGCCGGGGCGACCTTCGTCCTCTTCGACGACGCGCGCCTGCGGGCCTGGGAGGCGGAGATTCGCTCCTCCACCGAAAACGCCGGCCGCCGGTTTTCCCGCGTCTATACGGAAGACATCCATAATGCCATCGCCATGGAGGTGAAAGAGGACGCGTTTGCCGGCCTTCCCCGCCTGGAAATCGAACGAAGCGACGGCACCCGGGCGAGCTATGGCCTGGCGGCCCGGGGCGGGTTTCTGCGCACCCAAGATGGCGATGAGTCATTTCACTTACCAAACGTCGATGAATGGAGTGCCGTCGTGGCCGACGACGGGCGCACTTCGGCCTCCGTGACTCTGAACTTCCGCTTCTACAACGGCGCTTACCTGCGCAATTACTCCAAGACGTTTCTCGCCGCCAGCCGTATCGATCCAAGCGAGGAGATCGGCCAATGAGACCCACAACCCGGCGCGCTTATTCCCTGCTCGTCCTCATGCCGATCATGGCTCTCATGCTCTGGGTCCTCGGAGGCCTGCTCAATGGCGTCGAGACCGAAACTCTCGCCGCGCGCCATGACGTGCAGGCTTTCCGGGCGGAGTTGCTTGCGGAGGACGGGATCTTGCAGCTTTTGCACGGCGAAGGCTCTCTCTCCGAGGGGCAGCGGACGCTCATCGACGCCGAGGAATCCCGGTTGACGGTGAGCGTCCGCCACGCGGAGGGCGGCAAATGGGAAATCACGTCGAAGGGAGAAGCCTTGCGCCATGGGGCCGCCTATGGCTATACGATCCGGGCCGCGGTGGAAGGCACCGCGGGCGACTACCGGGTGAGGAGGTTTCTCTCGCCCTAGGAAAGCGGGCCGATGCCCCCTGCTGTCTCAATCGTCATGGCCGTGAAGAACGCTTCGCCAACTCTCCCGGAGGCGATTGAGAGCTGCCTGGAACAGGACTTTCCCGATTTTGAACTGATCGCCGTCGACGACTTTTCCTCCGACGACACTCCGGCGATTCTGGAATCGTATAGACAGAGAGACCCGCGCCTGCGCGTCCTTCGCCCGGAAAGGCCCGGCCTGGTGGAAGCGCACCGGACGGGTTGCGCGGCGTCCCGGGCGCCGTATCTCGCGCGCATGGACGCGGACGACCGCTCGCTCCCCCGCCGCATCGGGCTCCAGCACCAGTTTCTCGAATCCCGGCCGGACCTTTCCGCCGCGAGCTGTCTTGTACGGATCACCGGCAGTCTGGCGGGCGAGGGCTTCCAGCGATATGAAAAGTGGCTCAACGCGCTCCTGGAACCGGAAGAGATCGCCCGCGAACGTTTTATCGAAAGCCCGGTTGTTCATCCCTCATCGATGATGCGGCGCTCCGCCCTGGAATCCATCGGCGGCTATGCCGATCCCCACTGGGCCGAGGATTACGACTTGTGGCTGCGGTTTCTGGATCGAGGGCACCACATTGCGAAAGTGGCGGAGATGCTTTTCCAATGGCGGGACAGCCCGGAGCGCCTGACGAGAACCAACCCGCGCTATACGCACGAGCGCTTTCTCGCCGCAAAGGCGCATTACATGGCGAGACTGGAGGCTGTGCGAGAGCGCGGCGTGATGATTTCTGGCGCGGGCCCCATCGGCAAGCGGCTGGCGGGCTTTCTCGCCGAGGAGGGAATCACGATTCATGCTTTTCTGGAAGTTCATCCGCGCCGGGTCGGTGAGCGGATCGATGGCGTTCCGGTCCGCTCGTGGAAGGATTTGCCATTCGCTGCGCCGGGCAGCCCGGTCCAGATCGGCGCCGTGGGCCAGCCCGGCCGCCGCGACGCCATTCGGCGCATCATGGCCGAAGCCGGATATACAGAAGGCCGGGATTTCTTCTGCGCGGCATAGAGAACGTCCCGGCCAGCGGCAAAAAGCACCTTCGAATCCGGCGGCTTTGAACCTCCCTGGTGCCCCTTCAGTGCCGGCTTCTTCCCTGTCGCTCAATTGAGAGCGCATCTTTTCCAAGCGAACGACCGCGCACAGGATCGAGAGGAAATATGCAGAATTGGCTTGCCGGAACAAGGTAGCACGGTCTTCGCGTAAAGGAAAGCCGTTGGCCACACAGTTTACGCGAAAACTCAAGGAGCAACTTATGGAATCGGAAGACCACGAGGAATTGCACTCTCTGATGGGGTGGGTCCGGGAAAAAAATCCGGGACAGGATCAGTTTATCCAGGCGGTGGAAGAAGTCATGACCTCCCTGGTTCCGTTTGTCCGAACCCGCCCCGAATATGCCCGAAACGACCTGTTGAAGCGGCTGACGGAGCCGGATCGCATCGTGATCTTTCGGGTCACTTGGGAGGATGACCAAGGGGAAATTCAGCTCAATCGGGGCTATCGCGTGCAGTTCAACGGAGCGATTGGCCCATACAAAGGTGGCCTGCGCTTTCATCCCTCTGTCAGTTTGGCAGTTTTCAAATTCCTGGGGTTCGAGCAGACGCTCAAGAACAGCCTGACGTCGCTGCCCATGGGCGGGGCGAAAGGCGGATCCGACTTCAACCCCAAAGGCAAGTCGGACCGTGAAGTCATGCGCTTTTGCCAGGCGTTCATGACGGAATTATCGCGCCACATCGGCGCACACACCGATGTTCCGGCGGGTGATATCGGCGTGGGAGGCCGTGAGATCGGCTATCTTTTTGGCCAATACCGCCGGCTGACCAATCGATTTTCCAGCGTCCTCACCGGGAAAGCTCCCGATTGGTCGGGGAGCCTGATGCGCGTCGAGGCAACGGGCTATGGCGCCATTTTCTTTCTGGAAGAGATGATGAAGCTTTCCGGCGAATCGCTGCCGGGCAAGCGCTGCGTGATCTCCGGCGCGGGAAATGTCGCCACCCACGCGGCGGAAAAGGCGATCGAGGAGGGGGCCATCGTGGTCACCCTCTCTGATTCCAAAGGGTATATCCACGCGCCAAAGGGGATCACCGCCAAGGAACTGGTCCGTATTAAAGAAATCAAAAGCGAGCGCGGCAGCCTGGAAGAATACGCAAAAGAAAGCGGAACGGCTTACAATGCGGGGAAACGGCCCTGGGGGGTCACTGGGGAGATCGCCATACCCTGCGCTACGGAAAACGAGCTGGATGAAGACGATGCGGACGAATTGCTGGGCAACGGGCTTCGCTACGTCGTGGAGGGAGCGAATATGCCGTGCACGCCGAAGGCGGTTTCCAAGTTCCAGGCGGCTGGAACCTGCTTCGCGCCGGGCAAGGCCGCGAATGCCGGCGGCGTGGCTGTCTCGGGTCTGGAGATGGCCCAGAACGCCCAACGCCTTTCCTGGAAGCGTGAGCGTGTGGATCAGGAATTGCGCCGGATCATGGGCCACATTCACGACCTGTGCGCCCACCACGGGAGAGAAGGGAACCGCATTCATTACGTCGATGGTGCCAACATCGGCGGCTTTGTGCGCGTTGCCAATGCGATGCAAGCCTACGGAATCATGTAAGCGCTATCGAGCCATCAAGAGAATTGAGCTTTGATTTCTCCCGTGGAGTAAGGTTCACTGCTCCGGCTTCCTCTGGTAGCGAATCCCACTCTCCCATGCCTCATTCCTCGATGACCGATCTGCTCTCGCATCTGAATCCCGCGCAAAAAGACGCTGTGACCCATATGGGCGGCCCGCTGATGATTATCGCGGGCGCCGGATCAGGGAAGACGCGCGTCATTACCCATCGCATCGCCTTTCTCCATCGCGAATGCGGAATCCCCCTGAACGAAATCATGGCGGTAACTTTCACCAACAAGGCCGCTCGCGAAATGCGCGCGCGCGTCTGCCGCTTGATGGGTGTGCCCGATACGCCGGGGCTGCCCATCGGCACGTTTCACTCCCGCTGTGCCATGATCCTGCGCCGCGACGCCGCCGCCGCCGGCCTGGACGCGAACTTCGCCATTCTCGACGAGAACGATCAAAAGCAGGCCATCAAGCGCGTCACCAAGGAGTTGGAAATCTCCGACAAGCGCGTTCGCCCGGGCCAGGTGCAGTCGTTTATCAACCAGGCCAAGATGCAGCTCCTCACACCGGCGGATTGCAAGGAGGAGCTGGACGAAGACGAAGCCCCCTATGCCGAGATCTACGAGCGCTATCAACAGGTCCTCGAGAAAAACAAGTCGGTGGATTTCGAAGACCTGATGATGAAGACGGTCCTTCTCTTTCAGGAAAACGAGGAGATCCGCAAGAAATGGTCAGGGCGCTATCAATACGTGTTGATCGATGAGTATCAGGACACGAACCACGCACAGTTTCTGCTGAGCAAGCTGCTGGCGCAGGGTCACGAGCAGATCTGCGTCGTGGGGGACGAGGACCAATCGATCTACAGCTGGCGCGGAGCGGAGATCCGTAATCTGCTGGATTTCGAAACGTCGTTTCCCGGAACCCGGATCATTAAGCTGGAGCACAACTACCGCAGTTCGGGAAACATTCTGAAAGCGGCTAGTACAATCATCGATCACAATACCCAGCGGATCGGCAAGGTGCTCTATACAACGCGGGGCGATGGCGCGCCGCTCGCGTTCCACCTCTCGCCTGACCAGGACGTCGAGGCGAAAGACATCTGTATGGAATGCCTGCGCCTCATCCAGTCAGAAGGTGTGAACCCCGATGAGATCGCCGTTTTCTATCGCGGGCACTGGCTGTCTCGGTCCGTGGAGGACGCCATGCGCAAGTATCGCCTGCCCTACCGCGTGGTGGGAGGGATGCGCTTTTACGACCGCGCGGAGGTGAAGGACCTTCTCAGCTATCTGCGCCTCGCCGTGAATCCCGAGGATGACCTCGCTTTCGAGCGAGTTGTGAACCGGCCGGCCCGCGGCGTGGGGCCCAAGGCGCTGTCGCAGATCAGCGGCCGTTCGGCCCGCGACGGCGTCTCGTTGCGCGAAGCGGCAAGCCGCGTGCTTGGTGATGGAGAGTTGAAAGGGAAAGCACGCAAGGGAATCGAGCACCTCCTCTCCTGCCTGAGCGATTGGGTTTCCATGGAAGAATCGGCAGCGCCGCATGAAGTGCTCGAGAGAATTTTGGAAGACACGAATTTCAAACAGGACGGCGTGGGCGATCCGGACTCATTCGAGGGCGAAGCGCGCATCGAGAATATCGAAGAGCTGGAAGGTTTGATGCAGGGCTTTGAGCCCGAGGCCGAGCGGCACCAGCTTGCGGAATTTCTCGCCACAATGGCCCTCGACGCCACGGAAGACAAACAGGACAACTCCCCGAAGGTGAGCCTGCTCACCATGCACAACGCGAAGGGGCTGGAGTACGATTATGTCTTTATCGTCGGCCTGGAAAAGGGCGTCTTCCCGACCAGCCGGGCAGAGGAATCCTTCGACGAATATGCCATCGAGGAAGAACGGCGCCTGTTCTACGTCGGCATTACCCGGGCCCGGGAAAAGCTGCATCTCATGTATAGCATGCGGCGCAACCGGCCAGATTATTTTTTCAATTCGCCGTCTCCCTTCTTGTCGGAACTGCCCGCTTCCGTCTTCGACGAGGAGAGTATCAAGCAGCTGCGCCGCCTGCTGCCGTACGGCTGGGGGCAAGAGCGCGAGTTGGGCGGGAGCCGCCGGGAAGAGGGGGATTGGGAATACGTCATGGACGAGAATCCCGACGCCGTTTTCAGTCCGCAAAAGAGCGAGCCGCGGACCTTCAGCCGCATGACAAGGGGGCTGGGAATTGGCCGGGGCGGGCCGTCCCTCCCAGGAGGCCAGAAGCCGCAGTTCACACCGGGCCAGCGGATCGTTCACAAATACATGGGATCCGGGACGATCGAGAAAATCGGCGGGCGTCCGGGATGGGAACGGGTCTACATCGCCTTCGACGATGGAAAGACCCAGGACTTCATTCTGAAATACGCTCCACTTAAGCCGGAATAATTGGCTGCGAAAAACGGCTTTATCCTCTCTCGTGCCATGATTTGGGAGGTCTTTGGCTTCCTGCTTAGACGCTCCAAAAAAAACGCCGGTGTGGAGTTGCCTTGCCAGCCGCCATCGTATGGATATCATTCCGCCCCGGCAGGGACTAGGACGATCGGCTATGGTCTCTGATTCACCCTTTTGATGAATCGACACGCTCTGAAGCATGAGAAAACCCGCTCACGCGAACGCACCTGCCGACTTGAATACATTGCATCGAAATCCAGCCAAATCAGTCATTTTACGAGGAGAGTCTCATGAAGACATCTGAACTCTGGTCCGCATTGCATCTGCCATCGGACGTGGAAAAACTCCTGCAGAATTGTCCAAGCGCCACAATAGCCAGGAATATCAACGATCTGGTGGAGCTTTCCTGCGGTTCCGCGGAATCCAACCAGTTGATGGTCGAATACGAGCTGCCCGACGGCAAGACAGTTCCCGAGGTGGAAGTGAATCGCGTGAGAAACGGCATTTCCGCGAATTATCTCGAACCCTACATGCGCCGCCGCGACCCCGATTGCATGGTCATCGCCGATGACAAGCCCACCGATAAAGCGCGTTTCTCAGACCGCTATGGGTATCCTTTCGAAACTCTTCGCAAAGAGACTTTCGACTGGCTCGCCGGCCAGGACCTCGCCCTCTTTGCCTTCCATACCGGCCAGGAAGGGATGGGAAGCGATTGCATCGCCATCGCCCCGAAAAACGCCGCTTTTTTCGCGCTTGGACTGGCCATGCTCCAGGGGATCCTCGATCCCAAGAATCTCCCGGAAAACTTCAAGCCAAACTCGTTCATCTATATCG
>CAYFUR010000006.1:0-9920 GCA_964346275.1 uncultured Candidatus Sumerlaeota bacterium
TTCCATGTTCTTGTTCAGGATCCCGGAAGGCCTTTCTTTCGGGATAACGCTCCTCGCATGGGGCGTTTCTGTGTAGGCACCGGTGGGCAAAAAATGTCCGCCGGTCTTTTTTTCTCTGGCGCCGCAATAGTCCTTTACCCGGATTGGAAGGAGAGGTTAGCAGGGCGGGCAATCTCTATTTCCCGACCGGGATAATGTAGAATGGCATTTGGCGGCATCCTGACTCTCCTTGTTCTGGCGCTCGTTTTCGGGCTGCTCGCGTTTACGCGGCGCAGTCCCGACGTGATCCTGATGAGTGGTCTTTCGATCCTGGTAATTGCGGGGGTGGTGTCGCCGCGCGATGCCTTCTCGGGTTTTTCCAACGAGGGGATTCTGACCGTCGGGATTTTGTATATCATCGCGGCGGGCTTGCAGGAATCCGGGGGAATCTGGGCGCTGGTGGGATGGTTGTTCCGGCGGCCGGGATCGCTGCGCAGCGCCCAGGCGCGGGTGATGTTTCCGGTGGCGGGGATGAGCGGCTTTCTGAACAACACGCCGCTGGTTCTGATGTTGATGCCGGTGATCAACGATTGGGCGAAGAAATTCGACATTCCGGCGTCCAAGCTGTTGATCCCGCTGAGCTATGCATCGGTGCTGGGGGGGATGTGTACGCTGATCGGCACCAGCACCAACCTGGTGGTGAACGGCCTGCTCATTGATTCGGGATTCGAGCGGCTGAACATGTTCGACCTGGCGTGGGTCGGCGTTCCCGTGGCGCTGGCGGGCCTTGGGTTCCTGCTGCTCTTTGGCAGTTATTTGCTCCCCGACCGCAAACCGGCCATGGCGACGTTTGAAAATCCGCGCGAATACGCCGTGGAAATGATCGTGGATCCGCAAAGCCCCCTTGTGGGCGAGACGATCGAGGAGGCGGGGCTGCGCCACCTGCCGGGCCTTTACCTGATGGAGATCGACCGCGATGGAGAGATCATCGCGGCGGTGGGGCCGGATACGGTTTTGCGCGGTGACGACCGGCTGGTGTTTGTGGGCGTGGTGGATTCCGTGGTGGATCTCCAGCGCATTCGCGGGCTGAAACCGGCCACGGAGCAGGTGTTCAAGCTGAACCGGCCACGGAATGAGCGGGTGCTGATCGAGGCGGTGGTGTCGAATTCCGCGCCCTTTATCGGCAAGACGATCCGGGAGTCGCGATTCCGCACGAATTACGACGCCGTGGTGATCGCCGTGGCGCGCAATGGCGAGCGCATCCGCAAGAAGGTGGGCGATATTGTGCTGCGGCCGGGGGATACGCTGCTGGTGGAGGCACTCCCTTCCTTTATCGACCGGCGGAAGAACTCGCGGGACTTTTACCTGGTGAGCCGCATCGAGGATTTCCGACCGCCGGATTACTCAAAGAGCTGGATCGCGCTTTCGATCCTGGGGCTGCTGGTGGCGCTGGTGACGACGAATGTGTTGTCGATGCTCCAGGCCGCGATTCTGGCGGCGGGGCTTCTGATGGCGACGGGGGTACTGACGGCGGAGCAGGCGCGGCGGTCCATCGACTGGCGTATTCTGATTTCCATCGCGGCGGCTTTCGGAATCGGGCAGGCGCTGAAAACGACCGGCGCGGCGGCGGTGATCGCGCAGAGCCTGGTGGAGGTTTCCCCGGGTGGAGTCTTTGCCGCATTCGTGGTGATCTATGCGACGACGATGGTTTTTACCGAGCTGATCACAAACAACGCGGCGGCGGTTTTGATGTATCCCATCGCGGTGGCGGTGGCGGAGTCCTTCGGGGCGAATCCCTTGCCGTTTGCCATTGGAATTATGATCGCGGCGTCGGGCGGGTTTGCGACTCCGATCGGTTATCAAACCCACCTGATGGTTTACGGCCCGGGCGGATATCGCTTCACGGATTTCCTGAAGATCGGGATCATCATGGATTTGATCGTGCTGGCCGTCGCGATACAGGTGATCCCGCGGGTGTGGGGATTCTGAATTATCCTGTTGATCCTGCTGTTGATCGAGAATCCGAGCCACTTTGCGGCCCCTGCCTATACACCGTAAAAAGGCATTTGGCCACGGAGAGCACGGATGGGGACGGATGATTGCCCCAGCATCCTGAGCTTACTCCTGACCTTAATCGTGATCTGAAGGATATTCACAACTATACAAAAGACAGGTTTGGATTAAGAACAGGTTCAGCAGCAGGATTGAAATGTCAGCACCCGCTTTGTCAGCAACCAAGCATGCTCGTGCCCTTTATGTCCTTTGTGTTTTTGGCGTCCTTGGTTTCTTGGCGGTTTACAGGAGCAGGATCAAGATATACAGAAATCATTCTTAGGTCGATTTGTCCGCGGGCTCGATCCAGGCTGTCGAAAAAAGAAACGTGAGGTCGCGTTCGTCGGTGGAGCCTTCCATGTATTCACTCGGTTTCCAGGTGGGATGGCCCGCTTCCAGGATGACTTCGCGCTGGCCTGTTTGGAGTTCAATCGGCACCTCGAGGGTATGTGTCCCGGCTGGTACGGTGCGGCGGTAGGTTGTGTCTTCTCCCCGGAACCGGAAAGTCATTTCGACTTCTTCCTCGGGGTAAGGCTGGCGGAAGATTTCCAAGTGCAGGATGTATGGCCCGCTTTCCAGGGGACGATCGAAGCGGATGCGCGTGATGGCCTTGCTGCCCCAGGCAAAGGGCTCGCCTTCGCGGGGAATTTCCAGCACGGAGAAGCCGTCGACATAGATTTGCGATTCGGGGAGGGCGACGGCCACGGCGCCGGCATATTTGGGGCGCTCCTGCACGCGCTGGCTTTCCAGGATGCGCTCGATCAGGTCGTGGCGAAGGCCGTCTATACGATAGAGGGAATACTCCACCCACTGGCCATCGAGGGGAAGGTTCACGCTGTCGATGCTTTCGGCGAGGGCACCGCTGCGGATCAGGCCGCCGGCGACGCGGTCGGACGCCTGGTGGATATGCGTCCAGGAACGATCCGCAAAGATGTATATATTCTCAATGGATTCATCGAGATCGGCCAGGCGCTCGATGGGAAGGGTTTCGTGGCTCGGGAAGAGCCCATCGAAGTAAGGCAGGAGCGCGGACGGCATGATATAGATGGGCTCGTCCTCCGGCGGGAGATGATTGCGGACACGCCAGATGCTGTGGGTCAGGCCCACGTCGCGTTCGTAGCGGTGGGAAATGCGTTGGCCGTGTAAAGACGCAACGATCCACGGCACAAAGAGAAGCCACGCCCAGGCGTAGGAAAGCCGCCAGCGGCGCACGGCGATGGTGGCCCAGCAGACGAGGCCAAAGACCCACATGGGCTGGGTGAAAACGGTATAGCGCTCGCCGTGAAAGACCTTGGCGATGTCGTAGTGCGAGAGGAACCACTGGGCGGTGATATTGCCGAGGGGGATGAGCGTCCCGGCGGCGGCCCCGTAAAAGAGAAAGCGGTTGGGATGGCGCGCGCGGCGGGCCAGGCCGGAGAGCAGTCCGGCGGCGAGAGGCGCCAGGACAAAGGCTGTCGCGGCCAGGACGAGATCGCTCTGGGCGATCCATTCAGAGAACTTTCCGCCGAGGCGGCCGTGGGGATACCAGAAGGTGAAGACGCCGAGCCAATTGTGGAAGTTGGGTTCGCTCATCCAGGGGGTGGCGGCGTCGGCGAGGTATTCGAGCTGATAGCGCAGACGCAACAGCCACGGCAGGAAACAAAGGATCGCGGCGGCCTGTGCAATGGCGCCGCCGAGGGTGAAGGCGCCCAGCGGACGCCTCGCCCGCACGGCGAGCGCGATCCAGGCGAGGCCGAGCATGAAGAGCACGAGCGACGTGAGCAAATGGAGCCAGAGGCCGAGAGAAGCGCAAAACCAGTACGCCGTCCAGAGCAGCAGCGAGCGCCGGCGGCCGAGATGGCCTTCGCGTTCGAGGCGGTAAATCGCCAGCAGGAGCAGAAAGCAGGTGAGCATGGCGGCGGTGGCGAGGGAATAATTGCGCAGGTCGCGGGCGATATACGCGATCATGGCGGAGCCGGAAAACATCCAGGCAAAAAGCGTCCCGGCCTGGCGGCCCAGGAGCCATCGCCCGCCAAACCACCCGAGAGCGGCCATCCAGAGCCAGCCGAAGACGCTGATCAACCGCGCCCAGAGGATCGTCTTCTCGAGCCCGAGGAGGGATTCCAGGCCGAGCCAGAGCTTGAGCAGAATATAGAATCCGGGCGGGTGGGCATCGACGGTGGTGATACCGACGAGATAGCCGAAGCTGCGGTGGGCAACGAGGAGGGAATAGTTTTCGTCGATCCAGAGCCCGGAGAGGAGGGAGGCGCGCCAGAGTTTCCATGGCATCAAGACGGCGAGTAACAACAGAAATCCGCCGAGGCTGCGAAGCCGGGCGAGAGGGACGCTGGGTTTCTGGGTTGGCTCCTCCGATGTCATGGGAGAGCTTTTGCGGAAAAGCGGGGGCGGTGGCAATGCCGGTTTTGGGCGTGGGACGGTGGGAAACCGCCAAGAAGCCAAGGACGCCAGGGGGGAAACACAAAGGGCACAAAGGAGTGTCGCAGGCCTTATCGCGAAGGCGGGCATCTAAATCCTGCTCTTGATTCTTAGTCTCTATTTGTCATGATTCCGTTTTTTCAAAATGAGTTCATCACGTGGAAAACTGGGGACATTGGTACAAGATAAAGAGAAAATGAGTGAATCGGTTGTTGAGTTACGAATCGCTCGGATGCGGAGTGAGGGGTTTCTGGAAATACCTTATTCAGTTCTTTTATCTTTCCGAATTGATAACATTCCGTGGCTTGAAAAGCTCTCTCATCGGCACGACGCATATAAACACGATGGGATAAAGAGAACGATGATGAGTCGCATCAGGGTTCTTCCGGCTCGATGCCGGGAATAGGTTTTCTTTGTTGACGTGGCAGGGCGTTTCAACGCTGGAAAGCGGCATGGAAACCCGGCGGGACAGTTCGTGGCGCTTCGATTTCTGGCTGGTGGCCGGGGCGCTGGCGCTTTACCTCGTTCATATCTGGCGCGGGTTTTATATCGATGAATACACGTCGTGGCTGATGACCACGCTCGACCTCGATTTGCTGGTCAAGGAGCGGCTCCGGTCGGGGCATTTGCCCACGTATTTTCTGCTGCTGTGGGGTTGGGCGCGGCTGGCGGGAGACTCGGCGGTGATGCTGCGGCTTCCTTCCATGGTGTTTGTACTGGGAGCGGTGTGGTGTTTTCCAAAGGCGTTGCGAACGCTTTACGGCGAGCCGGTGGCGCGCGTAGGAGGAGTCTTCCTGGCCGTACACCAGTTGGTTGTGTGGTCGGCGCAGACGGCGCGGCCTTATGCGCCAATTGTGCTGTTTGCGGTACTGGCGTTCTGGGCGCTGGCGCGGTGGATGCGCGACGGAAGGCCGCGCGACCTGGTGTGGCTGGGGCTGGCGTCGCTGGCGGGTTTTGCTTTTCACGCGCTGTTTGGCCTGGCGCTGGGTGCCTTTGTGATGACGACCTTGCTGGCGCTCGCACACAAACCGCGGCGGGCGGCGGGCGCGCTGGCAGTGATGGCCGGCGCGGCGGCGGTGATGGCGGCGCCGCTGCTGGCTCTGAAGGAGGAGCAGACGAATTTCGAGCCGGGGGGCGGCGTGTTTGAGTTCAAACTGGCCGACGGCCTGTCCGGGCTGGCGCGCGTGGTCTTTGGAAACTTTGACCATGTCTGGGACAAGGAGCTTCTGAAGTATCCGATCTGGCTGGCGGCGGCGCTGGCGCTGGCGGGGGCGGCGATGTGGCAGCGGCGCCAGCGCGATTCGGAGGGCGATTCATTCCGATATACGGTCCTTTGGATTTGGTTCCTGGTGCCCTTTGCCGGGTTGATTGTGGCGGCGGGCGTGCCGGGAACATCGGTGCTTTCCCACGAGCGGTATTATATCTCCCTGGTGCCGGCGCTGGTGATTCTGATCGGCCAGGGGGCTGTCTATTGGGATGGGCGTCTTGCGGGCCGCGGGGCCTGGCGGCTTGTCTATCGCGCGGGGGCGCCGCTGGTGCTGGTGGCGCCGTGGCTGGGCGGATGGCTGGTCGAGGGAGGAGACGGGCCGAGGCAACTCGCGCGGCAATTCGAGGAAGCGCCGGATGTCATCATCGGCGATTTGCTTCCGTTTCTCTACGAATTCCGCGACGAGGGGGTGACGTTTCTCGACGCGGCAAAGATTCCGACGGAGGAAGCGCGGCAGCGGCTGGTGGAGGCGGCCGACGACCACGAGGCACTCTGGCTGATGATCTATAACAATTACGAATCGCCGCTGGACCCGCTGGCAGAGGATCCTCCCCCGCCGTGGACAGCCGGCGAGTGGCGCGAGGCAGGCCACGCGCGCGCCATGCGGCTGGTGCGTTCTTCGGGAGAATAGTTTACTTGCCATGGTAGACGGGGCAGGTCTAGTGCTCGGCGATGAGGCTGCGGGAAAATTCCGGGCGGCCTGATTCTGCTGTGGCGGGCACCGAAATGGGATCGCTGAACCCGAAAGCGGACGACCTGATCCGCCAGCACCCGGAACTGTTCGAGGAAGAATCGCTGCGGCCCAGGCGGCGGCGTCAATCCGCGAAGAAAAAGCGCGGCGGGGAGCCCGTGGAGCGTCCGCGCTCGCGGCGAGGGGGCGGGGCTGTGCTGTTTCTGACGTGGCTGGGGATCTTCCTCTTGATGGTGCCGATGGCGCTGATCGGTGGAGGGATCGGGGCCGTGGCGGGGTGGCTGGACGCGGCGCCCCCGATCAAGGAGTTCGATCAATACAATCCGCCGGAAGCCACCATCGTCCGCGATCACGAGGGCCGGGATCTGGCTGCACTTTATGAACAGCAGCGCTTTGTGGTGCCGCTGGAGGAGATTCCCCTCGATCTGCAGAACGCGTTCATCGCGATCGAGGATGCGCGGTTTTTCCACCACTTTGGCGTCGATCTGCCCGGCGTGGCGCGGGCCATGACGGTCAACCTCACGCGGGGGCGGATGTCCCAGGGTGCCTCGACGATCACGCAGCAGACGGCGCGCAACCTTTTGGTGGATATTGGCTCGGAAAAGACGCTGGAGCGCAAATTCCATGAAATGCTGGCGGCGCTACAGATGGAGCACCGGTATACTAAGGAACGAATCCTCGAGGTTTACCTGAACCAGATTTATCTCGGCAGTGGGACGTACGGCGTGGAGGCGGCCGCGCGGAAATACTTCAGCAAGAGCGTGGGGGAGCTGGATCTGGCGGAGGCGGCCAGCCTGGCCGGATTGCCGCAGTTGCCGGAGCGTTACTCGCCGCTGAACAATCCGGAACTGACAGTGAGCCGCCGCGAGCAGGTGCTCGCGCGGATGTATTCCCTGGGATATATCAGTGCGGCGGATTACGACCGAGCCGTGGTGGAGGAACTGGAAGTGTCGCCGCAGCACCTGGCGCGATCGGAGGCGCCTTACTTCCTGGATGCCGTGCGGCGCACGGTGGCCGATCGTGGGGATTTGGGCGGGACAACGCTCCACCGGGCGGGGTGGACGATCTATACAACAGTGGACCCGGACACGCAGCGCATCGCGGCGGAGGCGCTGGTCCGGGGGCTGGAGCGGGAAGAAGCGCAATGGCTGCGCCTGCGGCAGGAGCGTTTCAAAGAAGCGCGCCAGCGGCCGGAATACGGCCGCGCGCCGCAGCCGGGCCAAGGGCGCATGGCCATGGTGGTGAACGCCTTTGAAAGCTCGCTGGTGGTGGAATTGCCGGGCGGATGGCGCGCGGATGTTCCCGTGCCGGAGGGGGCAGCGAAGTATTTCGAGATGGGCAAGACGCTGGGCACAGGCGAGGGGGTGGACCTGGTAGTGACCGGCGTGGAATACGAAAAGGGAATGTTCGAGGCGGAGCTACGCCCGGAAAACACGCTGCAGGGGGCGCTGGTGTGCCTGGACGCGGAGACCGGCGACGTCCGGGCGCTGGTGGGCGGACGGCGTTTCGACGACGGGGCGAACAACGGATACTTTAATCGGGCGGTGCAGGCCGAGCGACAGGCGGGCTCGACCATGAAGCCCTTTTTCTATGCGGCGGCGATGGAAGCGGGGCTGACGCCGTGGACCACGGTGCACGACCGGCCGATCCGCTTTGGCGATGGATATGCGCCGGAAAACTTCGAGAACCGGCATTTCGGAGCAACCACGCTGCAGACGGCGCTGGAGCACAGCCGCAACGTGCCGACGATCCTGATGGTCCAGGAAGTGGGGCTGCGGCGGGCGCGGCAATATGTGCGGCGGTTCCAGCGAACCAGCGGAGATCCGTGGTCCTTGCCGAACGAGTGGTCGGTGGTGCTGGGAACGACGGAGGTGACGCCGCTGGAACTAGCGGCGGGATACCAGCCGCTGGCCAATGGCGGCATCGCGCGTGGACCACGCCTGATCCGCGGCATCAATAACGAGGAAGGGCGCGACGCGATCGGGCTTTGGAAAGCGGACGAGGAGCGCATCGTCGCGCCGCAGGCGAGCGCCTACCTGGTGCAGATGATGGCAGGGGTGATGGGTCACGGCACGGGCCGGAGCGTGCGCGAAGCGTTGCCGGATGATCTGCGCGACCGCGTGGCAGGAAAATCAGGGACGACGAATGAAAACCGCGATGCGTGGTTTGCGGGCTTTACGCCCCACGAGGTGATCGTGGTGTGGGTGGGATTCGATCAGAACATGCCGCTGGGCCCGCATCGCACGGGGAGCCGGGCCGCCGGACCCATCTGGGCGGACTTTGCCGCGCGGCTGTGGGAAACCAAAACTCCGCAGGAGCGGCAGGCTCCGCTCCGCCTGCCCGAAGACTATGTCATGGCTCCGGTGGATCCGAAAGACAGCCACATCCTTGACCCAGAAACCGAACCGTGGCTTGATCCCCCAACTTGGCGGGTTTTTACCAAGAACGACCTCCGCAGCCGCAACGCCCGCCGGGAACGCCTCACGGCCCTGCAGGAACAGCCTGCTCAACCCACTTACTGATTTTGCTTTCCCATGACCCAGCTTCCCTATTTCGCCTATGGATCGAACATGTGCCGGACGCGCCTTGAGGAGCGCGTCGGGCCGGTCGAAGTGCTCGGAACAGCCAGAGCCGTCGGCTGGCGCTTTGCCCTGAACAAACACAGCGAAAACGGATCCGCGAAAGCCAATCTCATGGCCGACGCCACATCTTCCGCCTGGGGCGTCATCTACCGCCTGCCCCCCGGCGGTTTCGAGATACTGGATCGCTTTGAGCCGAATTACCAACGCGTCGAGCTGGCGGCGGAGAATGGTTCTCCCGCGCCTCTTACCGCCTGGACCTATACATCGGACTGGCTGACCTTCGATTGCCGGGCCACCGCCGCGTATAGACAGTATCTGGTGGACGGCGCATTGGAACACGGCTTGCCCGGCGAGGTGGTGCGCTATTTGAAGGCGCTGAGAATCCACTCCCCCAGCGATGCCGTTCGATGACCCAGCTGATCCTCGCCTCCGCCTCTCCCCGCCGCCGGGAATTGCTCGACGAAATGCAGCTTTCCTTCGAAGTCCGCCCGAGCAAGGTGGACGAAAAAGAAATCCTGGCGGATCATCCGCGAACGTTTGCGCTGAGGGCAGCATACGCCAAGGCCCAGGACGTCGCCGGGCAATGTGAAGAGGGCGCATGGGTGCTGGCGGCGGATACCGTGGTGACGCGGAAAATGATTCTTTACGGCAAGCCGGAATCGGAGGCGGACGCTCGCCGCATGCTGAAGTCTCTCTCGGGAGAGACGCACCAGGTGATCACGGGCCTGGCGCTGGCGGAAGCGGGAACGATGAAGAGCTATCTGCGCGCGGTGGCCACGCGCGTGGTTTTTCGCGAGTTGAGCGAAACGGATATCGACGTTTACCTGGCGACGGGCGAGCCCTTTGACAAGGCGGGGGCCTATGGCATCCAGGGAGAGGGCGGAAGCCTGATCAACCACATCGAGGGAGATTATTTCAACGTGGTGGGGCTGCC
>CAYFUR010000006.1:10020-12163 GCA_964346275.1 uncultured Candidatus Sumerlaeota bacterium
ATGAGTTTTGGGGCGGTCGCCTACTCGCGCTTAAAGAGCTGGCGCGGCTCGGGGGTCGGCATTTCCCGTGGCGGATGCTCTTCGCTCACATCTACGACGGGCATTTTCTCGGTCTCGACGTTCACCAGTTCGCGCTCGTAGTCATAAGTCTTATAGGCCTTCTGGTCGTCGTGGGCGAGGCCCTCGCGAACGGTGGGATGGCGCTTGAGGAAGATGCTGGCGGTGTCGGGCGCATCTTCTTTCACGTTGAAGGTCAGGCGGACGACTTCGCCGTCTTCCCAACCGCCAAGGGAAAGGCCGGAGACAGCGCGCATCGTGAGGCCGGAGTCGCGGAACACCACGGGATCGCTGATCACGACGGCGACTTCGTTTTTCTTTCCCCTGGCATAGAGATTTTCAAAAGTCAGCGAGGGGGAGGTGTATTCGATGCGGGCACTCCACATATTAATGGGTTTGGGCGCGCCCTCGAATTCGATGGCGAACTGGATGGGCTGGCCGCGGAGGAGCGGACCCTCCTGGATGCGGCGCAGGCTGACCTTGGCGGGCGTCTCAAGTTCGACTTTTTCATAGGGATCCTGGGCCGAATTGGCCAATTGGGCGCTCAGTCCCGCAGGGATCAAAAGGAGGCCCAACAAAAACGTAAAGAGAGCAAATTGAGTGATTTGTTTGGTCATGTGGGGGTCGCACCTATCGGGGAAATGGATGTTCCGAGTGGTCTTCGTGGCATATGACCTTGCAGCATCGTGGAAGGTTTGCGATGGTCAAGGACCATCCTGATGCGTGTGGTAAGGCATAAATTCCGCGGATGGGGCGAAAATTCGACATTCGCCACTTTTGTGAAGGCAAACCCCTCTTCAAGGAGACCCCATGAACGAGTATTTCAGTCCGGAAAACCTGCAGGAAGTCTTTAATAATCTACTGACCAGTTTTCTGGCGGTGCTGCCGCCGATTCTGCTGACGCTGATCGGCTTTTGGATCGCGAACAAGCTGATCAAGTCGGCTCTCAAGCGTTTGCAGGACCGCCTGATGAACCGGGTGGAGAAGAAAGCGAAGGACGGCCGGTTGCCGAGGGAAGCGCAAAAGCGCATCGCCACTCTGTTTGCCATTTTCGAAAACACAATCTTCGTCGTGCTGCTGGTGGTTCTGGGAATGGTGATTCTGTCGATCTGCGGCGTGGAAATCGGCCCGATCCTGGCCGCCGCCGGTGTTCTCGGCCTGGCCGTTTCCTTTGGTGCGCAGAGCCTTGTGAAGGACATCATCGCGGGAACTTTCATCCTCCTGGAAAACCAGATCCGCATCGGCGACGTGGCCATCGTCGATGGAACAGGGGGGCTGGTGGAAGAGATCAACCTGCGGACGGTGGTGCTGCGCGATCTCGAGGGCACCGTCCACGTCTTTCCCAACGGAACCATCAGCCGCCTTTCGAATATGACCAAGGACTGGTCGTTCTTTGTCATTGATATGGGCGTTGCCTACAAGGAAGACCCGGACCACGTGATGCAGGTGATGAAGCGCGTGGCGGACAGCATGCGCCAGGAAGACGCGTGGAAGACCAAGATCCTCGATGATATGGAATTGCTGGGGGTGAATAAATTCGCCGATTCGGCCGTGGAGATCAAAGCGCGCATCAAGACAACGCCGATCGATCAGTGGTCCACGGGCCGCGAATACCGCAAGCGCCTGAAGAAAGCGTTCGACGAAGAGGGGATCGAGATTCCGTTCCCCCACCGCTCGCTCTATTTCGGCGAAGCGAGCAAGGCGTTCGAGCTGGCGATGCTTTCAAGCAACGACAAGGCGCATCTGAAGATCGACGCGCCGAAGGACTCCGGCGGCAAGGAGTAAGGCGCCGCGCCGGTTTACTGGAAAAGAAAAACGGCCCCGGGAGAGCGAAGTGCTCTTCCGGGGCGTTGTTTTCAGAAGGAGGGGAAACCGCCAGGAAGCCAAGGGCGCCAAGGCATTTGGAGACTTTCACAAACTATCCGGAATAAGGCACTCTTCCTCGTCATCTTTGTCTTTATCGAGAAGGACTGAGTACAAGCAGACTGTTGCTGTCAATACCGGCCGGTTCTTCCGAAAAGCCATAGGGACGGATGGTTTATTCATAACGCGCTCGCCGCATGGCGCGGATGGTGGGGCGAAGGAT
>CAYFUR010000006.1:12263-66219 GCA_964346275.1 uncultured Candidatus Sumerlaeota bacterium
AGGACAGAGAGCGCGCGAAGGCGCGATCGGAAGTAGCCTCTTGTGGTGAAGAGTTTTTCAAACCCGACAGCGGTGGCGTATTCCCTCATGGCGGGGAGGGGGAGGTAACGGATAAGGAGTGCGAAGAGGAGAAATAACAGAAGCCGGCCGTCGAAGTTAGGATCCGTCATTTCCAGAAAGCCGAAATAGGCGAAAAGCACGAGCCAGAAGACGCCATTGGCGAGGAACCCCTTGCGGGCGACGCGGGCGGTGTTTCCGCGGACCCAGCGGAGGACGTCGCTCGCGGTGATGAGGGTGACGGCGACGTCTTCGTAGCGGATGCGGCGCCAGAGGTTTTCGTAGCTGCGCAGGCTGTGGAGCTGGGCGGCGTAGCCGAGGACCGGGGGGAGGAGGAAAAGTTCGAAGACGATCAGAAGCAGGAAGGCGCCAGGGCTTCCCGAGATGACCCAGAGATAGATGAGTTCTCCCTCCAGCACACAGAGCAACACCCAGGGCAGGAAGCCGACAAGAAAGTTTTCTCGCTTGATCTGCGCCCCGAGGGGCAGGAGGTCGAAGGGGTTTTCGCGATCGGATCCTGTCATGAAGATATCATTACGTTCTCAACCGTGGCCGCGCCGGTCCGCTCCCTCGATCCCGCTTTTATTTCTCATCCTCCTCTTCATCTTCGTCGAATTCGGGTTCGGCGTCTTCCTCGCCATAAACGAAATCAGCAAAGGCCTCGGCGTTGGGAAACCAGACGGAGTCTTCGTCCTCTTCGCTGGAGCGGACGAGGAGGCCGCTGTTGGTTTCTCCGGCGACGATATAGGCGATGGCGGTGGCGGCTTCGATGGCGGCGACAGTGTCGTCGAAGGTGAGCAGGATATCGCGGGCGTTTTCCTCGATTTCCGGGCGCAGGGCGGGTTCCTGCTCGATGATTTCATCGGCGATGCGCTGCCAGGTTTCGTCGCGGTCGAGGCGCGGGGCGGCGTGGTAATCGACGGTGGGCTCGCCTTCTTCTTCCTGGAGTTCGGGCAGCTCGACGTATATACGTCCGTCGTGGAATTCGCCGGTGGAGCCTTCGTATTCGCCGACGGCAACGCGGCGGTCCTCGACGACGACCGCGCAACCGAGGCCAAGGAATTCGGCGAGGGAATGAGAGATTTCCGAAATGCTGAGCAGTTCGGTGTCTTTCTGGAAAATCATGATGGCGCTCATGGAACGGGCTCCCTTTGTCGGCTGGGACATCCTGCCTCGTTGCCGGGCGGCCGCAGCGCAACAGGAATCGGGTGGGACAATCGACGTTCGGAACGAAAAGCGGACCACAAGGCGGCCCGCCGGTCTCGGGGAATCCGGAAAATGGGAGCATTGGCGGCCCCGAGAGCATTCCCTGGGAAGCATTCCGTCTTGACGGCGGTCGAAAAAGCTTCTTAGCTCGAAAAAGTTGAAACGATCAGATCCCCCTCCGCTTTGTCGAGGGCCTCTTGCTTGTCTTTTCCGGAGCGGGGCGGCTTTCGAGCGGGGGGAATTTCCGCTGGAAGGAGCATGGTTATGACCAGGAAACTCCTGGCAGTCTTTGCGGTGTTCATCTCGGTGGGTCTGGCAGGCCATGCCGCCGCCGCGGAGCGCCTGGCCGTTCCCGGGCATACGCCCGCCAATCCCACCCTGATCGTCAGTGTGCCCAACACCGGGATGTTCTGGAGCCAGCTTGCCGGGACACCGCTGGGAAGTGCGGTGGCAGAGCAACTCGACCAGGCTGCGCTGGCCCCGGAAGAAGAGAGCCGCCTCGAGCGCCTGGAGGAGGAACTCGGCTTTTCCCTCAAACCGGCGGAATTCGCCACGAAGACCCTGAACGGCCTGGATCTCTATCTTGTCGAAGTCGACGGGATTCTGGGCTTTGTAATGAACGCGTCCTTTGTCTCCGCCGAGATTCCCGGCCGCGTGCTCGACCAGGTAGTGCGCGAGGCCAAACTCTCCCAGGGCACGTCCGGGGGGGTGGAGGCCGGAACCGTGATCGATACGGAGGCGGCCGGCGTGCGGGAGGTTTCTCTGCCCGCTTTTTCCTCCTACTTCATCGGCCAGGGCGACCGCATTCTCTACTCCAACGACAGGGCACTGCTGCAAAGCGCCGTGGCGGACGAGGGACAGGTGCTGTTCGATTCCGAATACTGGTCCATGTATATGAGCCAGTTGGAAAGCGCCCCCGGCGTGGCCTGGGCCTTTGGCGAGATGACCGATCTCGCCCGGCTGGCCCAGCAGGCCGAAGGAGTGCCGATCCAGGAGATGACCGATCCAGGATCGTATATGACGGCGATGAAATTGCGCGTGCCCGACGAGAAGCATATCATCCTCAGCTCGTTCATGCACGAAGAAGGCATGATGGGGGCCCAGCGGCGCTATGTGCTTTCGGCGCCGCCCCCCGGTGATGTTTCCGCTTTGAACTCTGTGCCCGAGGGCGCGATCATGGCCTACGGCACGAACCATTTCGATGGGCTCGCGCTGCTGGAAGTCATCACATCGGCCGCCTCGCGGGCGCAGGGTTCGAAAGATGCCGGAGAACAGATCAAGCAGCAACTGAGCGGGCTGAAGATGATGCTCGGGTTCGACGTCGAGATGGACCTGCTGGCCAACATCGGCCCGAACCTGGGCTTTGCCCTGCAGCAGCCGGATCCCAACGCGCCGATGCCGGTGCCGGGCGCCCTGCTGGTGGCTAATGTGAAGAATCCCGACCGGTTTCGTAATGTGCTGACGGCTTTCGGCAACATGATGGAAAGCATGGCGGCGCCTCCTCCGCCGGCCCAGGGAAGCAAAGAGATGGAGATGGAGGAAGAAGCGACGCCGACGCCCACCCCGGTTCCCATGAAGAAGACCATGGAATTCCAGGGCGAAGAGATTGTCTATTTCGAGCCACCGGAAGGCGCCGGCGGACCGCCGGTCTCCCCCGCCTATACGCTGACCAGCGACGACAAGTTCCTGATCGCTCTGACTCCCGGCCATCTCCAGAGCGCTCTGAAAATGGCATCGGGCAGTGACGGAGCGCTTTTGGAATCCGCCGCGTTTCAAAACGCGGCGGCTCATCTGCCCGCGACCAGAAATTCGCTGACGTATTTCGAGCCGGCGACGATCGCGGATTTGCTGGAAGGCCAGAAAGCCCTGTTGACGGGCCCGCTTAACCAGCCCGGCATGGACCAGGGGCTGGACAAAATCATCGCCCTGCTGCGGTCCATCACGGCGGTTGCCTCGACGGAACGCCTCCAGGCGGAAGGGAAGTATCAATCGGTGGTCGTGGTGATGCCGTAATGGGCTGTAAGAAAGTTTGTATAGCAACGGCCGAGCAACAGATCAGGGCATACGATTTGGCTTGAGCCTGTTTTTTGCACGCAGGAAAAAGACTTTTAGAAAGTGGTCAATAAAACCTATCCCCTCATCAGGAGGACGTGTGCGATGAAGAAAAGCTTGATGGCACTGAGCTGTGCCCTGTCTGTTGCAGCCATGAGCGGCTGCGCGTATCTCGGCGGCGGAACGGATCTTTCCGACGTGGCCGACTCCACCGGCATGGACAACATCACAACCGGTGATGGCACCTTTGAGAACTACACCGCGACCGGCCATTACACCGGCACGGAAATCGGCATCGCGGTGGGCCTGCCCTACCTCGTGAAACTGATCGAGATCTATCCGATGCAGACTAACGAAGGCCTGCTGGAACATGTGGCCAACGCGGCCGCGGACGACGGCGCCAACGCCATGATCAACGTGACGCCGCACGAGGCAACCTATACGGGTTTCCCCTTCGGCTTCGTCGGCCTCTATGTCGACAAGTCCCAGGGCACCGGCATCGACACCATGGGCGGCATGTAAGCCCCGATTGCCAAATCGATCACTCCGTGGCCCGGGCGGTTTCCGCCCGGGCCATTTGCTTGCATTCTGATATTGCATTATAAGAAAATCCGTTCGATTCTCGATCAAAGTCATTGACATAGTCGGCAAACACGCCGCAACATCTTTTTATTCTTATGTGGTGATGAAACGATGAAAAAGAAAAAGACGCTCTCCCCGGAAATGATCTCGAAATGCGTGGAGCACCTGAAGTCGATGGCGGACGAGGCGCGGCTGCGCATTCTGCTCCGTCTCCGCGAAGGAGAGTGCAACGTGACGAATCTGGTGGACGAGCTGGGGATCGCCCAGGCCTCGGTTTCCAAACACCTTTCCATTCTGAAACGGGCGGGCATCGTGAAAATGCGCCGCCAGGGAGCCCAGGCGCTTTACAGCATCAAGGACGATTCGGTTTACGATATCCTGCAGACCGTGTGCGAGAGTGTCCGCCGCGACCAGGCCGAGCTGTCCGCCGCAATCGGACTCAGAGCCCCGAGTTTCGAAATCTAGCCCCCTGATCCATTGTCTCAAACCAGGAAGGCTGTGCTCTCTGTACTCTGCGGATTTTATGGTTTTTCTTGTCCTCTGGAATCATCTGGCAACAACTTCATTTTGGAGTCAAACGACTGGTTGAAAGACTTTCACCCGCCGGTCATGTCGGAATGCGGCAGCCCACAGTTTTCCCAATAGCCTGCTCTTAAATAATCTAGTGAAACATTTTAAGAATACGGAATAGAATTACTACTTTTTCGTTTCGAAAATAACTGTTGCCAACTTCAGACAAAATCGTATTTTTTTCATGTAAAGGAACAAATCAATACTTTGCACCTTGTTCTCGCCGGCTGCGGGGGCATTCCCGTGCAATCCCACTTTCCCGAGAAGGAGACTTTTGATCATGATGCGCAACAGGCTTGTTGGCTATGCAATCGGTGGTATTCTGGCGGGTGGTCTGGCCCTGGGAGTCCATTCCCAAACGGCGGGCCCGTTACCGGAAAACGAAATCAACGCAGCGACCATCTCGCAAGAAGGTGAGAAGGCGATCATTTCTTCTACGGTGTTCAATCGCGAAGGAACCCGCACGATCGGTTATTACGCGGGGACCGCCACAGATGAATCCACCCAGGTAACAGCCAACCGGGAGATTGATGCCAGGACCATGGTCATTCACAATGGCCAAAGGGACAGCTCCGGTTACATGGAAGGACTCATTCTCATCAATAACGGCTTCCAGCATTTCTTTGCTATCACTGAGCGGACAACCGAGAGCTTCCAGTTCGACCCGCCGTTGAAGCTACGGGAAGGGGATTCGATTGACTTTAATATCGATCCCGCAACAGCGGAAAATGTGTTCTTCAAAGTCACGTTCCACGGAACGCCACCGGCGAGCCAAGTTATGATAATTAAATAACTTTGCTTTCTGCGCAGACGTGTTTTCCTCCGGCAGACGGAATGCCTGCCGGATTTTTTGCCTTCGGACTCCCCGAGAAATTGTTGAGGATCGGAAATTCTTTCTTGGGGGCGAACAAATTTCAAAAAACCTCTTGCCAACTTTGTTATGAAGGTGCTTTAATCAATAGCGATTGGGCTTGAAAGCCAACTCAAAGCCGTTTGCTTCGCGCTGCGGGGCGGTCTGCTTTGAAGTTGGAATCACATCCACGAGGAGAATCGTTATCATGTTTCGCAACAAACTTGTTATCACGGCGGTCGGCGGGTTTCTGGCAGGGGGGCTGGCCCTGGGAGTCCATTCTCAAACGGCGGGGTCGTGGGCGGAAAACGAAATGAGCGCGGCTTCCGTCTCGCAAGAAGGTGAGAAAGCGATCTTTTCTTCTACGGCGTTCAATCGCGAAGGAACCCGCACGATTGGTTATTTCACGGGGACCGCCACAGATGAATCCATCCAGGTAGCAGCCGACGAGGAGATTGATGCCAGGACGATGGTCATTCACAATGGCCGAGAGGACAGCTCCGGTTACATGGAAGGACTCATTCTCATCAATAACGGCTTCCAGCATTTCTTTGCTATCACTGAGCGGACAACCGAGAGCTTCCAGTTCGACCCGCCGTTGAAGCTACGGGAAGGGAATTTGGTCGACTTTAATGTCGATCCCGCAACAGCGGAAAATGTTTTCTTCAAGGTCACCTTCCACGGAACACCGCCGGCAAGCCAGGGTCTTATTATTAAATAATTGGCCGCCTCGCAGTATCGGGCGTTCTTATCCGGCAGGCATTCCGCTTGCCGGTTTTTCTTTTTCCGCCCTCCTGGCATGACGGCCCGCCAGGAGGGCGTTTTGTGGCTTGCTCCGCTTTCCGGTTGCCGCTAGGAGGTTAGTTCAATATTTTTCCGGTCGGGACACCGGAAAAGTTTTTTGCAGGGAGCAACAGGGACTATGGAATGGCTGTCGGACGTCGTTCTCCTTTCGCGGATCCAATTCGCCTTCACGATCATGTTTCACTACCTCTATCCCCCGCTGACCATCGGGCTCGGGGTGATGCTGGTGTTCATGGAGGGGATGTTCCTCTGGACGAAGAACCCGGTCTACGAATCGATGACCAAGTTCTGGGTGAAGATCTTCGCGCTGAACTTTGGCCTGGGCGTGGCGACGGGGATCGTCATGGAGTTCGAGTTTGGCACCAACTGGGCGACGTATTCGCGCTTTGTGGGCGACGTGTTCGGTTCGGCGCTGGCGGCGGAGGGAATCTTCGCGTTCTTTCTCGAATCGGGCTTTCTGGCGATTCTGGTTTTTGGCTGGGACAAGGTCTCGCCGCGGGTGCATTTCCTGTCGACGATCCTTGTGGCGCTGGGATCGATGTTTTCCGCGGTGTGGATCGTGATCGCCAATAGCTGGCAGCAGACGCCTGCCGGTTTTCATATCGTCGACCAGGCGGGAAACGTCCTGACCGATTTCGTTTACAATCCCCTGGCGGAGGGAATCCAGCCCCGGGCCGAGATCACGGATTTCTGGGCCATGGTGTTCAACCCCTCCAGCATGGTGCGGCTGCTCCATTCCATTGTCGGCGGCTTTATCCTGGCCTCGTTCTTTGTGATGAGCGTCACCGGCTATTACCTGTTGAAGGGCCGCCACCTGGACTTTGCCCGGCGGGCCTTTACCATCGCGCTGATCTTCGGGGCCATGTCCTCGCTGGGCCAGCTGGCCCTGGGGCACTGGCACGCCAATGTTGTGGCGGAGCATCAGCCGGCGAAGCTGGCCGCCTATGAGGGCATTTTCGAGACGGGCGAGTCGACGCCCCTTTATCTCTTTGGAATTCCCAACTACGAGGAGAAGAAAGTCACCGGCCTGGCCATTCCCGGCATGCTGAGTTTTCTCGTCCACGAAGACTTCAAAACCCCGGTGACGGGCTTTGACCAGATCGACCCCGAATATCATCCGCCGGTCCAGATTCCCTTCCAGGCTTATCACCTCATGATCAGCCTGGGGATGTATTTCATCGCGATTACGCTGTTTGGGTGTTTCCTGCTCTGGCGCGGCAAGTTGTTCAGCCAGAGATGGCTGCTCTGGGTCTTTGTCTTTTCCGTGCCGCTTCCCTACGCGGCCAACCAGCTTGGCTGGATTGCGGCGGAGGTGGGCCGGCAACCCTGGGTTGTCTACGGCCTCTTGAAAACGGAACACGGGGTTTCGAAGGCGGTGGGGGCCCAGTCGGTGCTGGCCTCGTTGATCATGTTCACGCTGATCTATCTTCTGCTTTTCGCCATGTTCCTCTATCTGCTGGACAAGAAAATCCGAACGGGTCCGGAGGACGTGGAACCGATGCCCGATGAAACGGACACAGAAGGGCTGCGCGAAGCCATGACGGCGCGCGGCCCGGGCCGCAGCCACCTGGCTGATTCGAAGGAGGATCTGGACTAATGGATCTGAACCTGATCTGGTACTTTCTCATCGGTATCTTATTGATCGGATACGCCATTCTCGATGGTTTCGACCTGGGAGTGGGCGCGCTGCACCTGTTCAGTTCGGGGGACACGGAGCGGCGGACGCTGATGAACTCCATCGGGCCCGTGTGGGATGGCAACGAGGTCTGGCTGGTGACGGCGGGCGGAGCGCTGTTCGCCGCGTTTCCCCATGCCTATGCGACGGCTTTTTCCGGGTTCTATATTCCGTTCATGCTGTTGCTTTGTGCGCTGATCTTTCGCGCCGTGGCGCTGGAATTCCGGAGCAAAGAGGAGATGAAGTGGTGGCGCCAGCTCTGGGACGTTTCCTTCAGCGTGGCCAGTATCGTGGCCTCGATTCTCTTTGGCGTGGCGGTGGGCAATCTGATCGTCGGCCTGCCGATCGGGCCCAACATGGAATTCGAGGGCACGCTGTTGGACCTGCTGAAGCCTTATCCGCTGGTGGTTGGCATTTTCAACCTGTCGCTTTTCATGATGCACGGCTCGATCTATCTGTATTTGAAAACGAGCGGTGAATTGCAGGAGAAAGTGAAGGGGTGGATCTACAAAACCTTCTTCTTCTTCCTGGCGATGTATGTGGTGACCACGCTGTTTACCCTGACGACTTATCCCGGGATGATTGAAAACTTCCAGACGCTCTGGTGGGCCTGGATCGTGGCGCTGCTGACAGCGCTGGCGGTGGCCAATATTCCCCGGGCGCTGCACCTCAACCTGCCATTCCGCGCTTTTATCAGCTCGGCCTGCGTGGTGGCGGGGCTTGTCTTCCTGTTCGGGATTGGCATTTTTCCCGACATGATTGTGTCCTCGATCGATTCGACTTACTCGCTGAACGCATACAATGCCGCCTCTTCGCAGAGGACGCTGAAGATCATGCTGATCATCGCCCTGATGGGCATGCCCTTTGTCGTCGCCTACACGGCGTCGATCTACTGGATTTTCCGGGGCAAGGTGGACATCGACAAGTACAGCTACTGAGGCGCCCGTTGGCCGGCGGGTTCGCAGGCCCTGTGGAGCCGCAATGGAGCCGCTTCTTGCCGGAAATCGGGTTAATCTCCTTGCGGCTCTCTCCGGTGATTTTCATGGTTTTCCTCCCAGATCATTTATCCGGGAAATCCGGCGCATGGCGCGCGATTGCAAGGAGTGAGCGCTGTTGAGGTGGAGTAGGCTTCCTTCCTGGCGATGGGTGGGGCTGGCGTTTCTGACGGCCTTTTGGCTGGCAGGTGCGCGGACAGCCGCCGCCCAGGAGTTTGACCAGGTGCCCCGGCTGCCCGAGGCACCGCTGCCCGACGTGGGGCAAACTCCTTCGGGCGGGATCACCGATTTTCGCGAGCGAGCCAATATCCGCGGCGAAGAAGGGGTGATCATCGAGGATCAAGTCGGTTACGGCCAGGGCCGCACATCGATCCAGTATAACCAGTTTCATCTGGAAGCCGATCGCATGGTGATCGACTTCGTATCCGGTGACATTCAAGCCGAAGGCAATGTCGTCTTCGAAAGCCCCCAGCAGTTCATCAAGGCAAGCCGCGGGCGATTCAACATGATCCGCCAGGAAGGCATGGCCTATGACGTGGACGGCCAATCCGGGCCGCTCTATTTCCGCGCGGTGTGGGATGAAGAGGAAAAAGGGCCTTCCTTTCGCCAGATCGACGAAAGCCAATCCATTTTTCGCGGCACCCATTTCACAACCAGTTCTTTTCCCGTTCCGATGTATTACATCAAGTCGGATGAGGTGATCCTGATCAAGGAACGGCGGATTTTCTTCCGCAATCCGGTGCTTTACATTCGCGGGGTGCCCGTCCTCTGGCTGCCGTTCTATACACGCAACCTGGCAGAGGGGTCGCCCTGGTCGACGGAATTCGGATATAATTCGGACCTGGGCGCTTTCTTCCGCCTGGGCTATCGGTATATCCACCGGGTGCAGACGCCCGAGTGGGAAGACCCAACGATGTACCGAAACCAGAGCCACGGCCTGCTGGATACCTATGTCGACCTGATGAGCCAGCGCGGCGTGGGCGCCGGGGCGCGCTATACTTATCAGTTCGATCACTACCGCCATACCGGTTTCCTCCAAGTGTACGGCATCAACGATCGCGGCCGTGATGTGGCGGAGGAAGAATCCTCGGGCGATGAGAATCAACGCTGGGTCTATCGCCACAAGCACTTCAGCCAGCTTAGCAGAGACTTGTTCTTCCAGCTTGATGTGGACCAGGCAAGCGATCCGGATATCTACGTCGATATTCTCGACCGTTTTACGCCGGACACCTTGTTTGAGCGCGGCCGCCTTTTCGAGCAGTCTGCGCGCGCGGGGCTGACCTACCGGAAAGACGACTTCATTGCACGCCTGGCCGTAGAGCACCGCGAACGCCTCGGCCGCGATGTCTATAAAGATTATTCCGACCCCTTCAGCGATGACCTGGACTTCGATATCGACCCGGACTTTACCGATGGCGAGGACATCGACGACACGGGCATCCCGCGGAAACGCTATGGCGTGGTCAGCAAAAACGCCTACGCGCGCTATGCCACGCGGCTTCTCAACCTCGGATCGACACCGCTCTATTATCGGTTCGAGGCGAACGGCTTCACAAGCCGCGACGCCGGGCTCAACATTATCGACACGGATGACGACACGCGCGTCTACGGCGGGGATGTCTATGGATCGCTGACCTATCGCATGCGCCTGGGCGAGCGCACCACGTGGACGAATACGGTGGGCGTGGGAAGCGCCTATTACTATCGCCGCAGCAACGAACTGGTGTCGGAAGAAGAACTCCAGAACGGCATCATCCTGCCCAATGGCACGATCACAATCCCCAATGCGATTTTTCGTGACGAAGAGACCCAGGTCCTGGGATTGAGCGACACCGAGCGGTCGCTGGACGAAGTGGAACCCTTTTACGCCTTCGCCGACTATACAAGCCGCCTGAATCACCGCTTTACGGATTACCTCGATGGCTACGTGAAATACTTCATCCGGGAAGGCACGGATAACAGCCTGGGCGAATATTATGAAAAAATCGGCAAGGTGGAAGCACGGGAAGACATTTACGACTTTTATACCGACAAGCATTACGTCGAGGCGGGGCTGAATTACTTTCTCCGCTATCCAAACCTGGCCATGTCGATACGCTACCGGGAAAATCTCCAGCGTTCCAACGAGATCTATCCCAACGAGCAAATCCGTTTTGCGGGCTACAGCATCGGCTATACGAACGACTCTCGGGAATTCCAGGCATCGCTGGGGCTTGGCTTTGAAAAGCGCCGGATCCGCGACCGCGCCGACCCGAACTCTTTCAAGCAGGGCAGCCTCGGCGGCAACCTCCTGCTGTCCTATTTCCCGCGGCATTCGCGCTACTGGGCCCAGTTGCTGGTGAGCGGCTCGCACAAGCTGGAAGAGGATCCCGTGGCGCGTGATGCGCGGCAAAAACTGCGCTTCGACGAAGACGAAACGGAATTCATCATCACGCCGACATTGGGGCGGCGCTTCGGGCCAAAATACCGCGTTCAGGTCAGCGCGACATACAACACGCGCTTTTCCGATTTCGAGCGCGCCGGCGTGATTATCCTGCGCGACCTTGCCGATGCGGAGTTGGGATTGAGCTTTGGCGTGCGCAACGATTCAATCGAAGCACGCGACGACGATGAATTCGACGACAGCCCGGACGTGGATCCGAACGACCGCGAAACGGAATACGAGTTGGACGTGCGCGCGTCGATCCGCTTTAAGATCAATCGCGACCAGCCGGGCCTTGGCCAGCGTTCCATCACGACCCTGGCGGACCTTCGCCGCGAGGCGCAGTACGTTCAGTAAGCGGGTTTATTGAAAAGGAAAGTCACAAGCCCGGACGGCCAATGAGCGGTCCGGGCTTCATTTATTCCTACCAAAGAAGGCGGATGGGCAGCTCTCTCCGTGACGATGGCGCGTATTTTTGATGAGGATGATCGAGGGAAGGGCGGGCGGCCGAAACGCGAGACTCTCACCAGCGCTCTTCGCGGTCGCCGTAGATATCCTGAATATCCTCCTCGCTCAGGCTTTCCGTCCAGGGCTCGTCTTCATCGGCCCAGCGCGATTCCGTCCGGCGGTTGCGCATCCTCAACCGGACAAAGGCGATCACGGCCAGAATGGTAATGAGGACGAAAATGGACGAGGTGCCAGTCAAAACAACCAGTGCCGTTGCAAATCGGGATCCCAGGGCATCGTGAGTGGCATCCTGCCACGCCTGGCTTTCGAAATCACCCCTTAACTCACGGGCAAGGGCGGGCCCGCGCCGTTCGCTCGCCAGGGTCCGCATGAGTCCGCGCACCTCGCCGGGCTTGTCCCCGCGATCACGGGCAAGCACACCCACGGCGGCATAGCTCATTTGATAAGCCAGATTTTGCGATTGTCCGGTGCGGGGGAATTTCGTTTCCAGGTTTTCCAGAAGCGGCAGATTCCCCGAGGCATGAGCCGCCAGCAGGCGCATCTGGCCTTCGTAGGATTGCTGGCCGGCGAGGTGCATCACCAGCCCTTCGTTGGCCCAGAGCGGCAATTCCTTGCCCCCTGGAAGCGAGCCGACCAGAAGGTGCCCCACCTCGTGGGTCATGGTCTGCTGGCGCTGGCGGTCGTTGGACTGCACCCAGGCGCGCTCGTTGATCCAGATGGTCTTCTGCTTGGCGGAAGCCGCGGCGGCGGTGTTTTCCGGAGCGAAGCCGGTTTTTTCCATGAAGGTGTCCTCATCGGTCCAGACGATGAGCGCGGTACCTTCCCAATCGAGAGTGGTCTGTTCGGCGATGCGGCGTCGGGCGGCGAGGGCAGCGGTGCGGACGGAATCGCGGAGCTTGGGCCGGTCGTCCAGCCCGACAATGCGAAAGGCGGGAGCTGGCTGCTCTTCGGTTTGTTCCTGCCTGGTCTCGCGGGGAACAAAGGAATCGAGAGAGGGGAGCGGTTCCTGGGCCATGGCGGCACCCAAACCGGCCAGGAAAAGCCAGATGGCGCAAAAAGCCGCGAATGGCAGAAGGTGCCGTTTCATGGCGCCGTGATGGGGCAAGGACGGGGCCAATGCCTGCGACGGTTATTGGGCTCGGAGTTGCCGGGCCTCCAGGCGTTCAAGATATTGCTGGAACTCCTGGGGATATTCGCGCACCGCTTCCGGTTTGCGGGTGAAGTAAACGTCCCAGTCGGCCGCGGCCTCCTCCGTCCGCCCAAGAGCCTCCAGGGCCAGGGCCCTGCGGAGATAAACCTCGGAAGCGTTGAGTTTTTCGAGCACGCGGGGCGTTTGCTCGAGCACCGCGTCGTAGTCTCCCTGGCGGAGCAGGGCATCCTGGAGCGTGCTGCGGGCATCGGCATGGTGGGGCCAGATGGCGAGCACGGCGCGGCTTTTCCGTGCGACGTCGCTCCAAGTTGCCATGCGGCCGGACGCGAGGCGCTTAGCCTCGTAGGCGTCGCGGTAAGCGATATCCGCTCGCAGGGGAATGAGGGCCTGCCAGGCCATCCACGCGCCCAAGGCCAGCGGAACCACCGCGATCAAACCCGCCGCCCAGGTTTTGCGCGTGTCGATGCGGACACGGAATTCCGTGGGATAGGCCATGTTCTTCATGAGGATGCCCAGCCGGAGGGAACCGAAGGGGCGCTCGACGGGGATCAGGAGTTCCTCGGGCTCCTGGCCGCGCGCGGGCAGCACGTGGGGCAGCGCCAGCAGCAGGAAAAACAGCATGGAGGAGACGGGAAGCTGGAGGGGGAAGTTCATTTGGGCCTGGAGGCACATGGCCGCCAGCATCGCCGCCCCCAGGGCCAGGATCACGGCGTTGCCCGGCGAGGTTCCCGCCTGAATGCGGTCCCAGGAATTCTTGAATGCCAGCGCCACGATCACCACGAGGAGAAAGGCGCCGACGATGCCGAGTTCCGACCAGGCCTGGAGCACTTCGTTGTGCGCGGCGTTGGTCCAGGAACCGGAGTAGCGGGCCAGTTCGGGATTGTTCTGGAGGATTCCGGAAATGGCGGCGGGATAGCTATACGTGAAGTTGCCCGCGCCGGTGCCGAGCCAGGGGTTGTTCTTCACGATCTCGAGGGTCTGGAGCCAAATGGCGATGCGCGTATCGAGTCCGGAGGTCCAGCGGGGCGAGGCGAAGGCCTGGCTGAAAATGCCGCCGTCAAAGCCGCCCTCGGGCAGGGGCACGCCAGCCTGCTGATAGGCGCGCTCGGTCCGGGAAGCCCACTGGGCGCTGCCATGGGGATTGGCGGGGTGATCGACCACGTAAAAAAGGCAGACGATGATCCAGCCCGCGACCAGGACGGCGGAGCGGAGCTTCACCCGCAGGAGGTCTTTCTTTTCAAAATAGAAACGGAGCAGCCACGCACCAAGCAGCACCGCCACGATGAGCGAAAGATTGCTGTGGACGGACCAGGAAACGATCAGCGCCGCCGCGTGAATCCAGAGGGCAATCGTGGCCAGGGATTTCAACCAGAGTGGCCGGGCGAGGAACCATCCGGCGAGCCAGAGCAGGAATCCCATCACGAGGAAATCCGCCAGGTGGCTGGTGTTGCCGAAGGCGACGGGGAGGAGGAAGTCGCGCCAGTCGCCCAGGTAGGACCGCACGGCCAGGGATTCCGGCGCGAATCCAGCGCGGAAATCCCGCAGCACCAGCCAGCCCGCGAGGAGAAGTGAAGCGATGGCCAGTCCCCCGCCGAGGGTCAGCAAATGGCGGCGGCTGCCGCCGGCAATGGATTGAAAAAAGAAAAAGAAAAGGCCGAGCATGGCCAGGCGGCCGGTCTCCTCCCAGGCGAGCTGGCCGGATTCCGCCCAAAGGATCGACAACGCGTTCCAGGCGATGAACCCCAGAACGAATCCGTTGATCGGCCGCAGATAGATGCGAAAGGGTTGGTCGAGACAGGCCCCGGCAAAGACGAGCCCAAAGAGCACCGACACGCCCGCGCGGAAAAGCGTTTCCTTGCCAAGCGTGAAGGACTCGACCGCCTGGGGGACAAAGACCAGCGGCAGCCCCGCAACGATCAAAAACAGCAGGAAGAAGGCAATGCCATGAGGCATCGGAGTGGGGAAAAGATGTTGGGCAAGTCGCTTCATGAATCTTGGCGGCGGACGGCGTCGCGGGCCTCCTCGAGGATTTCCCGCAAAGTCTCCTCCACGGAGTAACGGGGCTTCCATCCCGTGGTGTCCCGGAGGCGGCGGGAATCACCGCGCAGTTCCGGCGTGTCCACGGGACGAATTCGCGCGGGATCGACTTCCATCTTCGGGTCCATTCCCGCGAGGGCGAACAATCGCTCGACGAGCCATTGGATGCGATAAGATTCTCCCCCGGCGATGACAAAGAGGCCGCCATCGGGCCCTTGCTCCAAAATCAGCCGGTAAGCACGGACCACGTCGCGCACATCGAGAAAATCTCTCCGGCTTTCCAGATTGCCGTGCCACAGCTTTTCGCGCTTTCCCTGTTCGATTTCGGCGATTTGCCGCGCGAGATTAGGGAGAACGAAACCCGGCGACTGGCCCGGCCCGATGTGGTTGAAGGGCCGGGCGATCAGAAGCTCGACTTGCGATCGCAGGCGCAGCGTGCGCAGAGCCATTTCCGCCGCGTATTTACTCACGGAATAGGGGGAGTTCGGCGCGACGGGGCTGGATTCATTCAACGGCAAATCCTCCGGAGATGGCGAACCATACACATCGGCGCTGCTGATAAAGAGGAAACGCGTTCCCTCCGCGAGATGCTGGTTGGCTGCCTCATAGAGGTGGAGGGTGTTGATGATGTTCGCCTCCATGACATCGCTGGGCGAATCCCAGCTCCGGCCGACGTGGCTCCACCCAGCCAGGTGAATCAGGGCATCCGGTTGATTGCGGCTGATGAGCAGGTCCAGTGCGCCGCGATCGGAGAGATCGACACGGTGGCTCGACTCGACGGGAAGTTCTTCCCAGATCCCCGTGCGCCAATCCGTCGCCACGACGGAATGCCCGGCCCCGTGCAACTCGCGAATGAGATGCGAGCCGACAAAACCTCCGGCGCCTGTGACCAGGATCTTCAATGGGCCAGGACTCCTCCACGGGATTGCGCTTCCACTCGATATTCAGCCATGCCCAGGTGGGAGACGCGCAAGGACGATTCCGTCCCCGATTGCCACGCGATAGACGCGGGCCGGCCGAGATAGTAGGGCCCGAGGGCGATCCAGCGCACGGTTTCGCCGTTGCGGGGCAGGGAAATGCCGGTGGCCTCGATCGACTCTTCCTCGGTGAGATCGATTTGTAAATACGGAGGCTTGCCGGGGGATTCCCGCGCCACGGAAACGACGGAGTAAAGGCGCCCGGGATCGGTTTCCCGGCTAAATGGCCCATCGAATGTTTGCAATGAGGTCCTTTCGAGCTGAAGCACTTCCAGGCGGAGGTGCTCCGAATAGAAAAACCGATAGATCGAATCCTCCATCCAGGGTTGGAGAATGACGGCGGTGGTGATCGATTTGCCGGGGTGCTGGAAGCGGAGGCCAAAGCGGCGCTCGGCAAGGTTGGTGATATCGGCGGTGGAGGCTTCGGGATGCTGCATCCAGCGGGCCTGCATCGCCATGACCAGCGCCTCGCCGGGATTCAGGATACGCCGCCGCGACAGCTCGAGAGAACCGGGAAAGATAAAGGTGGAGCCAGAGGGGGCGGTGTCGATCCATTCCCAGGCCGTTTCGACGGTCTGGCGGTTACGGGGCCAGGCCTGTATATACTGGCGCGTGATACCGAGGTTGTCCGGCTGCCAGGAAAAACCGATGAGGATTCCGAAGAATGCAGCGGGGCTGCGAAGCCAGCGAGGAAACGAGGGCGAGAGAAAAAACGCCATGAAAAAGAGCGCCTGAAAACCGAGGCCGAGGACGAGCACCCGCGTGCCGTCGAGGGGGGAAATGGGCACAAACACCATCGGCAGAAGAGAGACGAGCATGCAAAGCGCCATGGCAATGGCGGGGCGCCGCAAACCCGTGAGCACAACGAAGAGGAAAATCAAAATGGCGCCGAAAAGGGCATAGGCCAGACGGAATTCCACCGGCCCCTCGGCCTGCCAGGGCGCGAAGAGCGCCGAGACCATGAAGCCAAAATGGCGGGCAAAATCCCAGATGGGCCGGAGGCTTCCCTCGGACGTATAGCCGGCCACCCCTCCGAGCACGAGGGAGCGATAGGCAATATAGACAAGGCCGAGCGTGACCGGTGCGGTGAGCAGCAGAGTCCGCGCGTTGGACTTCTCCCCCAGCAGGGCCGCCAGGATCGGCAGAACCAGGCAGCCCGCGAGGGCCACTTCCTTGGACAGGAGCGCCAGGAGAAGCAGGCCGAGAGCCGCGATGGCGGAACGCATGGTTTCCCGGTCGAGCGCCTGGAGCGTGAAGAAGACGCTCCAGAAAAGAAAGGCCGCGGCCAGCAAATCGGTGCGCCCGCTGACCCAGTAAAGCGCCTCGTTTTTCAGCGGATTGAAAGCAAAAACGATTGCAAGAATGAGAAGGATGCCGCAGCGCCTCTCGGGAAAGAGCTTTCGCCCGCACGCGAACAAGGCCCAGAGAATCAGCCCATAGAGCAATCCATTGGTCAGGTGATAGCCGAAGGGATTGAGCCCCCAGAGGGAGGAATCGAGGGAGAAGCTGACACGAACCAGAGGCCGGAAGAACCCGCCGGCGCCGATGCGCCCCTCGTTCCAGTCGCCGGCAAAAGTGCTCAGAACCTCGGTGGCCCCACGCGGGCGGACCTGAAACCAGTCATCCGCGTGAAGGCCCATGAAAAGGCCGGGGAGGATGCCCGCCAGAATGAGGAGCACGAGGAGCAGGGAGTGAAACAAGGCCGGCTGGGGAACGGGAGTCTCGCTGGGTGGTTGGGACGGATCCATGCGTCTCGGCGGGTAGGAGTCTCGCCGAGCGGTCCGGGGGGGACCGCTCAGCGGAGACCAAGCATCAAAGCTCGTTGATTGCGGTGGCAATATCCATCGCGGCCTTCTTGCCATCGCTGAAGAACATGAGCGTGTTGTCGGCCGCGAAAAGCGGATTGGGAATGCCCGCGTAGCCGGGGCTGAGGCTGCGCTTGATCACGACGACGGTGCGCGCCTCGTCCACGTTGAGAATGGGCATGCCGGCGATGGGGCTTTCGGGATTGGTGCGCGCGTCGGGATTCACGACGTCATTCGCCCCGATCACCATGACCACATCGGCGGTGGAGAGCGTGGGGTTGATTTCTTCCATCGTCTTGAGCTTTTCGTAGGGCACGTCCGCCTCGGCGAGAAGCACATTCATGTGGCCCGGCATGCGGCCCGCCACGGGATGGATGGCGTATTCGACTTCGACGCCTTTTTCTTCAAGAAGGTTCGCAAGATCGCGCACGGCGTGCTGGGCCTGGGCGACGGCCATGCCATAGCCGGGAACGATGACAAAGCGCTGGATGCCGTCGCAGAGCATGGCGATTTCATCGGCGCTGGTGGACTTGATTTTGCCCTCGTAAACATCATCGGCCGTGGGACCCGAAGAGCCCGCATCGGACAGACCACCCACCAGGACGTTCATGAGCGAGCGGTTCATCGCCTTGCACATGATGTTGGTCAGGATCAGCCCGGAGGCCCCCACCAGCGCGCCGGAGATGATCAGCGCGGTATTGGTGAGAACGAATCCGGTCGCCGACGCGGCCAGCCCCGAATAGGAATTGAGCAGCGCAATGGCCACCGGCATGTCCGCCCCGCCAATGGCGCTGACGAGCGTGACACCGAGGACCGTGCAGACCGCGACCATGATCCAGTAGAGATAAGTCATCTCGGGGTTGAGGACCATATAGACACCCACGGCGGCGGCGATGGCCCCCATGAGCCCATTGAAAAACAGCTGGCCAGGGAATTTGCCGACTTTGTCGGAAATGCGGCCCTGAAGTTTGAGAAAGGCGATGAGGCTGCCCCAGAACGTCACCGTGCCGATAATGCCCGACACCACGGTGGCAACGAGCATTTGCAGATCGGACTCCGCCGCTTCGCCGGTGGTCGAGAGGTAGGCCGCCCCGGCGACAAGAACCGAGGCGCCGCCGCCGAAGCCGTTGAACAAGGCCACGAGTTCGGGCATGGCCGTCATTTTAATTTTGACAGCCAGGATCACCCCGATCAGGGCGCCGATGGCGAAGCCGCCAATGATCCATGTATAGTCAACGATGCCCTGGTTGAACAGCGTGGCCACGACGGCGACGAACATGGCCAGCGCCGCGGTCAGGTTGCCGCGGACCGCCGTGCGGGGATGGGCCAATCCCTTGATCCCCAGGATAAAGAGGATAGCCGCGACCAGATATGCCAGATTAATCCAGGTAGCGAAGTCGCTCATAGGTCACTTTTTCTTTCGAAACATTTCAAGCATGCGATTGGTCACCATGAATCCGCCGATCACGTTGATGGTGGCGAAGATCATGGCGGCGAAACCAAATACTTGGGTGGTGAGATTGTCGCCCCCCGCCCCGGCGGCAATCATGGCTCCGACGATCGTGATTCCGCTGATCGCATTGGAGCCCGACATAAGCGGCGTGTGCAGCGTGGGCGGGACTTTGGTAATCACTTCAAAGCCGACAAAGATCGCGAGAACGAAAATCGTCAGCACAAGGATGAATATCGTCATGGCTCAGCTTTCCTCCTTTGCCTCGGGCTTGAGCGGTTCGAGGCCGAGCATTTCGCGCAGGCGGGGATTGACCACCTCGCCCTCGCGGCAGACCATCGTTTCCGCCGTGATCTGGTCTTCCAGGTTCATCTTCTTTTCTTCGCCCTGATAGACGTGGGAAAGGAAGGTGGCCATGTTCTGGGAAAACATCTGGCTCGCGTGATAGGGAACGGTGGAAGCCAGGTTGAGCGGGCCCATGATTTTCACCCCGCCGGCGTCGACGGTTTCGCCGGGCCTGGTCAACTCGCAGTTCCCGCCCCGCTCCGCGGCCATATCCATGATCACCGAGCCGGGATGCATTTGCTTGACCATCTCTTCGGTCACGAGAATGGGAGCTTTTTTCCCGGGCACGGCGGCCGTGGTAAAGACCACATCGGATTCCGCCACGACTTCGAGCATCATCTCCCGCTGCTTGCGATAGAACTCCTCGTCCATGGCCTTGGAATAGCCGCGTTCGTCCTCGGCGCTTTCCGTTTCCAGTTTCATCTCGACGAATCGCGCGCCGAGGCTCTCCACCTGCTCCTTCACGGCGGGGCGGACGTCGTAGGCCCTGGTCATGGACCCCAGGCGCCGGCAGGTTGCGATGACCTGGAGGCCGGCCACGCCCGCGCCGACGACGAAGGCCTTGGAGGACTTGATGGTTCCGGCGGCGGTCATCATCAGCGGGAAGATGCGCGGCAGTTCCACCGCGGCGAGGAGCACGGCCTTATAGCCAGCGATGGTGGCCATGGACGAGAGAACGTCCATGCTTTGCGCGCGGGAAATGCGCGGCATCAATTCCAGGGCGAACACGGTGGCGCCGCTTTCCGCCATGGCCTTCACCGGTTGGGGCTCGGAGAGGGGATCCATCATCGCCACGTATGCCTGGCCTTTCCGGAGCTTCCCCGAATCGGCGGCGCCCATCTCGGGATTCATGCCGGCGGCGCGGATCGAGACCAGGATATCGGCCTTTTCGAAAATCTCGTCGCGAGAGGCCAGGGAGGCTCCGCGTTCCTCGTAATCCTTGTCGGGCAAACCGGCGGAAAGCCCGGCATTTTGCTCGGTGATGACGTCGAAGCCCTTCTTTTTCAAGGCGGCGACGGTGGCGGGAATCATCGCGACGCGGCGTTCCCCGGGATAGGTCTCTTTCAAGACTCCGATTAACATCCAATGCCCCAGCGATAAATGAGAATCAAACGATACGGTAATGGGTGAGACCGTGGTGGAATGTAACATGGAGGGACAAGAGGAATCCCCCCGCTTTGAGAAAATCCGGGGAAAACCCGTCGAGAAGAGAAGAGGCGGCGGGGCGTCAGAAACCGGCGAAATCGTAGATGGGCTGGTCGTCGGGCCGCGCGAGGAGGCAAATGCGGTTTTGTTCGGCCAGCTCGATGGATTCCTTGCGGTCGAAGAAGAGGGATTTGTTGGCCGTCACGCAGAGGGCCGCGGCGCGGGCGGATGCGAGGTTGCGGATCGTTGTCAGGCCGATCACGGGAACGTCGAAGCGCATGTCCTGGCGGGGCTTGCTGACTTTGACGAAGACCACGCCATCACCGGCGAGCTGGTGGCAACGCTTGATCAGGTGATCGGTTCCCTCAAGAGCCTCCACCGCCACGACGATCTGGTCCTTGACGGCAATAGTCTGTCCGATATCGAGGCGGCCCATTTCCTTGGCGATGGGATAGGCGAACTCGATGTCTTTCAGAATCGCCGAAGTCGGGCGAACGCGGGGGGTCAGCAGGCCCGCCTCGGGCATGCAGCTTTTGAGAAACAGCGTCGTGTCGAGGACTTTGAAGCCTTCTTTTTCCAACTCCTCCACGGCGCGGGCGAGCAGGGAATCGGCCTTTTTGTTGGGGAGGGTCGCCAGGATGCGCAGGAGGCGCGGATCGAGGCTGATCTGGCGGAGGAGCAGCACGCCATGGGGAACCCGTCCGGCCATGACGAGATGGCGCACGCCGTGCTCGCGGGACAGGTCGATGAGCCGCGAGAGACCGGTGAGGCGGAGCATGTAGAAGGCGTCGCAATACTTGGCGAGGCCGTCGTGGGCGTAGCCGTGAACGCCAAAGGCGATGATGCGGACGCCCTGGCTGCGGGCGGCCTGGGCCAGCATGATCGGAAAATTGCCCTCGCCCGCGATCAACCCGATGGTGTCGGGAATCGATTCGAGGCGCTTGGAGCTGCTATCTATGTAGAGTTCGTTCTTACTCACTACTGGAGCCATTGTCACTTTTCTGAAAGGCGAACAGGAGTACGACATTGGAGAGGACCTTGCCGTCGCAAGAGATCTCTCCGGTGAATTTGCCCGTGCGCGGCTTGAGATTACTGATTCGCCCGAAAATGTCGAGCTTCATTCCCGGAACGGCGGGGCGCCGGAACTTTGCTTCTACCACCTTCATCAGGTAGGCGACTTTGCCGAGGTTCTCGCGGCGCGCGAGGATCCAGCAGGCGCCCACCTGGGCGACGATCTCGACCTGGAGAACGCCGGGATAAACGGGCTCGCTGGGAAAGTGGCCCTGGAACACGGGCTCGCCCATTGTGAGCATCTTGAAGCCCGTCACGCTGTCCTCCGTGAATTCAGTGATGCCATCCACCAGGAGAAAGGGAAACCGGTGGGGAATAACCTGCTGAATCTGTTTAGCGTCAAAAGGGGGACGGAAAGCGAAAACCTCGTCCAATTTATCGGTCATGATTCCCGGAGGAACTCCCTTGCGAGGTGCTGGGCAAAGCGCACGTGGCTTCTATGTCCGGAGCGCCAGCCCCAAAAATGTCCATTCAGGCAACAGCCCAGTAAAGCGAGATCCCCGAGTAAGTCGATGATTTTATGGCGGACGACTTCATCGGGAAAATTCAAAGCGGAATTGTAGTAGCGCTCGTGATCAAAGACAACCGCGTTGTCGAGATTGCCCCCCTTGATCAGGCCGCCGGCGCGGAGTTTTTCCAGATCCGCCGCGTGCGCAAAGGTTCGCGCCGGGGCGATTTCCCGCCGGAAAACGTCCGCCGTAATCTCTGCTGTATAGCCTGCGCATCCCACGATGGTGCCAGGAAATTCCACATAGGCGGAAAGGCGTAATCCATCATGGGGCGTGGCGACGAGCAGTGCGCCGTCCTCCTTCAGGGCCACCGGCCGGGAGACCTCCAGAATCGGCCTCTGGCGCCCGGACTCCTTGAGCCCCGCTTCGCGCAGGCGATCGAAATAGACCTGGGAGCCGCCATCGAGGAAAGGGACTTCCGGGCCTTCCTGTTCCACGGTGGCATCGCTGATCCCCAGGGCGGCGAAGGCTGCCATGAGGTGTTCGACCTGTTCGAATCGCTGTCCTGTACCGTTAAGGATGACCGTGCGGCGGTTGGATTCCTCTGCGCTCGCTGTTCCCCATGAGGCTTTGAGCGGTTGCTCCCCCGGGCGGCAAAACGTGATGCCTTGCCCGCCATCGGCGGGCAGAATACGGACGCGGCAATCCGCACCGCTATGGATCCCGGAGCCAGCGATTTCGATTTCCCGGGCCACGGTTTGCGTGGGGCGGCTTCCATTGGACTTCAATTGCAAGGCGGTCCTTAAAGCGAGGGTCAGGGGAGAAGCGGCAATGCGGAGCCATCATTCCGGCTATCCGTGGAGGAATCCGGAGCGTCCTGGAGTCTTTCGCGCAAATCCTCTTCCCGTTTGTCGATCTCCTGGATCACCACGGGGGTCAAGTCCGCGGTGGAACGCCCGTAAAGAACCATCTCTCCGCGCACGATCAAGTCGAATCCTTCATCCCGGCCCACCTCGCCGATGATGCGGATCACTTCTTCGAGAAGGGGATCAATGGTGGATTGCTGGGCCTGGCGCACGCGACGGCGGAATTGCAGGTCCATTTCCTCGACCTCGCTCATGAGATCGAGAGCCTCCTGCTGGCGGCGCTGGCGTTCCGCTTCGGACAGGATGGACCCCTGCTGCTGGAGGGAGCCGCGGAGGCGCCGCACTTCCCGCTCCTTCCGGTCGATTTCCGAGGAAAGGCGGGCTAATTCAGCATCGACACCAGTCATGATATTGCGGATGGCCTGGCTGGATCCGAGGACGATTTCGATATCGACAAAGCCGACCCGCGGAGCGGTGGCGAGCCCCTGGGTGGGGCTGGTGGGCTGCTGGGAAAACCCGGCAGCGGGCGCCATGAGGAGCGCCAAGGCGCAGAGGAAGAAAAGTCGATAGAGCGCTTGCTTCAATTGTGTTTGGCCTCCGGCAAATTCCGGGCAGATTCCAGCGCGGGGGCAAGGAATGCAAGGGGCATCCTGAATCAGGAGCCGTTGATTCTTTCTTGCAGTTGCTCGGCCATGGGGGAAAACTCTTGCCCCTAGAAGGAACGCCGCGAAGCGTTTTCGACTCTTCCGCGGACCCCGGCGCGATGGCGGATCCGCGAGGAAACCCGACTGGGAGCAATTCATGCCAGCGAGAAAAACCGCCTCGTCGGGCGGCAATCTGAGCCGCAACGATATCGAGCGCCTGATTGAAGTGATTAACGAAAAGGGCATCGAGGAGTTCGAGTTGGAGCAGGGAGGCACGCGGCTGCGCATCGTTTCGGGCCGGGGCGTGGTGCTGCCCATGGCGGCCGCTCCGCCGCCTCCGGCGCCTGCTCCCGGGGAAGCTCCCCCCGCGGAAGAATCCTCCCGGGTGGCGGGCACATCGGCCACGCCCGATGCGGAGCCGGAAGAAGATCCGAATCTGAAGAAAGTGACGTCGCCCATGGTGGGCACGTTTTATCGCTCCTCCTCGCCTGGCGCCGCGCCCTTTGTGGAAGTCGGCGACAAGGTGGACGATCAGACCGTTCTCTGCATCATCGAAGCGATGAAGCTGATGAACGAAATCCACGCGGAAACGCGGGGGGTGGTGAAGAAGATCCTCGTGGAAAACGGCCAACCGGTGGAATACGGCCAGGTGCTCTTCCTGGTGGAGCCGGGCTGAGCTGCCAATTGATCGATCCCAAACCGCCGGCCAGGGAGAAGCTGATCCGGGATGTTTAAAAAGATTCTAGTCGCCAACCGGGGAGAAATCGCCCTGCGGGTTATCCGTGCCTGCCGCGAGCTGGGCATCGCGTCGGTGGCCGTGTATAGCGAGGCGGACAAGTATTCCCTCCATGTCCATGCGGCGGACGAGGCGATCTGTATCGGGCCGCCGCCGAGTTCGCAAAGCTATTTGAACGTGGCGCGGATCATCTCCACAGCGGAAGTGACCGGCGCGGAGGCAATCCACCCGGGTTACGGTTTTCTCGCCGAGAATGCGCGGTTTGCGGAAATCTGCGCGGATTGCGGCATTGTCTTCATCGGCCCGGCCCCGGAAACGATCCGCAAGATGGGCGACAAGTCCGTTGCCAAAGCCACCGCGAAGGCGGCGGGATGCCCGACGGTTCCGGGCTCGGAGGGCGCCCTGTCCGATGTCAAGGCGGGGATCAAGCTGGCGGGAAAGATCGGCTTTCCGCTGATGATTAAAGCCTCCGCCGGCGGCGGCGGGCGCGGGATGCGCCTGGTGCGCGAGGAAAAAGACTTTGCGGGCTGCTATGACACGGCCACCGCGGAAGCGAAAGGATCCTTCGATAACTCGGAGGTCTATCTGGAAAAATATATCGAGCGGCCCAAGCATGTGGAAATTCAGATCATGGGCGATGTCCACGGGAATGTGATCCACCTGGGCGAGCGCGAGTGCTCCATCCAGCGCCGCCACCAGAAATTGATCGAGGAAGCGCCCTGTGCCGTGATCGATCAGGATCTGCGCGACCGCATGGGCGAGGCGGCGACCCGGACGGCCAAAGCGGTGAACTACACGGGAGCCGGAACCATCGAGTTTCTTCTCGATGAGGAAAAGAACTTTTACTTCATGGAAATGAATACGCGCGTGCAGGTGGAGCACCCGGTGACGGAAGAAGTGACCGGGGTGGATATCGTGCGCGAGCAAATCCTGGTCGCCGCGGGCGAGAAGCTCTCGGTTTCCCAGGAAGACGTGGAGTGGAGAGGCCACGCGATCGAGTGCCGCATCAACGCGGAGGATCCCTCGCGGAACTTCATGCCGACGCCCGGGCGCGTGACGGCCTATGTGCCTTCGGGGGGGATCGGCGTGCGGGTGGATTCGGCCTGTTATTCCGACTACATGATTCCGCCGTTTTACGACTCGATGATTTCCAAGTTGATCGTCCACGACAAGACGCGCGAGCGCGCGATCCACCGCTGCCGGAGGGCGTTGAGGGAATTCGTGGTGGACGGGGTCAAGACAACGATCCCTTTTCATTTGGAAGTGATGGACAACGCCCTGTTCCAGAGCGGGCGTTTCGGGACGGATTTCCTCGAGTTATGGAAAAAATAGCCTCGCACCGGAGGGTCCGGGGCCTTAGGTTTGGAAATGGTTCCGCAATAATTTGTGCCGGAGACATGCTCGATGGCGGACACGATTCGAAATGAGACGGAAGACCAGCACGTGGCGCTCTATTCGCCGCAAAGCGACGAGCTGGGCAGTATTCTGATCAATCCCGATGTGATTGCGCGCATTGCCGCCATGGCGGTGACCGAGGTGGAAGGTGTTGCGATGGGGCGGGATGCGTCGCTGGCCGAGCGCGCCCGCCAGCACATTCTGCCGGGGCGGCATGAATCGATTCGCGGCGTCGAAGTCACCCAGGCGGAAGGCACGGATCGTTACCGGCTTGTCTGCGAAGTGAAGATGGCTTATCAAACGCCCATGCGCGAGACGGCGGAGAAAGTGCAGCGCCATGTGCGCGACACCGTGCAGCGCATGGCGGGCCTGGAGTTGGAATCGGTGGACATCCGCATCGTGGACATTTACGTAGAAGTGAAACGCGGCCAGAGTGAAGAATCCGCCGAGCCGTGACCTTGATTCTTGCAGCACCCTGATACTTTCCTCCGAGGGGTTTCCCGGTGAGACGCTTACTGAAACTGACATTCGTCCAACTTGTCCGGGGCCTGCTCCTGTTCCTTGGCCTGATCCTCCTGGTGTTCGTCGGCGTGGATTTGCTTTTCCGCGTGGAAGGCTACAACGAATGGTGGGGATGGCTGCTGCCCTGGGTGGCGATCGACGAGATGAGCTATTGGCCCCATTTGGTGCTGGGCGCGACGTGCCTCCTCCTGCCCTTTCTTTATCTTTCGCTGGTTCTGATCCAAAACCGCCTGGAGCGGGGCATCGTCGGCAAAGGAAAAGAAGGAGACGCGATTTGCCTTTCGCCGGAAGCGATTGAACGGGTGATCGTGCGCGAGGTGCGCTCGACCGTTCCCGAGGTGCTCCGTGTGCGCGTCTGCGAAGCGACACAGGGCTGGGGCACGGCGCGCATTCGCATGAACCTCGCGGTCAGCGACCGCTCGTCCGTGCCGAGCACCCGGAAGAAAGTGGAGTTGGTGGTGCAGGACGTACTCGAGCGCCTTATTGGCTATGCGGAAGGGACCAAGATCAGCGTCAAAGTGACCCGGCTTGCGGGATCGCCCAAGCGCGGCAGGAAGCAAAAGGCCGAGAAGGAAAAGAAGCCGGAAGTGAAATCTCAAGAAAAGCTGGCGAAATCATGAATCGGATTTTTCGCGACCACAACGAGCTGAGGGAATACTGTGAGGCGCGGAAACGCTCGGGCCTGTCCGTTGTCTTTACCAACGGGGTGTTCGACTTGTTTCATCTCGGCCACCTGGATTCGTTGCGCCGCGCGCGCCAGGAGGGCGAAGTGCTCGTGGTGGGGATCAATTCCGACGAAAGCGTGCAGCGCCTGAAAGGGAAAGGGCGCCCGATCCTTCCGCTGGAACAACGGCTTCGCCTGCTCGCGGAGATTGAACATGTGGATGCGGTGTCTTATTTCGAAGAAGACACGCCCGCGAAGATCATCGAAGCGGTCGCTCCGGACGTCCTCGTGAAGGGCGGACACTATGAGATCCACGAAATCGTTGGCCACGAATTCGTGCAGGAGCGAGGCGGCCGTGTGCTTTCCCTCCCGCTGGTCGAGGGCGTTTCCACCAGCGGGATCATTGACCAGATCAAAAATGACTTCCTGAACACGTGATCTTTCAAGGATTGAGCCGCCGTCTTGACAGGGTGGCCTGGCGGCTGAATGCGTGGGGGTGGCTGGCCGCGGCGCTGGCCTGCGCCATTGCCATCATCTCCGTGGGCCTGCGGCCGGCCGCGGACCTGGACGTCATGCCGGTCCTGCCGCCGGGATCGGACAAAGTGCTTCACTTCCTCGCTTATGCGCTCTTTTCCGCGTGTGTTTTTCGGATCATCTATCCATTTTCGCCCCGCGAGCCCGCGCGGATCCCGAGGGGCTGGGTTCTGGTCATCGCCTCGGCGGCAACTCTTGGGGCAATCGATGAGTTCCTCCAGGGCTTCGCGGCGGGGCGCTCGCAGGATCCCAAGGACTGGCTGGCGGATTTTTCCGCCGGCGTTGTGATCGCTCTGTGGGGAGTGGCGGGCCGCGCTTTGCGCCGCTGAATCAGGGATTTTCCCGAGCACCCACGGGCTTTGCGCTTGCAGGCGGATGGTTTGAAACAGAATAGTTGCCCATTGGCCGAGTTGATTTGGCCCGCCTCAAGGGAAAGGCGACTAAGATTTTTCCGAGGACACTGATGATTTGGAAGCTGGTCACGGGAATGCTGGTGGCAGGGGGCGTTTTCGCCGCTCTTCCCGCCACCGCACAAGACGATCCCTTCGCCAATCCTGGTGAAGAGAATACCGCCGAAGAAGATCCGTTCGCCATTCCGGGCGACGAAACGGAAGGAGAGGACAGCCCCTTTGAAGGTGAGGGGCAGGAAAGCTCCGGGGAATCCGGTCCTTTCGCGGACCCCGGCCAGGAAAGGGACACGGCAGAGGACGAGGACAGCCCTTTTGCCGACCCGGGAGAGGAACCAAGCCAGCAGGCTCCCTTTGAGGGAGAGGCCGCCGCGCCGGAAGATCCGTTTGCGGAGAACAGCCCTTTCGATGTGGATGCGGGAGTAAAGGTGGGCACGACGGCGGCGGAGCGCGACTTTGAGGCCGCGGCGCGGGTTCAAGGAGTCTATACTTATGCCACTCAGCCCGGCTTTCAATCCTTCAATCAACTTCAAGAGATGGCCGAGCGATTTGATTCCGCGGGGTTCAACCGGCTTTACGCGGAAGTGCGCACGATTTTTGGCACCGCCTATGACTCGGACCTGGAAAAGCCATTTTCGTATATCAGAGCGGGGTATACCAATCCCCTGGCGGAAGCCCGCGAGCTTTTGCCGGACGAGACGGAGATATACGCCGTCGTCTGGCTGCTTCCGTCCTATAGCGCCGCTGCCGGCCGCACGCCTCCCAAATCCAGTCTTTTCGGACGAAACCCCGGTCTGATGAATCGCGACATCGAGGGGGATGTGGTCGCGGCCGGCAACGCCATCTCTATGGATCCGGGCAACCCGGAGGCGCGCGCATACCTGGAAAACCTGGTGCTGGAGATCGACCGCATCGTAAAACCCGATGGCTATCTGTTTCGCGGGCTGGAATACCCCGGGGCGAGATGGGGTTACAGCGACCGCGCCGTTCAAGCCTTCCGCACGCTGGTCGGCGGCACCGGCAATCCCCCGCCGGACGATCCCACATGGACCGCCTGGCGGCGAGCCCAGTTGGGGGAGTTGCTCCTCCGCCTTCGGCGGGCGCTGGTCGAAGAACGGGGCGAAGAAATTCCCATCGGTGTCTATATCAAGACGGACGGCATGCCCCCCACAACGTGGGAGCAGTATCAGCAATCCCCCCAGTATGCCGAGCGCATGCAGGATTATATCCGCTGGGTATCCGAAGGGACAGCGGACGAGATCACTTTTGAAGTGCATGAACGGCTGCGAGCGCAGGAAAATACGCTGGAGCCATGGGTGAATTTCGCCAATAATAACGCTTACTCGGCCATTCCCATCATCTCGCTTGGGGGTCATGAGAACTTTACCAACGCCCTGGTTAATCAGTACGCTACCGTGCGGTCGCGCGGGGTCGGGACGATGCTCCATCACTATGCGAAGCCGGTGCGCAGCAATCCTCGAGGATTCTATGAGACGCTTCCCAACCTGGTTTTCGGAAACGCGCCGGGCCGGCCGATTCCCGGCGTGCCCCTCTCGGGACGGGCGGAATCGCGGCGCTTTGCCCGCATGGCCGAACCGCCTCCCCGCGTGGCGGCAGCCACCGCAACGCCGCGAGAGGGAAGCGGACTCGAGCAACCACTTGTTTTCTCCACCCCCACCCCCCAGCCCACACCCACGAAGGAACCGCAAATGGTGCCCGAAAGCATCAACCGCCAGATCACGCTGGCCTCGGGGGAAGAGGTGGAAGCAGTGGTGCTGGAAGTCACTCCCTCAACGATCACATTCCGCCAGGAAGGATCCTCGGCAATTGTCATCCCGAGATCGCTGGTGGTGAATATCCAGCCTCCTCTCTAAACACATGGACGACGAATACTGGATGCGGCGCGCCCTCTCCTGGGGCCGGCTCTCGGCCCGCAGGGGGGACGTGCCCATCGGCGCGGTGGTGGTGCGTGATCGTGTGCTTCTGGGCGCGGCCCACGATGGCAAGGAGGTCTTCGGTGACCCGACGGCCCATGCCGAGATTCTGGCTTTGCGCCAGGCCGCCGAGCGCATCGGCGATTGGCGGCTGGACGGCGCCTCGCTCTACGTCACGCTGGAACCCTGTCCCATGTGCGCCGGGGCGCTGCTGCAAAGCCGCATCGCGCGGTTGGTCTATGGGGCCTCGAATGTGCGGTGGGGCGCCTGCTCTCAGGATCTGAATCTGCTTCAAAACCCAAGGTTCAACCACCGGGTCGAAGTCATCCCGGGGGTTTTGGAGGCGGAATGCGCGGCCATCCTGAAAGAAACATTTCGCGATTATCGCCGGGGCCGAAACGAGTTACGGGGCGGCTGACCCCAGGATCAGCCGCGGCTTTTTCGTTCCCAGGGCAGATGCGCTTTGCGGGGAATCGGGCGGAAAGAGCTTGGCGGCAGGGCCTCGCCTGATCCGGCCTTGACGGCTCCGGTGGCGGAAGAATCGGAACCCGGATACCGAGTGGATTGATCGGTGGAAGTGGACTGCTGCTCGCGGCGGCTGCTTTCCAGGAGGGCCTGAATGGATTCAGGGTCAGCCTCGTACTGGTATCGGAGAGCCATGACCACTTCCTCGACGGGATCCTTTGAGAAGGGGCTGCGCGGGAGGCCGGGAAACATGGAATCCATGGCCTTGCGGACGCCGAAACGGGCGGCATCCCGGAGGATATCGGGTGACGGCGCGAGATCCCACTTCGGAAGAAGCTGTTGCAGCTGAAGATGGGCGCGAAGCGCCGCGACGGCCACAAAGAGGGGATAACGTTCGTCAGAGGTGGCGGATTTTCGGATGGACATGAATGCTCCGGAAAGCGGCAATATCGTGTAACGCCTTACCCCTGAAGCAGATTTTGAACCGCCGCAAGAACAAATCGTAAAGCGCCCCCTAAAATGTGTGAAATCAGTTTTTGAGCAGGCTCGGCTCAGGGAACTGGAGCCGGCCCGAAGGAGACGGGATTATATAAAAGAGACAGAAGGCGCCCATTTTGAGTGCAACTTTCAGAAAAGATTCGATGATCCCGGTGGCTTTTCGGAAAAGATTCCGAGTGACGGGAGGCCTGGAAAGTCCCAGGATATTGAGAGGAAATCACTGTCTGTAACGATCCCTTTCAACGAGATGAAGAATCTTGTCTAAACGTCAAAGCCAATTAATCTATAATGATGACCGCACATCGGCGGACGAGAGCCAGTCACACGAAGGCGATGTGCTGTATTTTTCTCCCCTGGGTGTGCCCATCCTCTGGGTCTTTGCCTTCGGGGAACGCAACGTGTGGAACCCGGGAGACAAGGTGAGCGACCGCGGCGGCGCCGTGGGGAAACGGAATCCTTACGAGATTCAGGTGGAAGTGGCCCTGCTGCGCCTGGAACACGCGGAGGATGCGTTGAAGCAAAGTTCCCCCTCGCTGTGGCCCTGGCTGTCCGCCATGCCGATCTTGCGCAGGAAGCTGTATACACGCCCGAAGACGGGATATATCCGCATCGTGGCGCCGTGGATGCTCTCGCTCAAGGAGGACCAGATCGAGCGCTGGCGGGCGGCAACGGCTTTTGCGGAGAATTGTGTGAATCTGCTGGTGGCCGACCGCAATATGCAGGCGAAGCGATCCCTTGCAGAGTTGCGCCCTTTTGCTCCCTTTGTCCCGCTCGGCAACCCAAAAGATGTGAAGGCCTTCCGCGCAATCAAGGCGTATTCGGACAAACCGGAGCCGCTGAAACTGGCCCTGCTGACCGTCGGCGAGGCGGAAAACCCGGAGCCGATGGAAAAAGCGGCGGAACGCGATGTGGCGCAGGCGCTGTCTGACTACGAAGAATATATCGAGAATATGGAGCACGCGACGACGGAAATCCCGGCGCATCAATTGCCAAGCACGTCGACCTCGCCCGGCCTCCTGGACAAGTTGACGGGGATCTTTAAAAAGCGGGGATAGGGGCTGGAAGGTCGAGGGTCGAAGGTCGATCTCTGACCCAATACTCTTGAGCTTACTCGCTCTCAAGAGCTTCGGCGGACGGGCGAGGATCGTCGGGGAAGCGCCTTCGAAAAACCAGCCCCGGCGAGCGGGGCTGGAGATTCTATCTATACGGAAACCGGATACCGCGTCAGGAGGCGATTTCGCTCTCATCCAGGTCTTCTGGTTCCGCAAGCTCGGCGGCGGCTTTGTCGGGGTTCACCGACTTGCGCTTGCGGTCGACCATTCGGTTTTTCTTGTCTTTGACCTGTCGGGAAATGGATTTGAGCGCTTTTTCGAAGGCCGTGCGTTCGTCGCCATTTTCGGCTTCGGCATGGGAGCTGAAGGGAACGCCATAGATTGTGATTTCGCACTTGGTGCGCAGCTTTTCCTGGGTGAAGACCACTTCGATATTATCGACTTTGTCGAAGTATTTCTTGAGTTTTCGGATCTTCTCGGTCACCAGGTTATTGAGGCCTTCGGAGATCTCCATCTTGCGGGTGGTGATGCTAACTGGCATAATGTGGGCTCCTTGCGGAGAAATGTGCTGCGGGGAACAATTTTGCCGACTGTGCGCTCTCCTTCTGTCTGAATTTCAGCTCGAAACTGTTCTCTTCATCTGCCCCTGATGATACAGCATCAAAAGGGATCGTGACTCAAGAGAAACTCGCTCCCTTGTGTCGATTTCATGGCACGCCCGGGTTCTGGACGTTTTTGCGGGGTATGCGGGGTAACGAGAGGGGCGGGGGCGAGGAGGCTATTTCCGCTGAAGATTGGAGAGGCAGCGCGGGCAAACCCCGCGGTCGGGAGCGACCAGGAGGCGTTCCAGGGGGATTTCCTCGCCGCAAAGAGCGCATTGGTCGAATTCGGGGTCTTCCACTCGATCAATCCGGTTTCTCAAGCGGTTCAGACGGGCCCGGGCTTCTTTCAACGCGAGGCCCACGGTCCCCGCGTTCATCATGGAATCCGTCCTGCTCAGCCGGCCGATTGCCTGGTCGGGAGAGACGGGAGCGGAGCGCTCGCGCAGCTCGGGGATGCTTTTTTCCAGTTCGGCGATCTGCTCTTCCATGAGCGTCTTGATGCGAGAGCGGTCATTCTCGGTTAACATGTGTGGCCTCTGACTCCTCTGGGGTTGCGGAACCGTGCAGAAACCGACTGGAACATGCTATCGGAAATGTCTTGCCGGAGCAACGCGGGCAAGTTCCCTTGCCCGGCGCGCCCCCGGGGCGAATAAGTGGAAGACTCCATGGAAGAGGAGAGCACGGCCCCACAATGTCCGAAGAGCAACCCACAGCATACGTTTTTCCCATTCTTTCCCCGGAGCCGGGAGAAAGCCTGGAGGCCTTTCTGGCCCGGGCCGCCGAGAAGCATCACTGGCCGTCGAAAACGCGGGGGCTGGACATGCCGCTGCTGGAGGATCTACTGCGGACCGTTGAGTCCAGCGAAGAGGAAGCGGCGCGCCGGGGTGCGTATGTCCTCAGGGCGCTGAGCTTTGCCGCCGATTCGGCCATGGCGCTTCGGCATCTGGATCACTATCTGCGCGGTTTCGGAGAGGAAGCGGGGAAGGAACTGGACCGGATCTGCAAGAACAGCGAGCACCTGCATTTTCTCGTTTCGTTGTTTTCCTTCAGCTCATATCTCAGCGAAATCGTCATCGCGCATCCGGATTATCTGGGTTGGATTTTTCGCTCCAGCCGCCTCAATCGCGAGAAATCGCTGGAGCGATACCGCGAACAAGTGGCGGAATTGCTGGAAGGGATTGCAGGCCTGGAAGAACGGCGTGCGTCGCTGACGCTTTACAAGAAACGCGAGCTGCTGCGCATCGGGGTGCGCGAGATTCGCGAGATGGCGGGGGCGCAGGAGCTTTGCCGCGAGCTGTCGAACCTGGCGCAGTCGATCATCGAGGCCGCCTATCGCGATTGCTACGGCGAGTTGACGGCCATGCACGGGAACCCGCTTTCCGAAGAGTTCGGCGACAGGACCGGCTATTGTATATACGCCATGGGAAAATTCGGCGCGGGAGAGCTGAATTTCAGCTCGGACGTGGACCTCGTGTTTCTCTACGACGAGGAAGGGAAAACCGAGGGGGTCCCGGAGGGGCTCGACGGCCAGCCCGTCCGGCGATTGAGCAATCACGATTTCTTCAACAAGCTCTCGCGCAATTTCATCACCTATCTCAACGACCGGAATCCCGAGGGGTTCTTGTTTCGGATCGACGCTCGTCTGCGGCCGGAAGGAAGCCGCGGGCCCCTGGCGCGGTCGCGGCCCGCCTATGCCGCTTACCTGGCCACACAGGCGGCGGCATGGGAGAAAATCGCCTACATGAAGGCGCGCTTTGTGGTGGGCGACGCAGACCTGGCAGCGGTTTTCGACCAGATCATTGAGCTGTTTGTTTACGGAAACAACCTGGCGGAGGAGCTTTGGCCGGAGATCGGCCGTCTCAAGCGGCGGATCGACCATGAGCGGCTGAGCGCGGAAGAGCGCGAGCTGGATATCAAGCGCGGGCGCGGGGGAATCCGCGAGATCGAATTCATCGTGGGCGGGCTTCAAATCATCCATGGCCTTCGCCGGCCGGAAATCCGCCGCCGTGGAACGCTGGATGCCATGAAGGGGCTGGTGGAGTCGGGGTTCATGGACGGAGAGGTGGCGACAAAGCTCGAGCATGCCTATCTCCTTTTTCGCCGCATCGAGCATACGCTGCAGATGATGCACGAGCGCCAGACCCACACAATGCCTTCAGAGCCGCTGGAGCGGGAACGGCTGGGGCTGCGCTGCGGATTTCTCAAAGTCGAGGATTTCGAACAGACGCTGGAGGATTTCCGTTCTTTCGTGCGCGAGCGGTTTGAGGAGCAGTATTCGCTGAATGAACCCACGGACCGGGCGACACTGCTGGACTACCTCCTGGAGGAAGAGAACCCGCCGAAAGAGGCCTTGAGGGAGCTGGAGCCCGCGGGGCTCGGCGACGTGGAGGGCTACCGCGCGCTCCAGAAACTGGCGGTGGGAACGCGGGAATACGCCCCGAGCGCCCGGGGCCAGCGGGGTTTTCGCGATTTGCTGCCACGGCTTCTCGAGGAACTCCCCCACACGGCGCTCCCCCGCCAGGCGGTGCATCACTTCGATCTCCTGCTGCGCTCGGCAAAGGGATTTTCGTGGGTGTACGATCTGTGCCTGTCGCACCCGCCGATTCTGAAACTGATCCTGCGCACGCTGGGATTTGGTTCCCTGCTGGCGCGGCAGTTGATCGCTCATCCCGAGTGGCTGGATGAGATTTTCCACGGCGACGGATTGAAGGCGGAGCGTCTTGATCGCGTGATTCCTGAACTGCACCACGGATTGAAACATGTGGGGTTCGAGGAAGGGCTGCGGCGGGTGCGGCAGTTCAAGCAACTGGAGACGTTTCTGATCGGAACGCAGGAGGTGATCGCCACGGCGCCATCGAACGAGGCGGCCCAGCGCACGGCGCGGATCGCGGAGGCGTCGCTCCAGGCGGTGGCGGACCTGGCGGCGCGGGAAGTGGCGGAGTTGGAGCCGGACGAAGGTCTGCCGGGGCGCTGGGCGATTCTCGGGCTCGGGGGGCTGGGCGACCGCCAGGTGCACCAGACAGGCGATCTGGACGTGGCGCTTGTTCTGGAAAAAGACGAGGATTGGCGCGGCGAGCGCCTGAGCCAGTGGCTGGAACGCGTTGGCCGGCGCATCATCCATCACATGGGGGCGGTGTCGCCGGAGGGCCAGCTCTGGAAGATCGACGCACGGCTGCGGCCGGAGGGAAAACAGGGGCCGCTCGCGGCAACGCGGGAGCGCTACCTGGAATACTACCGGGAGGAAGCGGGGCTGTGGGAATGGCAGGTGGTCACCAAGGGGCGGCCGGTGGCGGGGGATCTGGACTTCGGCGCGGAGGTGATGGAATCGCTCTATGCGCTTTACGGGGAAACGGGCCCGCCGGACAACCTGGCCCGGGAAGTCTATACAATGCGACAGCGCATCGAGAATAACACGAAGGTGCCGCGCAACGCCCTGGTGGATTTGAAATCCAGTGCGGGGGGCGTCGTCACGGTGGAGTTTCTCGTGCAATATCTCCAGCTCTCCCATCCGGAGCAGGCCGCGCGGACGTTTTCCATGACCACGGAGGAGGCGCTGGCGTTCTTTGCGGAACGAGGCGCCCTGGAAAAAGGGAAAGCGGATTTCCTGATGAAGCACCTGCGTTTGCTGCGCGTGGCCCAGCGCCATCACCGGCTCTTGCGGGAGACGTCGAAGGATCTCTACCCCGCCGACAAGGAGCGCCAGGAGGCATTGCATCGCGGCATGAAGGACCAATTGGTGCTCCAGGGGCTTGAAAGGCCGCAGAACCTGCTGAAGGAAATGGGACGAGCCCGAGGGATTTTCGAGGAGTTCTTCCAACAGCGGATGTGACAGGGGCAGAGCGGCGTCTTTTGCCTTTCGCCTGTGTGTGCGCGGATTCACATTTGGCGGAATCCCGAGGAGGGCAGCGGTCGTTTCATGACGGCAGGCGACGTTTTCCGGCTTTGGCTGAGGCGTGGGGAGAATCCCCTTTGCACTCATCTTTGGGGGCCGCGGCGGAGGCGTTCAGCAGGGGCGCTGTTCCTGCTCTATCTGGCAGCGGCTGGGATGCTGTATGCCGCGCTGATGCGGACCCAGTGGGGCAGCTCGATTCTCTACCTCCTGGTATCCGATGTCCTTTTGATCTTCCTTCCGTTCTTTGGTTTCATGCTGCTCTGGCCGCGGGGGATGGGCCAAAGCCGCCTGGAGGAACTCGCGCTGACCACACTGACGCGCGAGCAGGTGGCGTTCGGGCTGGCCTGGTATCCGGTCAAGGTGGTCCTCCTTTGCTTTCTTCCGCTGATGGCGGGGCACGCGGTGCTCTTTTTTCTGGACCAGAGCTTTGGAGGAAGCGCCGGGGATGTCCGGCCGATCCTGATTTGCTTCCAGATCATGATCGCCTCGGTGGGCCTGTTCACCGTCGCGGCGGCCTTGCGGCTCTGGCACAGCGCGCCGGACCGCCCCTACCGCAACCTGGGGTTTCTGGCGCTGCGCACGGCGTTCATGGGGGCGATTCTCCTTGTTTTCAACGCGGTGGCTATCGGGCTGCTGGTCGGGCTGGTAAACTATACGCTTGGGATGGGTGGCGGCGGAGTTGTGGTAACAAAGTACAGCCTCGTGGCGATTGGCGCGATTGCCACGGTTCTTTCCTGGTCGGCGTATAGACGCCGCCGGGAAGGGATCGGGGTGCCAGTCGTCATCACCCTGATCTCGCTGCTGGGGGCGGCCTGGGCCTTGAGGAATGAGAGGGCCCAAAGCTTCTATGCGGAGGAGTGGATTCTGGCGGCAGTCGTGGCGGGAGGGCATTTCCTGGTGGCGGTGAAGGAATGGCAAATCACGCTGCGCCATGCGCCGGATCGAGCGTTTTCGCCGATTGATCCGCCGACGTATATCGAGCAGGACGCGCTCGCCGCGGAAGGCCCGCTAGACGGGGAGGACGAGGACTCGCGGCAGGCCCTGGAATCGGCTCGCGAAGCGGTGCTGTCGCGCGCGGGGTTGATCGATGTGGCGGGGCTCGCCCTCACTCTCGGGGGGATTGTGCTGCTCTGCGGTGTCGGGGGGTATTATCTTTTCGAAATCGGGCGGGATATCGCCGTTTATTTGAACTATTATCGAGGGGCGAAAGATATCGTCTTCGCGGGGGACGGCGCGTTCCGGGCGATGTTTGGCTGGTCGACCTTTGCAATGCTGAGCTTTGTTCTGCCGGTGATCTTTACGAAGCAACTGATGCGAAGGAAGGCCTTTCGGCTCGGGGAAGGTTTCGTGCTCCAGGGTGCCGCCGTCTATGCGCTGCCTCCGGCGCTGATGGTGTTTGTATTCGGACTCGCCTGCTACCTGGTCTTTGGCACTCAGAGCCGCTCGCTGCTTTTGATCCTTTCCGCGTGGGGTTTTCTCCTGATTCCATTCCCCGCCGCCATCGCGGTGGTCTTGTCGCTCTATCCGAAAAAGGGGCGGAGCGGCTGGATGGCGTGGTGGATCGTGCTGGGTCTTGGCGTTTTGGCGCTCGCTCTGATCAACCAGTATTACATCTCCTACGGAGAGTATTTCTTCTACCCGAGCACGCCGCTGGGGATGTTTGTCTTCTACATGCTATCGGCCTATGAGGCCTGGCTGGCGGCCTATGGGATCACGAAACTGTTGGAGCGCGTGCGAAAGGAAGAACTCCTGGGCGGGAGGCGGTTTGAGCTGATTCCGTCTCCTGAAAGAGAGAGAACGGAGAGGCGAGCCTCATGAAACTCTTTGATCCCGTGGGGCTTTTTCTTCGCCGCCGGAATAATCCGCTGGTGATGAAGCGCGTGCCTTTTGCCCCGCTCCTTTATCTTGGCGCGGCGCTGGCGGGCTCGGCGGCGATGGTGCTCCTCCCGCTCTATTCGCCAGTGGAATTTGGAGGCGAGGATGAGTCGGGCTTCCTGGTGATGCTCGGGATCCAGGCTATCACGGCCCCGCTGGCCTTTCTCCTTTTTTCCTGTCTTCGTATAGACACGGCGCGGCTGGAGGAGCTTTACCTGACGCGGCTCTCCAAGAAGGAAATTGCCTTTGGCCTGCTCTACCGGCCCATGTGGGCGGGCCTGATTATGACGGCTGTCAACGTGGCCGCCTATACGTATCTCATGGTCCAGAACAATCGCCTGCGCCTGGATTCCGACATCCTCCTTGCCGCGTATAGTAATGTGATCGCGGCCGGCGTCATCTCCGCCCTGGCGGTTGCCCGGCACTCTCTGGATGCGCCGAACCGGCCAATCCAGGTCTTTCTGAAGACGCTCGTCTCCATCGCCCTGACGGCCGTTTTCACTCTCCTCTTCTATATCGGCGGATTCTCGCTCTTCATTCTTTTCGATGAGTTCATGAACGACGAGGCCGCGGGGAACATGGTCTTTACGATTCTGCCCGTGGTGGTGGTTCTGATCCGGCTGCGCCATGTGACATCCATGGCAGAGGCGCGGCTGGACGAACAGGTGGAGCCGGGAACGCTCGCGGAAGCCTGGTGGCTGGCGAAGGACCGGTTGATCCGCCATGCGGACGGTTTCCGTAAAAAGTGGAAAGAATCCCCGGTCTGGTCGCTGAAGGCAGCAGGGTTCTTTATCGCGCTTCATTTCGGTTTGGGAGTGATCCTCTACCTGGGATCGCTGATCGCGTCGATCCGGGCCCGGGCGCGCGACCTGTCGGACATGCCGGCGTATTACCATGAGGTTTCCTTTCCCGAGCCAGGCCAAGGAATCACGATGACCCTGGATCATATTGGCCAGCTCGCTTTTTGGGGCGTTTCCGGCTACCTGGCGATTTTGTTTTTGTCGCCGGTGCTGTCCTTTCTCGCGGTTCATCTCGCCAGGGGCCGGGCAAAGCCGCTGGGCCGCCTCGGGTATTCCTATCCTGTCGCGGCGGTGACGATGTTCGCGCTGCTCTCGCTGGTTTTCTATTTCGTTTCCGAGCCGGTTCGGCTGAAGGAGGAAGAGGTCGTCTTGTATCTTGCGGGGACTCTTCCCATCATCCCGGGAATTGTCTTTTCGCTGATGGACCGCGGGAAGTGGAAGAAATGGACAGGTCTCTGGGCGGCCTGCGCCATCGCGGTGCTGATGATCCTGCCGCAAACGGCACGATTCTATTCCATTCAGGGCCCCGATGCGGACTTCTTTTATCCCGACAGGTTTTTCGGCGCAGCTCTTATGCTTGCTCCCCTGATGCTGAGCGGGCTTTTCCTGCTGGACCGCTATGACCTGGTGGGGCAGGCGGCGTTTCGGTCGATGAACGATGGCGAGGACGCCCCCTAGCGGGAAAAAATCCTTGTCCGAATCCCGCTCCATGGCGCTTTTATCCGGTTCGCGGTGCTTGGCGCCGCGGCTAATTTCCCCAAGGGAACCCTGTCTATGTATCAGCCCGAGATCAAATCCGGCGTGGTTGTTCACCATCCCAAGTTCGGCCTGGGAAAGGTGACTCTGCGTTTCGGCGAGGACGAGCAGAGCAAGGTCATCGTCAAGTTTCAGGAAGAAGGCGAGAAAAAGCTCGCCCTGCGCTACGCCGAGCTGGAAGTGGATCAGCCGGAAGAAGAAGAGCCCGCCGACGAGGAAGAAAAAGCCGGGGAGTAATCCGCATGGCCATTACCAAGCAGGATGTCGAACATGTCGCCCTTCTCTCGCGCCTGGAGCTCAGCGAGGAGGAGAAGGAGAAGTATGCCCAGGAGCTGAGCCAGATCTTCAACTACGTGGAACAGCTCGGCGAACTGGACGTGAGCGGGGTGCCGCCGACGGCCCACGCGCTGCCGATGAAGAACGTCTTTCGCGAGGACGAAAACCGGCCGAGCCTTTCCAATAAAGAGGCCCTGGCCAATGCGCCGGAGAAAGAAGACGGCTGCTTCAAGGTGCCGCAGATTGTCTGAGGCCGCCGGGCCGCGTTCAAAGAAGTTTTCCAGAGAACATGCCGGAACGGCAGTGGAAAAAGATTCCTCATCCTCGTCCTCGTCATGGAAAATGGATGCCTGAGTCGCAGGAGAGGAACGGGGTGTCAGCGAAGAGGGGAACTCCGGCCCATCCGTTTCAGCAGAAAACAGAGAACATGAAATAGACACTTCACCCCACTTCGCAATCCCCCGCAATAAAGGAAGCTTCATGCCGCTGCAGACCGCCCACGAGCTGACCGCCGCCCTGGAAAAGGGCGAAACGACTTCGACAGAGCTGACTGAGCGATATCTCGAGCGGCTGCGCGACCTGGAGCCACGGCTCAAGAGCTTTGTCACGGCCATGGTGCCCGAGGCGCAGAAAGCGGCGGAGGCGTCGGACCAGCGGCGCAAGGAGGGCGAATTGCTCTCTCCGCTGGACGGCGTGCCCATTGCGGTCAAAGACAACATGATCACGCGCGGGGTACAGACGACCTGCAGCAGCAAGATCCTGGAAAACTTCAAGCCTCCATTTAATGGCACGGCGGTGCAAAAGCTGGAAGACGCGGGGATGGTGATCGTCGGCAAGGCGAACATGGACGAGTTCGCCATGGGGAGTTCCTGCGAGAATTCCGCTTTCGGGCGTTCGCGGAATCCCTGGGATCCGAATCGCGTGACGGGCGGGAGCAGCGGCGGAAGCGCCTCGGCGGTGGCGAGCGGCCAGGCTCCGTGCGCCCTGGGCTCGGATACGGGCGGCTCGATCCGCCAGCCGGCGTCCTTCTGCGGGCTCGTCGGGCTCAAGCCAACCTATGGCCGCGTGTCGCGCTACGGCCTCGTGGCGTTTGCCAGCTCGCTGGACCAGATCGGGCCGATGACGCTCGACGTGGAAGACGCGGCCCGCCTGCTGAACGTGATCGCGGGCCATGATCCCCAGGACTCGACGAGCGCGGATGTAGCCGTGCCGGATTATCTGGACGGGTTGAAGGAGAAGAGCCTGGAGGGGAAGAAGATCGCCCGCCCGCGCGAGCTTTTCGAAGCGGAAGGGATGGACCCGGAAGTGACGCAGGTGATCGATGCGGCGGCGAAGAAGCTGGAATCGCTGGGCGCCGAAATGGTCGATGTGTCCATGCCACACCTGAAGTATTCCATCGCCTGCTATTACCTGGTCGCGACGGCGGAGGCATCGAGCAACCTGGCGCGCTATGACGGCGCGCATTATGGCTACCGGGCGAAGGACGCGGAAAACATCGTCGAGATGTTCAGCAAGACGCGGGCGCAGGGCTTCGGCGAGGAAGTGAAGCGGCGCATCATGATCGGCACACACGCGCTTTCGGCCGGATATTACGATGCCTATTACCTCAAGGCCCTGAAGGTGCGGACTCTGATCAAGCAGGACTACGACCGGGTGCTGGAACAGGCGGACCTGATCCTGGCCCCGACCTCGCCCTTTCCGGCGTTCGAGGCGGGATCGAAGATCGAGGACCCTCTGCAGATGTATCTCGTTGATATCTTTACGCTTTCGCTAAACCTCTCGGGCTATTGCGGGCTGAGCCTGCCTGCCGGGTTTACTAGCGAGGGCCTGCCGGTGGGCGTTCAGCTCTTCGCCGGTGCCTTCCAGGAGCCCAGGCTTTTGTCGGCGGCATGGCAGCTCGAGCAGGCTCTGGGCGTGGCGGGAAGCCGCGCTCCCGCGGTTTGCGCCGTGTAACAGATTTTTCGAACTTCGCACCCTCCTGTTACATTCGCATGACTTCTTTCCTGGATATTCATTTGCCGTTGACCCCGGCAAGGTGATGACGGACTTAACGTGGGAAACCACAAGATTGAATGTGGCAACCAACTCTTTTTTGCAGGGAGTCTCATCATGAAAAAAATGGCATCTTTTGCTCTGATCGCCGCGGCGATGAGCACAACAGCTTTTGCAGCCGTTCCCTTTACGGACGATTTTGATTCCAGCGGCCCGATTGGCGACTGGATCGCGGAAGGCGCTTTCGGAAGCCGCGGCGACTTTGAGACCGTGGACGCAACAACGGAAAACGACTGGCGCGGCACCGCCATCGGCGCGCCCGCCGATAACACCGATGGATATATTGGAAAGCTCTCCTGGGTGGCCGACGGCGCGGGCACCGTCTGGCGCACGGCAGGCGAAGAGACCGACGCGGATTATATTGTCGAGGCTGATGTTTTCATCCCGGTCGTGGATGCGGCGGCTCCGCCCGATGACTATCTGTATCAAGGTCTTCTGTTCTACGTGAACGCCGGTGGCTATGGCCGTTTCCACGCCCACTGGAACACCGATAGCAGCCTTGCGGGGCTGGAAGACGGGCCGCGTATGCGTGTCCAGACCACAACAGGTGGATTCAATACGCCGTTGCTGATCACCTCGCCGGCGGATTTCACCGCAGCCGAAGGCTGGCACAAAATGAAGGTGGATCTCGTGGGCGACCAGTTCACGGTTTCCCTCGACGGAACCGTCGTTGGCACCGGAACAATCGACGCCAGCCATTCGCCCAACGGCCAGTTCGGCATCATGACATTCATCGACGGCGCATCCTCACCGGACGAGCGCGCTGTTTACGTTGATAACTTCTCCGCCACGGCCCAGCCCCAGCCCACCGATGTGCAAGCGGAAAACTGGACGGCGTATGAATAAGCAGTTGGTCCTGCGATTGATCACCAAGGCCGGAATCCTCGCGATTCCGGCCTTGGTGTACCCGGGAGCTTACGGGCAAAGCGCCTCCCCGGAGGATCTCGCCAGCACCCCGGCGATTCAGGCGATTATCGCCTCCCCATGGTCCATGGGACTTGACTATTCCGACATGCCTCGCGAGGAGGCCTGGGAGAAGGCGCGCGGCGATGTGGAGTTTTTCGCGTGGATGGCGGAGAAAGCCCGCGAAGAGGGCATCGAGCTGGGCGAGGAGCAGCGGGCGGCCGTCGAAGCGGAACGGGAGCGCCAGTTGAGGAGCCGGGCAACCCGCCTTCTCGCGCAGCGGATCGAGCCATCGGAGGAGGATCTGCGCCGGGCCGCGGAAATCCGCAAATGGAACACCGCCACACCCGAGCGCCACGAGATTTCCTATCTCTTTATAGACGATTCCGATGCACAAACGACGGAGGAGATGGAGGCAATCGCCGGCCGCGCCCTGCGCATTGCCAGAGAGACGACACCGGGAAACTTCGACCGCATGGCGAGGCTGTGGAGTGATCTTCCAAGCAGCGCCGAAGGCGGCCGCATGGGCCTTGTGGCTCTCGACGAGATGGGACCGACCTTCAGAAAGCACGCCCGCCGGGTGGAACCGGGAACCGTCGGCGGGCCTTTCCGGACGAAGAGCGGATGGAATATCCTGCATGTCCGCCAGGTTCTGCCGGAGAAGGCTCCGGACTATACGGAAGAAGACTTGCGCCGAGCGGCAAAGGCGGATCTGGCGGTGGCCCGCGTGAAAGCCGCATGGAAGAATCCCGAGGAATGGGCCGCATTGATCGAGGAGCTTGATTTGAAGAGCGATCCCACCGCCGATGCGGCGGCCCAGGCGATGGAGAATTATCTCCTCTCCAAAAAATACATGGCGCAAAGTGCCGGCGATGAGAAGCCGGGCGGCGAAGAGCTGCGGGCGCTCTACGCAGAATATGGCGAAAGCCTGCGGACAAAGCCGCGCTGGCGCGTGCGGGAGATCGTTCTGTCCTCGCCCGATTGGTCGTCCGAGCCAACCCGGGCGGCCTGGGAAAAGCGCAAGGAGGTGCGCGATCGGGCGCGGGAGCTGCGCCAGAGAGCGCTGGAAGGCGAAGACTTTGCCGAGCTGGCGCGCGAGTATTCGGAATCCCCCACTGGCGATGAGGGCGGCGACCTGGGGTGGATCGCGGCGCCGGCGACTCCTCTGCTGGATCGGACGCTGCGTGGGCTGGAAGAGGGAGAGATCAGCGCTCCGCGCGAGGTGAAGGGGGGCTATGCGTTGTTCCAGCTCGCGGAAGAGGAACAACCCCGGCAGAAGACCTATGAGGAAGCGCGGGCGGAATTAGAAAACCTTTGGGTCGCCCAGCAGCGGCGCGCCGTCCTCCAAAATCTCCGAGAGGAATTTGAGCAAATGGACTCGAGCACCCAATGGATAAAGATCGCGGAGGATCTGGAATTTCCGGAGGGCCCGGCCTGGGCGCCGGATGGCTCGCTCTATGTATCGAGCTGCCAGGGCGGCTATATCGTGCGGATCAAGGAGGGGATGAGCGAAGTCTTTCTTGGTGCCAGCGAACAACCGGCTGTCCACGAACGAACCAATGGCCTCACCATCGGGCCGGGCGGCGATGTCTTTGCCTGCGAATATGGAGAAGGGAAAGGGGCCATTCTGAGGCTTTCTCCCGGCGGAGATGCGTCGGTCTATGCGCCGGGCTATGAAGGCAAGCCGTTTAACCGGCCTAACGACCTGGCATTCGATCCAAAGGGCAATCTCTACTTCACCGATCCGAAATCCTACGATCCGGACAACCCCGACGGCGTGGTTTATCGCGTGGATGGGGAGACGGGCGAGATCATGCCCGCGCGCAAGGGCTTTTGCTTTCCCAACGGGCTGGCCTTCACCGAGGACGGCAAGCACCTGATGCTGGCCGAGTCGGCGAAACACCGCGTTTTGAAGATGGCGGTCCAGCCGGACGGTATGCTGGGCGAGCCGGAAGTCTTTGCGGAAATGCCCGGCGGCGATCCGGACGGAATGAACTTCGACGTGGATGGGAATCTCTTCGTCGCGCATTTCGGCGGCGGCGCGATTTGGAAGATCGCACCGGACGGGACCGCCCTGGACAAGATCGAGACTCCGGGGAGCAAGCCCAGCAACGTGGAATTCGGCGGTGAAGACCGCAAGACTCTCTTCATCACCGAAGATGAGACCAACTCAGTGTATCATATGCGGGGGGAGGAGGCCGGACTTCCCCTCTTTCCACTGCAGTGATTGACCTGGAACGAATCGTGTGGACCGTGGCTAGTGTCAACTGACTGAAGTAAATCACGCGCTGAGATGGAAAGGGGAAGGATATGACTAGAAGCGGTTTCACCCTGATCGAGCTTCTCGTGGTGGTGGCGATTATCGCCATTGTGGCGGCGATTGCGCTGCCCAATTTGCTCGAGGCCCAGACGCGATCAAAGGTCTCCCGGGCGCGGGCCGATCTGAAAACGATCGTGACAGGGATTGAGACCTATCGCATCGACCACAATGGCTATCCCACGTATCATTATACCAACATGCCCGAGGGCCACCGCGAATTCCATATCGGCGGGGCCGTCCCAGCCTGGGGCCAGCCGGACCCGAATTGGGATGGCAAGAACCCGATCACCACGCCGATCTCTTACGTGACCTCCTATCCGCGAGACCCCTTTGTGGAGCACAAATCGGGACCGGAGGAGGCGCATCAATACCTGTATGTAAACTGGAATTACGCCCTGCGCCGGAGCCCGCCCAGCAGTCTGGTCGATGCGTTCGGCCTGGCGCGCCGCGTCTACGGCTCTTACCGGCTTCACAGCCGTGGACCGGACCGGTTTGGTCCGGATTCGGGCCTGCCCTATGACCCCACCAATGGAACGGCGAGCGAGGGAGACATCACTTATGGGCCGCGCTCGGGCTTTGACAAGTTCGTGGAGTTTGAGGACAACAACAATCGCTGAGGCTTTGCGCAGCAGAGCGATGATGGCCGCCGGGGCATTGGCTCCGGCGGTTTTCTTTTGGAGCCTCAGAATCTTTCTTCTTGAGAAGCGCGAAACAGTGTTGATCCGCCAGTCCGGCTCTGGTAACCGCTTACAAAAGAGCGCGGGCAATTCACTGAAATTTCTCGCATTTTCAACTCGATTAAACGGATTCAAACTTCATGGCCCGAAAGTCCAAGTCCTACCGCACAACGCTCCGAGCCCATTTGATCCCCAATTCCCATCTGGACCGGGAATGGACCTTGGAATACCAGCAAACTCGCCGCCTGACCGTCGAGTTTCTGGACCGGTTACTGCAGATTTTCGACGAGGTGCCCGAATACCGCTTCACCCTGGATTCGCAGACCGTGCCGCTGGAGGATTACCTGGAGATTCGCCCGGAGAATGAGGAGCGCATCCGCCAGGCGGTGAAGGGCGGCAAGCTGGCCATCGGGCCCTGGTACACGGCGCCGGACGACAATATGCTCTCCGGCGAGAGCATCGTCCGGAATCTGCTCGCGGGCGATCGCGTCGCGAGGCGATTCGGGCGGCCCATGAAGGCCGGATACACGCCCTTCGGCTTCGGCCAGGTGTCCCAGTTGCCCCAGATTTATGCCGGTTTTGGAATCGATATCATTTTCTTTTATCGCGGCATCCAGCCCGAGGATACGCCCTCGGCGGAGTTTCAATGGGAAGCTCCCGACGGCACGCGGGCGCTTTGCTCACGCTTTGGAACGAAGGCGCGTTACAATTTCTTCATGGATGTCTGGCGCCCGGTTGCCTATGGCCGCGATGCCAAGGAACGGATTTTTTCGTGGAGGACGGATACCGTCCCCTTTAAGCGCATCACGGCAGACCGGGAATACGATCATTTCTTTGTGCTGGAGCCGAAGAAGGAGCTTCATCGCGACGAACTGGAACGGTCGTTCCGCACGCTGATCCAGCGCGAGCGCGAGCATTTCACGACGCCGGCGATTGCCATGATGCAGGGCATGGACACGACGAAGCCGGACCCGCTCGAAGCGGAGATCGTGGAGGAATTGAAGCACCTGCTGGAGCCGGGCGAGGAGCTCTTCTTCAGCAACATGGAGCTTTACGCGAAGGACCTGCGGCGGCTGTTGGACAAAAAGAAGCTGAAGACCTTTCATGGAGAAATGCGCCGCACCGGCCCGCCGTCGCCCTTTACGACGACGCTGGAAAATATTTATTCCGGCCGCGTCCGCCAGAAGATCGGCCATTCCCAGGCCGAGACCGCCCTGGTCCGCCGGGCGGAACCGTTTGCGGCACTCTCCTGGGCAACCGGAGCGCAGAAGGCGTATCCGAAGACCTATCTCGACCTTGCCTGGCGCTATCTGCTCCGTTGCCAGCCCCACGACACGGTCGCCGGATGCGGCGTCGATAAGATCGAGCGCGACGCCACCTATCGCCTGGACCAGGTGAAGGCGATTTCCGATCTGGTGCTGGACGACGCGCTGGGTTCGCTTGTGCTGCGCATCGATAATTCGAGCGTGAAAGAAGATGAAATCGTTCTGACCGTGTTCAATCCGCTCCCCCGCCGGCGCACGGAGGTTGTGGACGCGTATATCGACATGGCCCAGGGCATCGATGTAATTGAATACGAAGTCGTGGAGGCAGAGTCGGGCAAGCGGGCGGACTTTGCGTTTGTCTATCGGAAGCCATGCGAAAAGACCGTGCGCGACAACACGGATTTGACCAATGCGCTGGTGGGCTGGTCCTGCCGGACGCAGATCGTGGCGGAAGATGTTCCGCCCATGGGCTGGAAGACGTATATCGTGCGCCGTTCGGAGCCGCTGGGCCGGAAGGAACGCCTGGCGCCCTCGCCCGCGCGGCTGGAAAACGAATTCCTCCGGGCGGATTTCCGCGCCGACGGCACGCTGGATCTGATGGAAAAAGAATCCGGTGCTGTCTATACAGGTCTTCATTCCCTCCTCGACGAGGGAGAAAATGGCAACGGATGGGAATGGCGCGCCCCATCGGAGGATCGCGTGATCACAAGCGCCGGGGCGCCGGCCAGACTGGAACTCGTCGAGAATTCGGCACTCCTGGCAACCATTCGCGTGACGTTCCGCATGAGCATCCCCTCGGGCATCGAACACGACGACGGCCATCACTATGCGAGGCGTTCGGAGCACGAGGAAGAAATGGTGGTGTCGTCGGACTTTACGCTGCGTAAAGGAGCGCGCCGCCTCGACGTGCGCACCGTGATAGACAACCGGTCGAAGAATCACCGGCTGCGGGTTTGCTTCCCGACGGAGCTTTCCAAGGCGAAGACGAGCTCGGCGGAGACACCGTATGACGTGGTGGAGCGCGCCATCGACCGCGATCAGGACCACGGCTATGCCATGGCGCCAAATCCCAATTATCCCTGCCGCCGGTTTGTCGACGTGTCGGATGGCAAGCAGGGCCTTGCGGTGATCACGGAAGGGCTCCATGAATACGAGGTAACCGACGATCCCTCGCGAACGATCCGGATGACACTGCTGCGCGCCTACGAGGTGACACTCTGCACGGTGAGCTACCGCTGGGAGCGGCGGCCGGACCAGGAGCTGGCGCAGGTGCCCGGCAAGGTGGCAGCGCGCTATGCCCTCTATCCCCACGGGGGGGACTGGGAAAGCGGCGGCGTGATCCGCGAGGCGGACGAATTCGAGCTGCCCCTGCTTTGCGGTCAATCGGGCCGCAACACCAATGGATCCTGGCCGCGCACGGCGGGCCTGGCGGTGGTGGCTCCGCAGACGGTGATCCTGAGCGCCATCAAGCGCGCGGAGGACCGGGAGACGCTGGTGCTGCGGCTATTCAACACGTCGGGCGAGAGCCAGAAAGCTGTCGTCGAATTTCCGCAGAAAGTGAAGGCCGCCTCGCCGCTCAACATGAACGAAGAACCGATGAAGGACAGTTCGCTGAAAAAGTCGGCGCGCCGGGTGGAAACAATGATCCGGGGGCGGGGCGTCTATACGCTGGAGGTGGAGCTGGAGCAGGGGGAAATCGCGGCGGCCAGGGCTTTCGCCTCCAGCGCCGCGCGGCGAAAGAAGAAGTAGGGAACAAGTCAAAACCCAAACACGCTATACGGCAAGAGGAGTGCGCGGTTCATGGCAGAGTATTCTTTCGATGTCGTCGTGGCAGGGCATATCTGCCTCGATATTATTCCGTCCTTTCTGGGCAAACCGGGAGAAGTCGAGTTCAACGATCTCTTCCGGCCGGGCAAACTGACTCAGATGGGCAACATTGTGATGTCCTCCGGCGGGCCGGTTTCCAACACCGGGATCGGCCTGCTGATCCTGGGGAACAAAGTCGAGCTGATGGGGAAATACGGCGACGATCCCCTGTCGCGCAATCTGGAGGAGATCCTGGCCAAACGCGGCCTGGAAAAAAGCATGGTCCAGATGCCCGGCGAGCAAACGTCTTACACTGTCGTCCTTTCGCCGCCGGGGATCGACCGCATGTTCCTCCACTGCCCCGGGGCCAACGATACGTATAGCGCCGGTGACTTGAATGAAGACGTCGCTCGCCAGGCGCGCATTTTCCATCTCGGCTATCCGCCGCTGATGAAGACGCTTTACCGCAACGATGGCGAGCAGCTCACGGAGGTCTTTCGCCGCATCAAAACAAACTGTCCGGAAACGATGGCCAGCCTGGATATGTCGCTCCCCGATCCGGCATCGGAGTCGGGGCAGGTGAATTGGAAGAAAGTCCTGGAAAACACAGTGCCCTACCTGGATCTGTTCCTGCCCAGCGCCGAGGAAATGCTGTTCATGCTGGAGCGGGAAAGGTTCCTGGACCTGCGCGACGAGGCCAACCGCAAGAGCTCCGACGTGCTGGAGCTGATGGCGGCGGAAGATATCATGCGCCTGGCGGACAAGCTTCTGGATCTGGGCGGCAAAATCATCAATATCAAAAGCGGGCCGCGCGGCATCTATACACGGACGGCGCCCCGGGAAGAGCTGGAAAAAGTGAAGGGCTTTCCAAAGGAGATGCTGGATTCCTGGGCCGGGCGCGAGCTGTGGCACGCGGCGTTCCACGTGGACCCGATGGGTTCGGCGACGGGGTCCGGTGATTCCTCGATTGCGGGGTATCTCTCGGGGCTGCTGCGCGGCTGCGAGATCGAGGAAGCAGTCAAGATGTCGAACGCCGTGGGCGGCTGCAACGTGGCCGCCATGGACGCGCTCAGCGGCCTGAAATCCTGGGAGGACACGAAAAAGAGAGTGGACGGCGGCTGGGAGAACAAGCCGCCGCGTATAGACGACAATCGATGGAAAGAAATCGTGCCCGCACGGCTCTGGGCGGGACCTCGGGACGCAAAGGCGTAGAGAGGCAGGGCGGCGGACTTTCCATGGGGCCAGGGGGATTTTCCGCTGGCCCCGATCTTTTTGATTTTGTGGGATCATCTTCTATCGCAAAAAGGATGTGGCTCTATGGTGCGCATGTTTTTCTCGACTCTGTTTATCTGTTGCATGCTTTCGGCCGTGTGTCCGGCGCCGGCGCAGGAAACGGCGGCGGCGGCTTCGCGGGAACAGCTTGGGAAGGAATTGGATGGAATCTTCAACCAGGAGGCCTTTTCCAACGCCTTCTGGGGCGTGCGGATCGAAACGCTGGATGGCGAAGTGCTCTACGACCGGAACGGCGCAAAGGGCTTTGTCCCCGCGTCGAACATGAAGATGTTCACCACGTCCTGCGCCGTGGAAAAACTGGGTCCGGACTATACCTACGAAACGGTGGTCAAGGCGACCGGCCCGATCGAGGACGGAGTGCTGAAGGGCGACCTGGTGATCGTGGGGTCCGGCGATCCGAGCCTCGGTGCGTGGCACCCGGATGATTCGAACAACGCACAGAAGGTCTTCGACGAGTGGATTGCCGCGCTGCAGGAATCGGGCATCGAGAAGATCGAAGGCGATATCATCGGCGACGGCCGCGTCTTTACCAAGGAATACATCAACGAAGAATGGGTTTACTGGGATTTGCCCTACTGGTATGCGGCGGGGTCCAGCGGCCTGGCGATCGAGGAGAATTGCTTTCGCACGACCATCGCGCCGGGCGAGGACGTGGGCGATCCGGCGCGCATCACCATCAATCCGCAAACGGCCTACGTCACCGTGGTCAACGACGTTGAAACGGTGGAGGCCGGCGGCGAAAGCAATGCGGACATCGTCTGGCGCAAGACGGAAGGAAACGTTTTCCTCTACGACCGGACCGTGGCGATTGACGACGTGATCGAAGAGCGCGGCTCCGTCTGGGACGGGGCGCGCTATACAGCGTTCCTGCTGCGCGAGCGGCTGGAGCGCGACGGCATTCCTGTCACCGGTGAGGCCGTGAACATTCGCGGCCTGGACAACCCGGCGCGTATAGACAAGGCGCCAAGAGTGGCCGTGATTGCGACAACGGTTTCTCCCCCGCTGTCGGAAACGCTGAAAGTCATCAACCGCGTGAGCCACAACTTCTTCGCAGACATGGTGCTGCGCACCGTCGGCCATGAGATGGAGAACGAGGGGAGTTTTGCCGCGGGCGCCTCCGTGGTGGAGGACTGGCTGGAGGAAATCGGCGCTCCCCAGCCCGATGGCTTCAATATCGTGGATGGTTCCGGGCTGGCCGCCAACAACATCATCCAGCCGCGGCAGATGACCTATCTCCTGCGCTATATGCGCAATGAAGCCGAACATGGCGAGCCGTTTATCGAGTCCATGTCATCGGCGGGGGAATCGGGCTGGATCAAAAGGCGCATGAAGGGAACGGCCCTGGAGGGAAAAATCCGCGCAAAGACGGGCTATATCGAGTATATGCGCGGGCTGTCCGGCTATGCGCAGACGGCGGGCGAGGAAGAACTCGTTTTCTCGATCTTCTGCAATCTCTACACGGTTCCGCTGAGCCAGGTGGACGAAGCCACGGACGCGGCGCTGGAGGTGGTGGTGGAATACGTGGAGGGCGGGGAAGAGTAAGCGGGCGGGCCAGCGCCCGCCGCCCTCAATCCTTGCTGGTGGTGTGGATGCGGTTGATCTGGAGGCAGTTGCGGCAGGCTTCGGGGACACGGCCTTCCAGCCATTCGCGCTGGAAGGTGCGGTATTCCTCCGATTCCAGCATCTCCATGAGATCTTTCAGGTGCAGCTCGCCGTAAACACCGTCATCGGCGGGCTTTTCTTCTGGCAGATTATAAGGCCGGACGTCGTTGACGTTGAGGTAGCAGCAGCTTGAAACCCGGCCCTGGAAATCAATGAACAGATTCGTCGCCGGCTTTACCAGGCACATGCCCTGGTGATCCATGCGGCGGGGATGGATTTCCAGGCCGATGCCGACTTCGTCGGCGGCCTGGCGCGCTTCTGCCAGCACCTCGTCGTGGCGCTGGACGATTTCCGGAGGCAGGTCCGGCGCGATGCCCGTGTTCCACATGGCATCGGAAAGTTCCTCGCGATTGATCACCGTTTCGATGTGCTTGGCCACGATCTGGTCGAAGCCGCACTCGGCCGCCAGGCGCACGGCGCCGGGAAGCTGCTCGAAATTATAGCGCATCTGGACGAAGGACCACTGCATGACCGTCTGGGCGCCGACTTCGCGGCGGCGCTTGTTGAAGGCCTTCAACCGATCAATCAGCAGGTTGAAGGTGCCCTTGCCACGGACGTATTCATAGGTCTCGGCGTTGTCCGCATCGCAGGAGACGGAAATCAGCTCGAGATTGGTTTCGAGGATTTTCTCGTCCAGGGGCGGGCGCAGGAGGAGACCGTTGGAGGTGAAGCACGTCCAGACGCCCTTGTCGCGGCAGCGGTGGACGATTTCCGGCAGGTCGCGGTTCATGAGCGGCTCACCCCAACCCGTCAAGTGAACATACTTGAACCTGTCAACATGGGGCTCGATGTATTTCTCAAACTGCTCGAGGGAAAACATCCCCTGGGGCACGCCTTCAAAGTGCCGCGGGCACATGACGCACTTGAGATTACACGCGTAACTGGACTCGATACTGAGTGTATCGGGGAAAGGGAGCGGAGTTTTTCCGTTCCACACGCGCTTACCGAACGAGTGGAGTTTTTTGAGGACTTGGGGCATGGACGGTGGTTTTCCTTCCAGACGGCTGCTGATGCACGGTGGGAAGCAAGAATCAGGCTGTCAAGCGGGAGGTCGCCGGAAACTTCGGGAAGGAGGGCAAAATCGGGATGAAGACGCCCGTCAGGCGGCTTGGCGAGTCCTGCGGCGGGGCAGCTCTGTGTAAAAAGCGAAGAACCCGGAGAAGGCTGCTCTTCCTTCGTCCGGGTTCCCCACTTCCACCTGAGCTGAGAGACAGGAGAGAGAGAAAAAACTGCGCTCTGATTATGGCCCGGAGCGAACGACGTTTCCGAGGCTGATGGTGCCGTTGGTGGGATCGTACTGCCACTTGTAGGGCTGGTCGAGTTCCAGAACGGTGTTGATGGCCCAAGCCTTGTCCGGGCCCTTGCTCTGAAGCACCCAGTCGGCCGTGCTGCCGTCTTCGCCGCCCGGCTCAACGCGCCAGCCAAAGCCCTGGGATTCGAAGTAAGCCTTGGTGGCGTAGAAGTAATCGTCGCCAGCGAGATTCGCATAGAGGTCCTGGGGATCGCGGGCGCCACCAAAGGGATCCTCGGGGACGCTTGTGATGTAGGAGATCGGTGTGGTGAGGCCGTAGGCGCTGTCCGGGTTGTCCTGATAGAACCCGCCGGGAATGGCATAGGGCTCGGGGATGTAGTTCCGGGTCCAGATGTAGCGGTTATTGTCCACGCGATAGGACTCGATGGCGGTGGCGAGAGACCGCATGTCGGCCTTGGTGCGGGAGACCTTGGAGCGGGTCTGGGCCTCGAGGAAGTTGGGGACAGCGATGGCCGCGAGGATGGCGATAATAGCCACCACGATGAGAAGCTCGATGAGGGTGAAGGCTTTTCTCGGGTTCATATGATTGACTCCTGGCGGGAAGGGAATTCCTTCCTTTATTTACTGTAAGACTAAATTAAAGCGTATTCATTGCCCGAATCAAGGAAAATCCTACACAAATGTCACCAAATGATCA